>JAUVVA010000008.1 GCA_030604905.1 Verrucomicrobiota bacterium | reverse complement strand
TCCATGCCGTAGGCGTAGCCGACGATGGTGCCGGTCGCCAAAACGATCTTACACATGCAGTCGAGGTGATACTGCGTGATGAGATCCTCCAAACGGAAGATCGCGCGCAGCGGGAGCATGAGCGTGAGCACCATGCCGAAGCCGGAGAAGATCGCGCCGGCGACGAAGTAGGGCGGGAAGATCGTGGTGTGCCAGCCCGGGAGCAGCGAGACCGCGAAGTCGAAGGACACGATGGTGTGCACGGACAACACGAGGGGCGTCGAGACGCCGGCCAGGATGAGGTAGGCCATCTCGTAGTTGCTCCAGTGGCGGTTGGAGCCGCGCCAGCCCATGGCGAAGAAGCCGTAGAGGGCGGACTTGAGCTTCTGGCCGCGGGCGTAGAAGCGGTCCAGGAGGATGGCGAGGTCGGGGATGAGGCCGACATACCAGAAGAGCACGGACACGGTGCCGTAGGTCGACACGGCGAACACGTCCCACTCCAGCGGCGAGCGGAACTGGGGCCAGATCGCGTTCGAGTTGGGGAAGGGGAAGAGGTAGCCGGGGAGGACGGCGAACCAGACGCGACCGACGTGGAAGACCGGGAAGATGCCGGCGCAGACCACGGCGAAGATCGTCATGGCCTCGGCGGCGCGGTTGATCGAGGTGCGCCACTTCTGGCGCAGCAGGCACAAGATCGCGGAGATCAGCGTGCCGGCGTGGCCGATGCCGATCCAGAACACGAAGTTGACGATGTCCCAGGCCCAGTTGACCGGGTTGGCATGGCCCCAGACGCCGACGCCGGTGGCGACGAGGTAGACGATGCCGGCCACGGTGAACATGGCGAGGAAGCCGGACACCGCGAAGGCGATCCACCACCACTTGGGGGTTGGGCCTTCGATGATGCCGCAGATCTTCTCGGTGACCCAGTTGAGGCTGCGATTGTTCTCAACGAGGGTCGCGCGCGGGAGCGGCGTGGGGTTTACCTCGGCAAGGATCGCCGGGGCGGGATGGTCGGATTGAACGTGAGCCATTAGCGGTTACCTCCGAACAGGAATTTGCCGAGGGAGGTCTGCGGCCGGTGTGCTGGATTGGGAGCTTTGTCTTCGGTGGTGCCCTGGCGGGGGCCGGGGCCGGTGTGGGTCGGCGAGGCTTGGCCGTGGTGGCCCTTCATTTCGGCCGGGTAGGCCTTCTTGAGGTATTCCTGGCGGCTGAGCGGCAGCGAGGCGTAGTCCGGCATCTCGGGATTCGGGTTGCGGAGCTTGCCGAGGTAGGTGGTGCGAGGACGGATGTTGAGGTAGCCGAGGACGGCGTAGTCCTGCTCAAGGGCCTTGAGGCGCGAGACGCGCGTGGTGGGGTCCTTGATGTTGCCGAAGACGATGGCCTCGGCCGGGCAGGCCTGGGCGCAGGCGACGGTGAAGGCGCCGTCGGGCACCACCACGTCGGGCGAAGGACCGGCCTTCACCTTTTGCGCGATCTTGGCGGCCTGGATGCGTTGCACGCAGTAGGTGCACTTCTCCATGACGCCGCGCATGCGCACGGTGACGTCGGGGTTCTTCACCATCTTCACCAGCTCGGGCATGCCCTTGGGCGCGAGGGGCCCGAGGTAGAGCTTGTCGAGCTGGCGCTGGTTGTAATCGAAGAAGTTGAAGCGGCGGACCTTGTAGGGGCAGTTGTTCGCGCAATAGCGGGTGCCGATGCAGCGGTTGTAGGCCATCGTGTTGAGGCCTTCCTGGTCGTGCACGGTGGCGTTGACGGGGCACACGGTCTCGCAGGGGGCGAGCTCGCAGTGCTGGCAGGTCATGGGCTGGAGCGAGACCTGGGGATCCTCCGGGATGATGGAGTTGCCCGGGCCGCCGAAGGCGCCGCCCTCGATCTTGCCGTCGGAGTAGTAGCGATCGAGGCGGATCCAGTGCATCTCGCGGCCGCGAAGGACCTGGTCCTTGCCGACGATCGGGATGTTGTTCTCCGCCTGGCAGGCGATCACGCAGGCGTTGCAGCCGATGCAGGTGTTGAGGTCGATCGACATCGCCCACTGGTGCACGCCGTCGAGGAAGGCGTTGGGGCCGGAGAAGTCGGGCGTCTCCTTGAGCGAGCCGCCGCGGGGGGTGAACTGCGCGCGCTCGGAGGTGATGCGGGCGCGCTCCTCGCGGGGGAGCTTGGCGAATTCCTCGGGCGTGAAGTCGCCGAAGATGGCGGGCGAGTGGGCCTCCATGCCCATGCCGGCGACGAAGCCGGGGTTCTGGCGGAACTCGTCGACGTTGGCCTCGCGCACGATATCGCGGCCTTCCATCGACCAGTGCTGCTGGGTGTTGGCGAGGAGGTGGAAGGAACCGGGGACGAGGGTGAGCGTGGCACCGGTGGCGTAGCCGAGATTGTCGGAGAGGCGGACCTGGTAGGCGTCGAAACCGACGCCGGTGCCCACGCGACCGGTGACGCCGCGACCGTAGCCGAGGGCCACGGCGACGGTGTAGTTGGCGAGGCCGGGCTGGATGTGCAGCGGGCCGCGAAGGACGCGACCGTTGACCGTGAGCTCGCCGACGAAGGCGCGGTCCATGCCGCGGACGAAGTGGGCGCTGTTCTTGCGGGCGACTTGGATCGCGGAGCCACCGGGCTCGATGCCGAGCTCGCGGCCGAGGGCGGGCGAGACGAGGATGGCGTTGTCCCACGCGATCTTGGTCATGGGATCGGGGCACTCCTGGAGCCAGCCGTTGTTGGCGAAGCGGCCGTCGTCCATCTTGGCGTCGAGGGTGAAGCGGACCTCGAGGGCCTCGCGGGTCACGGGGACGGGCGGACGTGCGGCGGCGAGGAGCTCGCGGAGACCGCCGGCGTTGATCGCGGGGTTGACCACCTGATAGGCGGAGCCGGCGACGAAACCGTCGTGCAGGAACTGGCGGAAGCCCTTTTCGCCCTCGGTGCCGCCGAGCGCGTTGAGGCCGGTGATGGTCTGGAAGACGAGGCTGTAGCCGTCGGGCTTGCCCTCGCCGAGGATGCGGGCGAGGAGCTCGATCTCGGAGATGCCGCCGAAGAGCGGGAGGATCATCGGCTGGATGGCGACGATGGTGCCGTCGGTCGTGCGGGCGTCGCCCCAGGACTCGAGGTAGTGCGCGGCGGCGACGTGCGCGCCGGCCGGGAAGGCGGCGCTGGTCTCGTCGACGTAGTAGCCGAGGCGGACGACCTGCTGGGCGCGGCGGAGGGCGGCGGCGAACTGGAGGTCGGCGGGGGCGTTGTAGACCGGGTTGCCGCCGAGGATGACGAGGGTGCGGACGTTGCCGGCGTTGAGCCGGGCCACGACCTCGGCGATGCCGGCCTCCGCGGGGGCGGGGGCGGCGACGAAGTCGACGGTGTTGCCGATGGCGTCGAGCGCGGCGTTGAGCGCGTAGACGATGGCGTGGACCTCGGCGGGGAGGTGCGAGCCGGCGACGACGAGGGCCTGGCCGCGGTGGGCGAGCAGGTCCTTGGCGCACTCGGCGAGCCACTTTTCCTGATCCTTGAACTGGAGGCCGGTGCTGAGCGCGGCGTAGTCGGCGGAGCCGGTCACGGCGCCGAAGAGGGCGGCGGCGAAGGCGAGCAGGTGGCTGCTGGCGAGGCGCAGGCGGTGGTCCGCCATGGAGCCGGTGAGGGTGAAGGTGCTCTCGACGGAGTAGAGACGGTTGATCTCGGCGTCGACGGTGTGGGCGCGGCGGGCCTTGGCGAAGTCGCGGATGTAGCCGATGGAGCCGGACTCGGCGCCGAAGAAGTCGGCGTCGAGGGCGACGACGCGCTTGGCCTTGGCGAAGCGGTAGACGGGCTTGACGTCGCGGCCGAAGGCGGCGCGGGCGGCGGCGGCGGGCGGCTCGTCGCGCACGGCGTCATACTCGGCCCAGAGAGCCTGCGGGAACTCGCGGCGGAGGCGGGCGACGAGGCGCTCGCGGGTGGGCGAGCCGGAGCTCTCGGCGAGGAAGACGAGCCCGTTGCCACCATCGGCGCGGGCCTGCGTGCCGATCTCGGCGAGCAGGTCCTGGATGCGGGCGGCGTTGGCGGCGGTGCCGCGGATCGTGTGGGTGGTGGCGCGATCCGGATCGTAGAGATCGAGGACGGAGGCCTGCACGAGGGCGTTGGTCGCGCCGCCGTAGGGGGCGAAGGAGGGGTTGCCCTCGATCTTGGTCGGGCGGCCCTGGTGGGTCTCGGCGAGGATCGGGACGGCGTTGCGGCGCAGCGGGAAGGCCGAGGCGTAGTAGAGGGGCAGGCCGGGGATGCTGTGCTCGACGGAGCGGCCGAAGGCGAGGATGTGCTCCTCGGGGCGGCGGCAGCCGGAGGCGAGGCCCGCGCCGCCAAGGGCGAAGGAGGCGGCCATCAGCTTGAAGAAGCGGCGGCGGTCGACGCCGTTCAGGTTGTCGGCGCCTTCGGGGAACTCGCGGGCCATCTGCTCCTGGAAGCCAGGGGTCTCGGCGAGTTCGTCCAGGCTGCGCCAGTAGCGGGGGCCGGTGAGGGCGCCGTCGGTGTTGGTCTGCTCGGGCGCGGAATGGTCAAATGTGCGTTTCATCGCGTGTCAGTCGGCGGATCAGCGTGGGCTCAGCGGTGGCAGCCGGAGCAGCTCTGGGGAGGTTGGATATTCCAGTCGTGGACGAACTTTCTGCCCTGTTCGATCTGGGCGGCGGGACCGCCTGGGTGCTGCCAATCGAGATTGGTGACGAGGGCGGGATCGCGCAGGACCTTCTCGGGAGCGCGATGGCAGTCCAAGCACCAGGCCATCGAGAGGGGCTTGGCGTGGTGCACGACCTCCATCTCGTTGATCCTGCCGTGGCACTCCACGCAGGAGACGCCGCGGGCGACGTGCACCGCGTGGTTGAAGTAAGCGTAGTCGGGGACGACGTGAATGTTGACCCAGGGAACCGGATTGCCCGACTCGAAGCTGGCGCGCACGGGGGCGAGCAGGGGGCTGTCGCCCTTGATCAGGCCCGGGCTGTGGCAGTTCATGCAGGTCTGGGCCGTGGGGATGTTCGAGTGGGCGGACTTGTCGACGTTGCTGTGGCAGTAACGGCAGTCGATGCCGAGCTGGCCGGAGTGCAGCGCGTGGCTGAAAGGCACCGGCTGGATCGGCGCGTAGCCGACGCGGGTGTATTTCGGCGTCGCGTAGTAGGTGATGCCGGCGAGGACGACGCCGGTGGTGATACCGATGAAGATCAGGATCTGCAGCGGCAGCTTGTTGACCGACTTGGGAAACAGGTTGGACATGGGCCGGAAGGGTGGCTGCTCCGAACGCGTTAAGCGGTGGGGCGGCGGTTAAAGGGAATCGCCCGAGCGAGCGACCGCGCGGGTGTCTGCACGGACCTCGAAACCATGCGCCGGGGCGGCATTGGCAGCGGAAGTCGTTGAGGTGGTGCTGGTCGCAGTCTTGGCGGCCAAGCGGGAGCCTCCCAGCAGGCCCAGCCCCGCGAGGGCGCCGAGGGCCTTGGCCAGAAAGGTCTTTCGCGAGTGATGGTTGGTCACGAGTGGTCGGATTTGGTTAAAGTCGCCGCGCACCACAGATGCCGGGGATTCCAAAGTAAAACAAAAATTCCCGGGAACCTGTAGAGAGAAGCCGCGGTAGAAGTTGGACAAAAAACGCGCAGGGTCCGGGCTAATCCCCGCGCTCAGGCTCGGTGCGTTCCCGCCACAAGATCAGCGGCTTTCGCGGCCAGAGCAGGACCGATGCCGGATCGGGAGTCGAGGTTGTCCCGGATAACATTTACCAGCGCGCTGCCCACGACGACGCCGTCCGCCTGTCGCGCGACCTCCGCCACGTGGGCGCGAGTGCCGATACCAAACCCCACTACCACAGGAAGTTCCGTGTGCTTCTTGATCGCGGCCACGGCCTCTCCGATGCCGGCGGCCACCGCATCGCGCACGCCGGTGACGCCTTCACGCGACACATAATAGATGAACCCGGTGGCGGCGGCGGCGATCTTGGGCAGACGCTCGGCCGGCGTGGTCGGGGCCACGATGAAAATCGATTTCAGGCCCTCCTTGGCGCAGGCGGCGGCCACATCCGCCGACTCCTCGGGCGGCAGGTCGAGGACCAGCATGCCATCGAGCCCGGCGGCCTTGGCCTCGCGCACGTAGGCCTCGGTGCCGTTGGCGAACACGAGGTTGTAGTAGGTGTAGAAAACAAAGGGCGCCTCGGGAAACTCGGCCCGCAGCGTGCGCACCAGCTCGTTGACCTTGGCCATGGTCATGCCGCCCTCGAGCGCGCGCTGGGCGGCGAGCTGGTTGGTCAAGCCGTCCGCGAGCGGGTCGGAAAAGGGCACGCCGAGTTCGAGGATATCGACCCCGTTGCGCAGAAGCGCGCGGCAGGCCTCGAGCGAACTCGCGAAATCCGGATCGCCGGCGCAGAGATAGGCGACAAAGGCGGCTCGGTTCTCGGCGCGGGCGCGGGCGAAGGCGGAGGCGATGCGATCCATAAAAGCGGCCATCGACACAGCAAAGCGCGCCGCCGCGCAAGGGGCTTTTCGCGCGGCTAGGACTGTTGCGGCACCTTCGCGCCGCCCGCTTACGGGACCCATGCCACTTGCCAAAAGCTCGCGTTCGGCGCGCGCGCCCGCCTTGGTCTCCCGCCACGCCTCATGCTCGCCTGCCGCTCGCTCGACGTCCTCCCCCGCCCCGGCGCCGCCCCGCTCATTCGCGCCGCCGACGCCGAGTTCGCCCCGCGCCGGCTCCACGCGCTCATCGGCCCCTCCGGCTGCGGCAAGACCACCCTGCTCAAGGGCCTGCTCGGCATCCTGCCCACCCGCGGCGAGATCCTCCTGCGCGGCCAACCCGCGCCCGATCGCGACACCCTGCTGCGCGAGGTGGCCTTCGCCCCACAGTTCAGCATCGCCCACGGCAAGCTCAGCGTCGCCGAAGCCCTCGCCGCCGCGCTGCGCCTGTATCGGGAAAACCACGACAAGACCCTCGTCGCCGCCCGCCTCCCCGCCCTGCTCGCGCTCGTCGGCCTCGCCGAACGCGCCGACACCCTCGTCGAAAAACTCTCGGGCGGGCAGCTCCGCCGCCTCGGCCTCGCCCTCGAGCTCGCCACCGAGCCCGCCTGCCTCCTCTGCGACGAGGTGACCAGCGGCCTCGACCCGCGCAGCGAGGACCAGATCCTCGCCGTGCTGCGCCGCCTCGTCGCCGAGCAGGATCGCACCGTGCTCTGCGTCATCCACAACCTCGCCAAGCTCGAGCAGTTCGACGTCGTCACCGTGGTCTACGAAGGCGCGGTCGTGTTCCAGGGCTCGCTGCCGGCGCTCCTGGCCCACTTTGGCATCGCCGACGCCCTCACCCTCTACGACCGCCTCGCCGAGCATCCGGTCGAGGAGTGGCTAGCCCGCCGCCCGCCCGACGGCTCCCCCACCCCGACCGCCGACTACCCGCCGCCCCACCCCGTCCCCGCCGCCGGTGTGGCCTCGCAAATCCTCACCCTCCTCGCGCGCCGCTGGCGCCTCTTCACCCGCGACCGCGGCACGCTCGCGCTCACCGCCGCCATCACCTTCGGCTTTCCCTGCCTCGTGGTGATCTTCGCCCTCGGCGGCCTGCCCCAGCTGCGCGGCCTCGAACTCCAGCCCAGCGGCGGCATCCTCGAGCAACTCCAGGCCCAGGCCGACTTCCGTAGGGACGCCGCGGATACGGCGACCCTCGTCTCCGGCCTCATCCTCTTCCAGGTGATCCTCGTCTGCCTCATGGGCAGCAACAACGGCGCCCGCGAGATCGCCGCCGAGCGCGCGCTCTACGAGAAGGAGCGCATGGCCGGCCTGCGCCCCGCCGCCTACGCCAGCGCCAAGCTCCTCTGGGTGGCGCTCCTCGGCGCCGCGCAGGGCCTGTGGATGACGGTCTTCGTGAAGCTCCTCTGCGCCTTTCCCGGCGCCTGGCTGCCGCAGCTCGCCGTGCTCGGCGCGGTCGGCGCCTCGATGAGCGTGGTCTGCCTCGGCATCTCCGCGCTGCTCACCTCGCCCGAGCGCTCCTCGCTGCTCTCGATCTACCTGGTCGGCTTTCAACTCCCGCTCTCCGGCGTGGTGCTCGCGCTGCCCGACGCCCTCGTCTGGGGCGTGCGCCCTTTCATCGCCACCTACTGGGGCTGGTCCGGCTACCTCACCGCGATGCGCGACTCGCGCTTCTACGACGCCGTGGCCCTGCTCGACCCCGGCTGGCTCGCCTCCGCCCTCATCGCCCTCGCCGTGCTCGGGGCCCACGCCCTGCTCGGCGCCGCCCTGGTCTTCCACGGCCTCCGCGGCCAACGCTGGCCCTAAAAGCCCGCGCCTCGCCGCCCGCGCCGACGCGCGGTCAGCGCTTCTCCCGCAGCCTCCGCTCCAGCGAGCCGAGCCCGTCCTGCAACTTCGCCAGCTGCGCCCGCAGCGCCGCGACGTCGTCGCTCGGCGCGGTGCGGCCGGTTTTCTGGATGTGCCGCGCGCGCTCCTCCTCGGCGATGTCCTGCCGTGCCTCGTCCATGCCGTTCACGATCACGCCGATGAACAGATTCAGGATGATCATCGTGCCGATCAGGATGAAACTCACGAAATAGACCACCGGCACCAGCCGCGACGGATACTCGTCGAACTGCGCGAACAGAAACTCGTTCCACCCCTCCATCGTGACCACCTGGAAGAGCGTGAGCGCCGCCCGCGGCAAGGAGCCGAAGCTCTCCGGGTCGCCCTCGCCAAACAGGGCCACGCCGCCCACCGCGTAGACGTAGAACAGCAGGCTGAGCAGGATCGCCACGTAGCTCATCGAGGGCACGCTCTTGATCAGCGCCAGCACCAGCAGCTGCAGCCTCGGCACCGCCGTCACCAGGCGCAACACCCGCAGCACCCGCACGAGGCGCAGCACCGCCGCGAACTCGGTGTGGCCGGGCAGCAGGCACACGCCGACGATGACCGCGTCGAAACAATTCCACGGATCGAGGAAAAACTTCCAGGGCCAGCGTCCGTAGGCCGCGATCCGGATCGCCAGCTCGGCCACGAACAGCGCCAGCACCACCCGGTCGAGCGCGTGAAAAATCGGTCCATAGGCCTCCATCCAGGGGCGGTGCGTCTCCGCCCCGACCAGCAGGCCCGCAAACACGATCAGTCCGATGACCGCGTGCTGGAAACCCGCCCGCGCCGTGAGCCGTGCGCACCAACCCGCGAAACCCGTTTGTTCGCCGGACGTCTCAGCTCCCAAACCCGGCGAGCGCCGGGCCAACACCTCCACCTCGGTTTGCATTTCGCGCGAGGCCATGCGCCCGCCGCACGCTGTCAATCCTCCGCCCCTCCGCGTCTTTCCCCTCCGCAAATCTCCACCCGCCCCCGGGCTTTGCAGTTGCCCCTCTCGCCCCCCTTCCGAATCCTCGATCCCGACATGCGCAGCCTCCCCCCGGCCGTCCTCCGCCCCGCTCTTTTTCTCTGCGCCGCCGCCCTGGCGCTCCTCGCCCCCGGCTGCGCCCGCCAGTCGAACGAGCCCTTCCCGGTCTCGGCCTACCTCGAATCGCCCGACAATCTTCAGGGCAACCGCTACACGCTCGACGCCGAGATCGACGCCCAACTCCAGTGGCGCGAGGGCACCGGCCGCCTCCTCGCCGTGCGGCCCCTCTCCGGCGAGCCGGGTTCGCGCCTGCCCGTCTTCATCGCCGACTCGCTCAACGCCAACCTCATGGTCGCCCAGCGCTACCGCTTCGAGATCACCGTCCGCCGCGGCGGCCTCCTCTACGTGAACTCGCTCCGCAAACTCTAAGCGGCCCCACCGAATCCCAAACCGTCGAAGGTCGAAAGTCCCAACTCACGGGTCCCCCCCCGCTCGCTCCGCTCGCCCACCCTCTCCCCCGTTTGCGCGCCCCGGCGCGCAGGACTCGACCTTCGACCTTAGACCTCAAGACCTTCGACCTTAGCTCCGCCCCCGCCATGCGCACGCCTCGCCTTGCCCTCCTCCTCGCCACCCTCGCCGCCGGGCCGCTCGTCGCGCAGACTCCCACCCCGCCGCCCGCCGCGCCCGCCGGCGCCGCCGGCGCGCCCCGCTCCGCCGCCGAGTCCGCCTTCAACGCCCTCGGCACCGCCAATCTCGAGAGCAACACCCTGCTCCAGATCATCAACAAGGCCTTCAACACCGATTCCGACGCCTTCAACCCCGAGGACGGCACCCTCCATTACAAGGGTCACACCTACAACCTCGGCCAGATGCGCGTCTTCCGCGCCCGCTTCGAACGCTACCTCGCCCAGCCCGAGTCGATCGACAACGACGTCTACCGCGCCATCCTCAACGAGATCTTCAGCCTGCTCTCCACCCGCTCCGGCGAGGCCTCCGCCGAGACCACCCGCCGCGCCTGGCAACTCCTGTATCGGGCCGCTGAATACGAGGCCGACGGCGGCGCCTCCCTCGCCGTCGCCAACCAGGTCTTCAACGCCTGGCGCATCCGCGACGAGCGCGACGCCTTCGCCGTCACCTCCGCCGAGCTCGAGCGCATCCGCCGCCAGCAGCAGCTCGCGGTCTCCTTCGCCGGCGACACCATGGCGCGCGAGGGCGTGACCAACGCCTCCTCCATGGTCACCGCCGCCGGCAACAGCGTCACCGACGCCGCCAGCGCCGCCGCCCCCGCCATCCCCGGGACGAACCAGGGCGGCACCGGCGGCCAAAACGCCCCCGCCCCCCGCAACAACAACAACACCGGCACCAACCCCCGCGGCGCCACCGGCGGCACCGGCGAGGGCGGCCGCAACACCGGCCAGATCGGCGTGACCTCCACCCAGGGCCCCGTCTCCCAGATGTTCCGCGCCCGCGAGCTCGCCGAGACCGAGGCCAAGATCAAGGCCGCCGAGTCCAGCGCCATGCTCACCGGCGTGCAGGCCAAGCTCCAGTTCCAGACCGCGCTCGTGAACCTGTTTCTCCAGCGCCGCTTTCAGCACACCCTCATCGCCGCCAGCTTCTACCGCTTCATCTTCCGCGGCACCGCGCAAAACCTCGAGGTCGGCAAACGCGAGATCCAGTCCTTCCTCCCCTCCAGCGACCTCGCCCTCACCGTCGAGACCCTCGAGTTCCTCTCCCGCGAGGCCATCAACGACACCGAGGCATCGATGCAGGCCGTCCGCGCCAGCTTCGCCGACGGCCAGCTCGTCACCGCCCTCGAGCGCCTCCAGGAGACCTTTTTCCTCGGCGAGTTCACGCCCGCCGTCGCCGGCTTCGAACGCGAGAAAAAGCAGGTCCTGCTCAACCTCTACCGCCAGATGGACCAGGCCCGCCGCCTCGCCGACCTCAAGGACTACGACGCCGTCGACAAGCTCGTCGCCGAGATCGGCACCACCGCCCGCGACTTCCGCTCCGCCGAGGTCGTCTCCGCCATCCGCGCCGCCCAGCGCATGAGCACCCTCGCCCTCTACGCCGCCCAGCAGGCCGCCGCCTCGGGGGACTTCATCCGCGCCCAGGAAGGCGTGCAGCGCGCCGCCTCCCTCTGGCCGCTCAACCCCGCGATCAAGACCTACACGGAAAACATGGCCAACCAGGTCGACCTCGGTTCGCAGGCCGCCCAGCTCTTCGACGACGCCCTCCGCCGCAACGACCTCCGCCGCCTCTACGACCAGCGCAGCGAGCTCGCCATCGCCCTCCTCACCGACTCCGTGCGCGGCCCCCGCCTCAAGGAGATCATCGAGCAGCTTTCCCGCGTGGAGATCTTCCTCGCGCAGGCCCAGGAACTCCTCGCGCAAAACAACGCCTTCGCCGCCTGGGAGGCGCTCACCAACGCCAGCGCCATCACGCCCAACGACGTGCAGGTCAACCAGCGCCGCGCCGAGCTCGCCCCGCGGGTCGCCACCTTTGTCGGCCGCATCGACGCCGCCCGCCGCCACGAGGAGGCCGGCCGCCACGCCGCCGCCCTCACCCAGTGGCTCGCCGCGCAGTCGATCTACCCCGCCAGCAGCCTCGCCCGCCTCGGCATCGAGCGCGTGAGCGGACAGCTCCTCGACAGCCTCGCCGCCGACGCCGAACGCGTGGCCGCCGCCAACTGAGCGCGGGACCAGCGGAGACGGCGTAGCCCGGAGCCGCGGGCGGAGGGTGAGCCCGCAGGGCGAACAATACCCGGAGCGGATTCCGAGACGACGAAGCGCAACAGCGGGGAGAGGGCATCGCCGCAGGCGACGGCCCGCGGCTCAGGCTTGCGACAACTCCCACGCCGGCTGGATCTCCAAAGCGACGGCGCCCTCGGCCAAGCCCAGCCCGCGCGCGCCCGGATCGGCCCAGGCGGTGAAGGCGACCATGCCCGCGTTGTCGCCGGTGTGTCGCGGCTCCGCGGCGAGCAAGGGCACCCGCGCACGCGCCGCCACCGCGGCGAGCTCCGCGCGCAGCGCCTTGTTGTTGGCCACGCCTCCCGAGAGACCGATGCTGCGGAAGGGCCGCCCCTCCCCCGCCCCGCGCCGGAGAGCCGCGCCCGCCTTGCGCGTCAAGGCGTCGATCACCGCCTGCTGATAACTCGCGCAAAGGTGGGGCAGCTCGGCGGCGACCGCCTCGGGGCTCATCTTCTCCAGTTGATAACGCAGCGAGGTTTTGAGGCCCGAGAAACTGAAATCCAGCTCGTCGCGCGGCCCCAGTCCGCGCGGAAACTCATAGGCGTCGGCCCGCCCGCCCGCCGCCGCCTGGCGCTCCACCAGCGGCCCGCCGGGGTAGCCGAGCCCGAGGAGCTTCGCGCCTTTGTCCAAGGCCTCGCCCGCCGCGTCGTCCCGCGTGGTCGAGAGCACGCGGATGCGCCGGTCCTCGTCGAGCACCGCGAGCAGCGTGTTGCCGCCCGACACCACGAGCGCGAGCTGCGGCAGCAAGCCGCCCAGCCGCCCCTCGAAGCGCTCCGGCGCCTCCGCGTGCAGCGGGATGAAGGGCGACCACACGTGGGCGCGCAGGTGGTTCACCCCTCGCAGCGGCACGCCGAGCGCCAGCGCCAGCGCCTTGGCCGAGGCGAGCCCGATGGCGAGACAGGCGGCCAGGCCCGGCCCCTGCGTCACCGCGATCTGCGTCACCGCGGCAAAGCCCGCCGAGGCCTCGCGCGCCCGGCCGAGCAGAGGCTCGAGCGTGCGCAGATGCTCGCGGGTCGCGAGATCCGGCACCACGCCCCCGTGTTTTTCGTGAATCGCGATCTGGCTGTGCACCCACTCCGCCACCAGCCCGCGCGCGGGCTCGAAAAGCGCCACCGCGCTCTCGTCGCAGGAAGTCTCGATCGCCAGGATCACGGCGCCACCTCCGCCGGCACCGTCTGGTGCTCCGGGGCCGGCGCCGGCAGCTCCGCCGCCGCCGCATCCGCCTCGGCCGCTTCGGCCGCCGCGGCTTCGGCCGCCTCCGCGGCGCGCGCGGCCTCGCGGGCCGCCCTGAGCCACGCCTCCCGCTGCTCCGGCGTGCGACGGGTGGGGGGCGCGCCGGCCAGCTCGGCGCGCAGCTCGCGCAGCGCCGCGGCCAGCTGCGTGTCCTCCGCGGGCGGCACGCCGAAGCGCTCGCGAAACTCCGCGGGATCGGTGATATCGGGCCGCATCCGGCGGAAGAAAATGGCCTTCTCCTCCTCCGGCGTCAGAATCTCGCGGATATCCGGATGGATGCCCTGCTCGTGGATGACCACGCCCGAGGGCGTGTAGTAGCGCGCCGTGGTGAGGCGCAGGGCGGAGCCGCCGCGCAGCGGAAAGATCGTCTGCACCGAGCCCTTGCCAAAGGTCTTCTCGCCCACGAGCACCGCCCGCTCGGTGTCCTGCAGCGCCCCGGCCACGATCTCGGCCGCGCTCGCGCTCCCGTTGTTGATCAAGACCGCGAGCGGCAGGCGCAGGGGCTCGCGATCGCCGCGAGCCCGCAGCTCCACGCGATCCTGTCGCCGCCGCCCCTGGGTGTAGACCACCAGCTCGCCGCGCGGGAAAAAGGGCTCGACCACCTCCACGGCCGTGTTGAGCAGACCGCCGGGATTGTTGCGCAAATCGATCACCAAGGCCCGCGCCCCCTCCTCGCGCAGGCGCGCCACCGCCGCCTTGAAGTCGCGCCCCGTCCGCTCGGCGAACAAGCTCACGCGGATGTAGCCGATGCCCCCCTCGAGCAGCTCCACGTCGCGCACGCTGTCGACCCGGATCTGCTCCCGCTTCAGCGTGAACTCGATCCGCCGCGCCGGCTCGCCGCGCTCGATCTCCACCGTCACGGATGTCCCGGGCTTGCCCCGCAGCCGGGCGACAAACTGATCCAGCCGCAGCGGCCCGACATCGGTCCCGTCCACCGAGACAAACACGTCGCCGCGCAAGATGCCCGCGCGCTCGCCCGGCGTGCCCGCGATCGGCGTCACCACCACGATCCGCCCGTCCAGTTCCTCCACCTGCACGCCGATCCCGCCGAAGGCGCCGTCCACCTCCTCCTCCAGATGCCGGTAGGCCTGGGGCGGCAGGAACTGCGAAAAAGGATCGAGCCCCCCGACCATGCTCTGGATCGCCTGCTCGGCGAGTCTCGGCGCCGCCACCTCGGTCTCGTCGACGTAGTGCCGGTTGAGCAAACGCATCACCTGCGAGACTTGGTCGGCGGAGCGGTTGACCTGACGGTCCGGCCACATGCCCCAGGCGTTCACGACCTGCATGACCCCCAGGGTCATGAGATAGCCGGCGATCACGCCCAGTCCGATGCTGACAATCCGCTTGAACATGCGCCGGACTGTGCTCAAGCGCCCCCGCTTGTAAATGGCTTCGTCCACTCCGTCTC
Source organism: Verrucomicrobiota bacterium (assembly GCA_030604905.1). Taxonomy (GTDB): domain Bacteria; phylum Verrucomicrobiota; class Verrucomicrobiia; order Opitutales; family Opitutaceae; genus IMCC26134_A. The sequence goes on along the minus strand of JAUVVA010000008.1, from coordinate 44,479 downwards.
GTCCCCCGCTCGATCCCGCTTTCGCCGCCGCCTTCCGCCGCGCGGCCGGAGGCGAGGGCCGCCCCCTGCGCTTCGACGCCTTCATGCGCCTCGCGCTCTACGATCCCGAGCTCGGTTACTACCGCCGGAAACGCAGCCGCGTGGGCCGGGAGCGCGGAGCGGATTTCTACACCGCCACCAGCCTCGGTCCGATTTTCGGGGAACTGGTCGCGGCCGCCGCCGCCAAGCTCCTTCGCGAAGCCGGACTAGATCCCGCCGCGCACCGCTTCGTGGAGATCGGCGCCGAGCCCTCCGGGGGCGTGCTCGCGGGAGTGTCCGGGCATCCCTTTCGCGAGTCGCTTACCCTGCGCGTCGGCGAAGCGCTCACGCTCGCCGGGCCCTGCGTGGTGTTTTCCAACGAACTCTTCGACGCCCAGCCCCTGCGCCGCTTCGTGCGCCGCGCGGACGCCTGGCACGAACTCGGGGTCGAGCTCGCGCCCGCGGACTCCACGCTCCATGAGATCGATCTTGGTCCCGCGCCGGCGAGTCTCGCGCCTTTCCTTCCTCCCTTCGCCGAGACGCCCGAGGACTATCTGTTCGACGCCCCGCTCGCCGCCGCCGAGCTGGCCGCGCAGATCGCCGCCGAGCCCTGGCACGGACTCTTCATCGCCTTCGACTACGGAAAGCGCTTCGCCGAGCTCGCCCACGCCTGCCCCGCCGGCAGCGCCCGCGCCTACCACCAACACACCCAATCGAACGACTTGCTCGCCCGCCCCGGCGAGCAGGACCTCACCGCGCACGTGTGTTGGGATTGGTTGATCGAAGCGCTCCGTCCCCACTCCCCGTCCACGCGCCCCCCGGAAGTTCTTTCCCAAGAGAGTTTTCTCGTGCACCACGCCGGCGACCACATCGCCGCCGCCCTCTCCCGCGAGCCCCCCGCGCCCACCAACCCCCGCCACCGCGCCCTGCTCCACCTGCTCCACCCCGCGCAGATGGGCCAGAAGTTCCAGGTGCTGCATGCCTTCAAGAAGAGTCGAGGGGTCGAGTAGCCGAGGAGCCGAGGGCCCCACTTGACGCGAAAGCCCCCCAGGCGCAGGTGGGCAAAAGCAGAGCTTTAACCGCTGATCACGCGGATGGGCGCAGATAATGACTGGTGAACGTCCTGCTCCTTATCCGTGGTGTCTATGCCATCTGTGGTCGAATCTCAGGCTCCAACAGTCGAGTGCCCCGTCGTTGAAGCGACTTGAGCAAACTCGGTCAGAGAATGGCCGCAAAGAGGCGCAAGAGGCGCAAAGAACAAGCAGAGTGGGCGGAGCTTTGGATTGATTTTGCGACTTCTGTGCCTCTTTGCGGCCACTTAGACACTCGAGGTCATTCGTCATTGGTCATTGGTCCTTGGTCCTTGGTCATTGGTCCTTGGTCATTGGTCATTTCGCGGCGCGCAGCGCCGCGACTTTTCCCTTGCACCCCCTCACCCCACCCCCCTGTCTCTGACCCTTTTAACTCAACTCAAGCACCACCATGGCTCGCATCTGCGCTATCACCGGCAAACGCCCCACCAAGGGCTCCATCATTCATCGCAAGGGTCAGTCCAAGAAGAGCGGCGGTATCGGCACGCACGTGACCAAGAAGACCCCCCGCACCTTCAAACCCAATCTCCAGCGCATCCGGGTGAAGCTCGCCAACGGCAGCGTGAAGCGCATGCTCGTCTCGGTCAAAGCCATCAAGGCCGGCCTCGTCGAGAAGGTCTGATCGCGACGCGGGCGCCTCGCCCCTTCGCCTTCGTGATTTCAAAAACCCGCAGCCCGCGCCGGCTGCGGGTTTTTCGTGCCCGTCCACCAGCCCCCGGGGGCCAAGGCCGAGCCCGGGCCCGGCCTTCCGCATTTGCGCTTCCCGTGCTCCCGCTCTAACTAGGCGCCCGTCCCGCTTCGCCTTGCCCGTCACCTCGTCCAGTTTCGCCGTGTCGCCCGCTGGCGCCGCGACCGCTCCCGCGCCTCCGCCCCCGGCCCTCCGCCTGGAGCAGGTGTCCAAACGCTTCCGCTCCTCCGACGCCCCCGGTCCCGCCTCCGCCCCGCCCGTCCTCGCGCCGCTCGATCTGACGATTTCCCCGGGGGAATTCGTCGCCGTGCTCGGCCCCTCCGGCTGCGGCAAATCCACCCTGCTCCGCCTCCTCTCCGGTCTCGCCGAACCCAGCGCCGGCACGATCACCATCGATGGCCACCCGCCCGGCCAGGGCGACGACCTCGCCTACGTTTTTCAAGACGCCACCCTCCTCCCTTGGCTGCGCGTCGACGCCAACGTCGAGACGCTGCTCCGCCTCCGCCGCGTGCCCGCCGCCGAGCGCGCGCGCCGCCGCGAGGCCGCCCTCGCCCTCGTCGGGCTCGCCGATCGGGCGCGCGCCTACCCGCGCCAGCTCTCCGGCGGGCAGAAGATGCGCGTCTCCCTCGCCCGCGCCCTCGCCACCGAACCGCGCGTGCTCCTGCTCGACGAGCCCTTTGGCGCGCTCGACGAGATGACGCGCGACCGCCTCGGCGAGGAGTTGCTCGCCATCCACGCCCGCCAGCGCTGGACCGCCCTCTTCGTCACCCACTCCGTGGCCGAGGCGGTGTTCCTGGCCACGCGCATCCTCGTCCTCGCGCCCCGCCCGGGTCGCATCGCGCACGATCTTCGCGTGGAGCTTCCGTATCCACGCACCCACGACACCCGCCGCTCCGCCGACTATCTCCGCCTCGTCGCCGAGGTCTCCGCCCGCCTCCGCGCCGTCGACCCCGAGAGCGGCACGGGCGTCCCGCCCGCGGCTTCGTCCTCCGCGCCCTCCCCCGCCCCATGAACGCGCGCCTTCTCCGCTGGCTGCTTCCGCTCGCCCTCTTCGCGCTGCTCCTCGCCGGCTGGCAGGCCCTGCATCACTCCCTCGCTCCCTCGCGCCGCTTCCTCCTCCCCAGCCTGTCCCAGCTCGCCGAGGCCTTCCGCATCCATGGGCCCGCGCTGCTTGTGGCCGCGCGCCACACCGCGCTCGCCGCGCTCGCCGGCTTCGCCCTCGCCGCCGCCGTCGCGGCCCTCGCCTCGCTGCTGCTCGCCAGCTCCAACCTCGTCCGCGCCACGCTCTACCCCTACCTCATGGGCCTGCAAATGGTGCCGATCATCATCATCGCCCCGATCCTCATCCTCTGGGTCGGCCCGGGCGCGCCGAGCGTCATCCTGGTCACCTTCCTGATCACGTTCTTCCCGCTCGTGGTGAACACCACCCAGGGTCTGCTCTCGGTGGATCGCGCCCACCTCGACCTCTTCCGCATGGGCCGCGCCGCCCGCTGGCAGGAACTGCTGCTCCTGAGAGCGCCCGCCGCCCTGCCCTACTTCTTCACCGGCCTGCGCATCGCCGCCATCCTCGCGCCCATCGGCGCCCTCACCGCCGACTACCTCGTCGGCAGCAGCAGCGGCGGCCGCCTCGGCCTCGGCATGTCCGCCCTGCTCTTCAGCGCGCGCAACGAGATCCCCGCCCTCTACGCCACCGCGCTCGTCGGCTGCGTGCTCGGCTTCGCCCTCGTCGCCGCCGTCTCCGGGATCTCCTGGCTCGTCCTCCACCGCTGGCACGACAGCTACCCCCTCTCCGACAAATGAAATCCACCGTCCGCCTCCCGCGCCTCCTCCTCGCGTTCGCCGCCCTCTTCACCCTCAGCGCCTGCGGCAAAAAAGACGCCGCCCGCGAGGGCGCCTCCGACGGCCTCACCAAAATCACCGTCCAGCTCGACTGGTTCCCCGAGCCCGAGCACGGCGGCTTCTACCAAGCCCTCGCCCGCGGCTGGTTCCGCGAGGCCGGCCTCGACGTCACCCTCGTCCCCGGCGGCCAGCAGGGCCTCATCGTCAACCAGGTCATCGCCACCGGCCGCGCCCAGATCGGCCAGGGCGAGAGCGTCACCACCCTGCTCGACACCCACAAGGGCTTCCCGCTCCTCCAGGTCGCCGCCGTCTTCCAAAACGATCCCTCCGTCTTCCTCCTCCACGCCGACAACCCCGTGCGCGACTTCCCCGACCTCGACGGGCGCCGCATCATGGCCCGCCCGGGCTGGGTCTTCCTCGACTTCCTCAAGCAGAAATACGCGATCGATTTCACCGTCATACCCTTCAACTTCTCCGTCTCCAACTTCATCGCCGACCCCACCTTCATCCAGCAGGGCTTCTACATCGCCGAGCCCTACATCATCACCCAGGGCGGCGCTCCCGCCCCGCGTTTCCTCAAGGCCTGGGACGCCGGCTACGATTCCTACGGCGTGCTCATCGCCAACCGCGACTGGGCCGAGAAAAACCCCGCCGCCCTCCGCGCCTTCCTCGCCGCCTACATCCGCGGCTGGGACGACTACCTCCACGGCGACCCCACCGAAGCCCACGAGCTCATGAAGCGCGACAACCCCAAGAACAGCGACGGCTTCCTCGCCTTCTCCCGTCAGATGATCATCGACGAAAAACTCGTCGTCGGCCGCGACGCCACCGACAGCTCCCGCATCGGCCGCCTCGACCCCGCCCGCTTCGCCACGCAGATCAAGATCCTCGAGGACCTCAAGCTCACCCCGCCCGGCGCGCTCCAGGTCGAGAAGGTGATGAGCACCGCCTTCCTCCCTGAGTAACGAAATCCCAAACGCAAAGACGCGAAGAAACATCAAAGAATGCCTCGGATCGGCGGAGCTTCCGATCCCTTCGCGCCCTTTCGTTTGCTCTTCGCGTCTTCGCGCCAAAAAACTCCCCCCTCCGCCCTCCGCCTCCGTGCCCTCCGTGTCTGCGCTCCGTGTCCTCCGTGGCTAAAACCTCCGCCCCCGCCGACCACGTCGCGTCGCTCCCCTGCCGTGGCCTCGCACTTGATCTCTCCGCGCCGCGGATCATGGGCATCGTCAACACGAGCCCCGACTCCTTCCACGCCGACAGCCGCCTGCCCTCCTTCGACGCCGCGCTCGCCCATGCCCGCCGCCTCGTGGCCGAGGGGGCCGACCTTCTCGACATCGGCGGCCAGTCCACGCGTCCCGGCTACGTCGAGATCGGCGAGGCCGAAGAGATCGCCCGCACCGCCCCTCTCCTCCGCGCCCTGTCCGCCGAGTTTCCCCGCCTGCCGCTCTCGATCGACACCTACAAGGCGGCCGTCGCCGCCGCCGCGCTCGAGGCCGGCGCGCACATCCTCAACGACATCCACGGCCTCCAAGGCCCCGGCGGCCCCGCCCTCGCCCGCCTCGCCGCCGCCTCCGGCGCCGCGCTCGTCGTGATGCACAACGACCCAAGTGGCATGGGCGTCCCGCCCATGAGTTCGTCCGGCTCGTCCCGTGGCATGGGCGTCCCGCCCATGGGCTCGTCCCCCCTCCCCTCCGTCCTCGCCTTCCTCCGCCGCTCCCTCGACCTCGCCACCGCCGCCGGCGTGCCCGCCGAGCGCATCGCCCTCGATCCCGGCATCGGCTTCGGCAAGGCCCAGCCGCAAAACGTCGCGCTCCTCCGCCGCCTCGACGCGCTCCACGCGCTCGGCCGCCCCATCCTGCTCGGCGTCTCGCGCAAGAGCGTCTTCGGCCACCTCCTCCCCGAGCTCGCCACGCCCGCCGAACGCCTCGAGGCCACGCTCGCCGCCACCGCGCTCGCCGTCGCCCAGGGCGTGCAACTGCACCGCGTGCACGACGTCGCCGCCGCCCGCCGCGCCGCCCTCGTCGCCGCCGCCCTGCGCGCCCCGGCGAATTGACCGCGACTTCCGCCGCGCTTCGTGCATGATCGCGGGGTGAAGGACATGCGCTTCAAACTCATCCTCCCCGCGCTGACCGAGGCGACCTCGCCGTTTTTTCGTCCGATCAAGTATTCGCTCTTCCCGCCGCTCGGGCTCGCCACCCTCGCCGCCTACCTCTCGCCGGACGACGAGGCCGAGATCGTCGACGAACACGTCGAGCGCCTCGACCTTCACGACCACACTCCGCCCGACGTCGTCGTCATCCAGGTCTACATCACCTCCGCCCGTCGCGCCTACGAGATCGCCGACCACTACCGCGCGCGCGGCGTCTTCGTCGCCCTCGGCGGCCTGCACGTCACCTCGCTGCCCGAGGAAGCCGCCGCCCACGCCGACGCGATCTTCCTCGGCCCGGGCGAGGACATCTGGCCGCGCTTCCTCGCCGACCACCGCGCGGGCGCAGCCAAGCGGCGCTACATCTCCACCCAGCGCAGCCTCGTCGACCTGCCGCCCGTGCGGCGCGATCTCATCAAGCGCGCCCTCTACCTCGTGCCCAACTCCATCGTCGTGTCGCGCGGCTGCCCCCACACCTGCGACTTCTGCTACAAGGAGGCCTTTTTCGAGGGCGGCGCCTCCTTCTACACCCAGACCGTGGACGCCGCGCTCGCCGAGATCGAGCGCCTGCCCGGCCGCCACCTCTACTTCCTCGACGACCATCTCTTCGGCAACCGCCGCTTCGCCACCGCGCTCTTCGACGGCATGAAGGGCATGGGCCGCCTCTGGCAGGCCGCCGGCACCGTGCAGGCGGTCCTCGCGCCCGGCCTCCTCGAAAAAGCCGTCGCGGCCGGCCTGCGCAGTCTCTTCGTGGGCTTCGAGACCCTCGAGCCCGCCAACCTCCGCGAGCAGGGCAAAACCCAGAACCTCGGCCGCGATTACGACGCCGCCATCCGCCGCCTCCACTCGCTGGGCGTGATGATCAACGGCAGTTTCGTGTATGGCATGGATGGCGACGACGCCTCCGTCTTCGACCGCACCGTGGACTGGGCGGTATCGCGCGGCATCGAGACCGCGACCTTCCACATCCTCACGCCCTACCCCGGCACCGCGCTCTACAAACGCATGCACGAGGCCGGCCGGCTCCTGCACTCGGATTGGGATCTCTACGACACCCGTCACGTCGTGCACCGCCCCGCGCGCATGAGCGCGACCGAGCTGGAGGAGGGTTACTGGCGCTCCTACGAACGCTTCTACCAATGGAGCGCGATCTGGCGCGGCGCCGCCACCAAACCGAGCCTCGCCGCCGGCGCGCGCCACTTCGCCTACGCCGCGGGCTGGAAAAAGTTTGAGCCGATGTGGGACCTCGTCATCCGCGCCCGCCGCGTCGTGCACCTGCGCCCCGTCCTCGAACGCGTGCTCGCCGGCTTCGCCGAGGCCGAGACGCCTTTCGCGAAAGCGCCCCGCACTCCCTTGCCGGCGTCGATCCATGAGAGCACCCAAACGGTCTACTGATGCTCCACTCCCTCCCGCCGAGTTGGCGGAAGCGCCCCTCGTCATCGGCATCGACGTCGGCGGGCCGCGCAAGGGCTTCCACGCCGTCCTCGTCCGCGGTCGCGCCATCCTCGCCCGCCGCCGCGAGCGCGATCCCGCCGCGCTCGCCGATTGGTGCGCCGCCCAACAAGCCGCCGTCATCGCGGTCGACGCGCCCTGCCGCTGGCGCCGCCCCGCCCCCGCGCCCGCCCGCGCCGCCGAGCGCGCCCTCGCCGCCGCCGGCATCGCCTGCTACTACGCCCCCACCGAGGAGCGCGCTCGCTCCCACCCCTTCTACTCCTGGATGCTGCCCGGGGCCGCGCTCTTCGCCGCGCTGACCCCGCGCTTCCCGCTCTTCACCGGCGACGCCACCACGCGCCCCGTCTGTTTCGAGACCTTCCCGCAGGCCGTCGCCTGCGCCCTCGCCGACGCACCCGTCTCCGCCCGCGCCGAGGACAAGCGCCGCGTCCGCTCCGCCCTCCTCCGCCGTGCCGGCTTCGCCCTCGGCGGCACCGAGACCCAGGACGAGCTCGACGCCCTGCTCTGCGCCCTCGCCGCCGAGGCTTTCGCCCACGGCAAGTTCCTGGCCTACGGCGACGCCGCCGACGGCCACATCCTCGTTCCTTCCGGTTCAGCCCCGACGCTGTCTTCACGATAGACCGGTGCCGCACCGGTTTATGTTGAAGTGAACACCCCGGGGAGCGGCGGGGACATCCGCCCGGACCGGGAGTTGTCGCTCCGTGGACAAACCGCGTTCCCCGGGCCCGCCTGCTCCGCCGCCACGCTCTTGCTGCGCAGTTTTGGCGCGCCCATGCCGGAGGCTCCCCGATGGGCGGAGCCCGCCCCCTCGCTTAAGCTTCTTCCCTCGTCACCCCGTGCCCCACGCCGCCCACCACGTCCACTCCGCATCGCGCCATGCAGGCTCCCCTCCACGTCTTGATGATCGAAGACAACGAGAACGACGCGTTCTTCACCACCCGTGAGTTGAAGCGCGCCGGTTACGAAATCGCCGCCACGCGGGTCGACGCCGAAGACTCTCTTCGCGCCGAGCTTTCTCGCCGGTCCTGGGACCTTATCCTCTGCGACTTCACCCTGCCCGGCTTCGGCGGGGCCGAGGCGCTGCGCATCGCCAAGGAGCTTTCGCCCGACGTGCCCTTTATCTTCGTCTCCGGCACCATCGGGGAAGAAGCCGTCGCCGAGGCCATGCGCCGGGGCGCACAAGACTACGTGATGAAGGATCGCCTCAAACGCCTCGCCCCGGCTGTCGCCCGGGAGCTGCGCGAGGCCGCCCTGCGCCTCGAGGCGCGCCAGGCCGACCGCTACATGCGCGAGTCCGAACACAAATACCGGCAGCTTTTCGACGCCCTGCACGAGGCCGTGTTTGTGATCGATCAGCGCGGCGGACGCATTCTCGACACCAACCGCCAGGCCGAGGAACTGCTCCGCCGCCCGCGCCCCGAGATCGTCGGCGCCAACCAGGCCGCGCTCTTCACCGCCCCCGCAGGCGGCTCCGTGCTCGAAGAGCTTCGCGCCCTCGCGGCCGATCGCGCCCGCAGCGGCTGCGTGCTGGAGATGCTGCGTCACGACGCCCCTCCCCTCCAAGTCCACGCCTCCGCCTCCCCGATCGAGCTCTACGGCCGCCCCCTGCTGCTCGCGCTCATGCATCCGCGCATCGCGCGTCAAGGCCCCCGGACCGCCGGACTTGATCCGGAGCAAATCCTCGACGCCGTGGCCGACTGGCCCGAGACGACCCGGGCCGACCTGCGCGAGCGCCTCAAACACCTCCGCGCCGGCCAGCCCGGATCGGCGCGCGCGTAAGGGGGCGCGCGTAAGGGCGCGCCGCCCCGGCCGGGCCGCGCTCAACCGGTGTTCTTCAAGCCGCCCGAGATGCCGTTGATCGTCATCTCCACCACGCGGCGCGTCGCCTCCTCCTCGGCCTTGTCCAGACCGCCCGCGCGCAGACGGCGCAGCATCTCGACCTGCAGGTAGTTGAGCGGATCGATGTAGGGGTTGCGCAGCTCGACCGACTTTCGCAGCACCGGCTCGTCGGCCAGCAGCTTCTTGCGCCCGGTGATCGCCAGGATCGCCTCCTCGGTGCGGGCAAACTCGGCCTCGAGCGCGGCAAGAATCTTTTGGCGGATGCGCGTGTCCTCGACCAGCGACGCGTAAAGCCGGGCGATGCCCATGTCGGCTTTGCAGAGCGTGAGCTGCGCGTTGTCGATCAGGGTGCGGAAGAAGGGCCAGTCCGCGTGCATGGCGCGCAGCAGGTCGCGCCCCGCGCGGCCGCGCTTGAGCACGGGCGCGAGCGCCGAGCCCAGGCCATACCAGCCGGGGAAGTTGAAGCGCGCCTGCATCCACGAGAAGACCCAGGGGATGGCGCGCAGATCGGTGACGCTCTGGGTCGCGCGGCGGAAGGTCGGGCGCGAGCCGAACTTGAGGTTGCTGATCTCGTCGATCGGCGTGGCCTGCTTCCAGAAGGCGATGAACTCCGGGTCGTCGTGCACGAGCTTCTTGTAGGCCGCAAAACCGGCCGCGCTCATCTCCTCCATCGTGACCAGCCACTCGGGCTTCACCGGCGCCGGCTGCTCGGCCGCATGGATGCCGAGCATCACGCCGTAGGTCATCTGCTCGAGGATGCGATGCGCCAGCTCCGGATCGTGGTAACGGGTGGAGAGCACCTCGCCCTGCTCCGTCACGCGGATGCCGCCGTCGTGCAGCGCCACCGGCTGCGCGAGAATGGCCTTGGCGGCCGGGCCGCCGCCGCGGGCGATGGAGCCGCCGCGACCATGGAAGAGCGTGACGCGCACGCCGGCCGCGCGGCAGACGCGCGCGATGTCGTCCTGCGCCTTGTAGAGCGCCCAGTTGGCGGTGAGGTAGCCGCAGTCCTTGTTCGAGTCGGAGTAGCCCAGCATCACGTGCTGATGGCCGCCCTGCGCGGCGAGGATGGGCGCGTAGGCCGGGTGCGAGAAAAGCTCGGTCAGCACGCGCGGGGCGTGCGTGAGGTCGTCGAGCGTCTCGAAAAGCGGCGAGATGGGCAGCTCCACCGCGGCGAGGCGCATCAGGTAGGCCACCTCGAGCAGGTCCGACACGTCGGTCGTCATGCTGATGATGTAGATGCCCAGGCAATCCGCGCCGAGGCGGGCGCGCGCGCGGCCGGCCAGCACGAGCGGCTCCACCACGTGGCGGGTGGCCGCGGAGAGCGCGGCGACGGCGGCGGGCGCGAGGGGCTTGGCCTTGGCGATCTCGGCCGCGAGCAGGTCGCGGCGCTCCGCCTCGGAGAGTTTCGGATAGTCGGCGCGGCCGAGCAGCTCCGCCACGGCGGCCTCGTGCGGGCCGGAGTGCTGGCGCAGGTCGAGGCGCGCGGTGTGCAGGCCGAAGACGTCGAGGCGGGTGAGGTTCTCGCGCAGCTCGCCGTCGACGAGGATCGCGCCGCGGCCGGCGGAGAGGCTGCGGGCGAGGCACTCGAGGATCTCGCGCGCATCGTGCGCGGCGAAGGCGGGCTCGGCGTCGGGCGGCGCCTGGAGCGTGCGGTCGGCGTCGGCCGCGGCGTGTTGCACGCGCTCGCGCAGGCCGGCGAGGACGAGGCGGTAGGTCTCGTGCGGATACCGTTTCATCAGCGCCTCGACGCGCGCCGAGAGGTGGCGGTTTTCGCGGAGCAGTTTCTTCAGCTCGGGCGTGAGCGGCTCGCGCCGGTCGGAGCCGGTGAGCGTGCGGCCGAGCTCGCGCACGTTGGCGAGCAGTTTTTCCAGGGCGAGCTGACGGTGCAGGCCGAGCACCTCGGCGGTCACCGCGGCGGTCACGTTGGGGTTGCCGTCGCGGTCGCCGCCGATCCAGGAGCCGAAGGTCAGCCAGCGCGGCGGCGGCTTCACCGTCGGGTAGTGGCGGGCCAGCGCGCGCTGCATGTCGGCCTGGAGGCGCGGCAGCACGCTGTAGAGCGTCATGTCGAAATCCCAGAGGCCGGTGCGCGCCTCGTCGGTCACGAGCGGGCGCTCCACCCGGCTGCGGTCGGTCAACCAGAGCGAGGCGATCTCGCGCTCCACCGCGGCGGGGTCGCCGAGTTGCCCCGCCTCCTGCCCGTAGTCGGCCTGGAGGAGCTGCGCGAGGCGGCGCAGCTTGGTGAGCAGGGTGCGGCGCTTCGACTCGGTGGGATGCGCGGTGAACACCAGCTCGATCGCGATCCGGTCGACCAGGCGCTGCATGGCCTCGGGCGCGACGCCGCGGGCCTTCAGCTCGGAGACCGCGGATTCGATCGATTCGCGCAAAGGCTTGGCGTCGGAGCGCAGCAGGGCCGCGCGGCGCTTGCGCAGGATGTGCGTGCGGAAGTTTTCCTCGGCCAGGTTGACCAGCTCGAAGTAGAGCGTGAAGGCCATGGCCTGGTTGAAGGCCGCGGCGGGCGAGAGCGCGGCCACCGCCGCGGTGAGTTCCTTCGCGCCGGCGGCGTCGCCCGAGCGCGAGGCCTTGGCGAGGTTGCGCAGACGCTCCACGGTGGAGAGCGTCTCGGCGCCCTCGAGACGGGTGATCACCCGCCCCAGCGCCGCCCCGAGCGAGCGCACTTCGGCGCGGAGCAGCGAAAGCTCCTTGATGGCGATGGACTGGGCGGACGCGACGGGACGTTGGGCCATGAGTTTAGCTTAAGGAGTTCAGAAGACGGACGAAGGCGACGGCGCGCGCACCTTGGCCGGGGGTCGAAAAGGCGCAAAGCGAAAAGTGTTCTCTCCGCACGACAAAGCCCGCGCCGGCCAAGCGCATTGGCCGTTGGACAAGGCCCCGGCCGCGCTCTTTGTTGCTCGGCTCCCTCCGCTCCGTGTCCGACGCCTCGCCCTCCAGCTCCGCCCTTCCCCGCGCCAAACATACCGGCGTCTGCCCGCCCGCGCGGGGGGCCGTGCTCGCCCGCCTGCTCGCCCGCCACCCCGCCCCCGTCTGGCTGATCGTGGCCGACACCCTGAAGGCCGCCGAGCAACTGGCCGAGGATACCGCCCTTTTCCACGCGGCGCCGTCCGCCCCGGGAACGCCGAGCCCCCGCTCGGCCTCCGCCAAAAAAAGCCGCCCCGCGCTCGAGGCGCTGGTCTTCCCCGAGGCGATCACCGACGCGCGCGACATGAGCGAGGCCTTCGCCGCCTCCGCCGACCGCCAGGCCGTGCTCTCCCGCCTGCGCGCCACCCGCCGCATCCAAGCCTCCCCGGAAAACGCCCCGCCGCTGGCCGTGTTCACCACCCCCGCCGCCCTGCTGCAACGGGTGCCGGCGCTCGAGGACTACGCGGCCAACGAGCTCACCCTCACCAAGGGCCAAAACCACCCCTTCCAGGCCCTGCTCGAAAAACTCCGCGCCCTCGACTACGACTCCGAGGCCGTCTGCGAGGCCCCCGGCACCTACGCCGTGCGCGGCGGCATCATCGACCTCTACCCGGTCAACGCCGCCCAGCCCTACCGCCTCGACTTCTTCGGCGACGACCTGGAGGACATCCGCGAGCTCGACCCCGTCACCCAGCGCTCCGGCGCGCCTGTCGACAAGCTCACCCTCGCCGCCTCCCCGCGCCTCGCCCTCGCCCCCTCCCTCACCGGCCTCGCCCCCTACCTCAGCCCCGCCACCCGGCTCGTGCTCATCGAGCCCTCCGCGCTGGACGAGAGCTTCAGCCTCCTCGCCCGGGAAAAACTCGCCGCCGGCGAGCCGCCCCCGGCGCTCGCGCCCCTTTTGGCCCGCGTCGCCGCGCTCGACGCCATCGCCGACCTCGACGAGGCCGCCGCCCTCTTCGATGACACCCCGGGAACGCCGAGCCCCGGCTCGGCCGCCGCCTCCGCGCGCCCCGTCGCTCCGGTCGTAGAAACCACCTGGGACACCGAGAGCCTCTCCCACCACCGCCGCTACCCCTCCGACGACCTCATCGCGCAGGATCGCCTGGCCGCCGAGGAGCAGGCTCGCGCCGAGTTTCTCGACCGCCTCGCCCGCTGGCAGGGCGAGGGCGCCGCGATCTCGATCGTGGTCCCGAAAGAGTCGGAGGAAAAACGCATCCAGGAAATCCTCTCCGCCCACCCGGCCACCAAAAAACTCCGCCCCCGCTTCCTCCGCGGCCAGCTCAACGAGGGCTTCCGGCTAATCCCGGGAACGCCGAGCCCCAGCTCGGCCGCCGACCCGTCTCCACCGCCCGAAATTCTCGTGACGGAGACGGAACTCTTCGGCCGACAGCGCGCCCGCCGCGCGCAGACCACGCGCCGCGCCACCGTGCACCGCGCCCAGGTCGACCAGTTGCTCGACTTCGCCGACCTCGTCGAGGGCGACTTCGTCGTCCACCTCCAGCACGGCGTGGCGCTCTTCCGCGGTATCACAAAACTCGATACACGCGACGGCCATCGCGAGGTCATCTCGCTCGAGTTCGACGACCACGTCACCCTGCACGTCCCGCTGCCCGAGGCCCACCTCGTCAGCCGCTACGTCGGCCTCTCCAAGGTCCGCCCGCAGCTCGGCAAGATCGGCTCCGACCGCTGGCAAAAGACCCGCCAGCAGGCCGAGCGCGCCACGCTCGACCTCGCCGCCGAGCTGCTCCGCATCCAGGCCGCGCGCGACGCCCAGCCCGGCTTCGCCGCCCCGCCCGACAACGACTGGCAGCGCGAGTTCGAGGGCGCCTTCCCCTTCTCCGAGACGCCCGATCAGCTCAAAGCCATCCAGGCCGCCAAGGCCGACATGGAGCGCCCCCGCCCCATGGATCGCCTCGTCTGCGGCGACGTCGGCTTCGGCAAGACCGAGGTCGCCATTCGCGCCGCCTTCAAGGCCGTGCAGGCCGGCAAGCAGGTCGCGATCCTCGTGCCGACCACGATCCTCGCCCAGCAGCACGCCAACACCTTTCGCGAGCGCATGGCCGGCTACCCGGTCGCGGTGGAGATGTTGTCCCGCTTCCGCACCCGCGCCGAGTCCACCCGCATCATCGCCGCCACCGCCTCCGGCCAGGTCGATATCCTCATCGGCACCCACCGCCTCCTCAACAAGGACATCCACTTCAAAGACCTCGGCCTGGTGGTGATCGACGAGGAGCAGCGCTTCGGCGTGAAACACAAGGAGCAGCTCAAGGCCCTGCGCGTCTCCGTGGACGTGCTCTCGATGTCGGCCACGCCCATCCCGCGCACCCTCTACATGGCCATGACCGGCGCGCGCGACATGAGCGTGATCGAGACGCCGCCCGTCGACCGCCACCCCATCCAGACCATCGTCAAGACCTACGACGAACAACTCGTGGTCGACGCCATCCGCCACGAGCTGCGCCGCGGCGGCCAGGTCTTTTATCTGCACAACCGCGTGCAGACCATCGCCCTCGTCGCCGCCCGCCTGCGCGAGCTCCTGCCCGAGGTGCGCATCGGCGTCGGCCACGGCAAGATGGACGAGCACGAGCTCGAGGAGGTGATGACCGACTTTGTCGCCGGCCGCCACCAGGTGCTCGTCTGCACGACGATCATCGAGACCGGCCTCGATATCCCCAACTGCAATACGATCATCATCGAAGGCGCCGACCGCTTCGGCCTCTCGCAGCTCTACCAACTCCGCGGTCGCGTGGGCCGCTTCAAGCACCAGGCCTACGCCTACCTGCTGCTCCACCGCCACACCCGCCTCGTCGAGATCGCGCGCGAGCGCCTCAACGCCCTGCGCACCCACAACCAGCTCGGCGCCGGTTTCCGCATCGCCATGCGCGACCTCGAGCTGCGCGGCGCCGGCAACCTGCTCGGCTCGCAGCAATCCGGCCACATCGTCGGCGTCGGTTTCGAGCTCTACTGCCAGTTGCTCCGCCAGTCGGTCGCGCGGCTCAAGGGCGACAAACAAGCCGCCGCCATCCGCGCCACGGTGAAGCTCGATTTCGTCTTCGTCGGCGAAGGCAGCCCGCCCCCGGGAACGCCGAGCCCCAGCTCGGCCTCGAGCGCCACCGCTTACCAAGCCATCAAAGCCGCCGCCGAGGCCGAAGCCGGCGCCGTATCCGTGGAGAAGATACAGGCACGCCTGCCCGTGGCCTACATCGGCGAGACGCGCCTGCGCCTCGACCTCTACCGCCGCCTCGCCCTCGCCGGCTCGCCCGCCCCGCTCAAGGAGATCGAGACCGAGCTGGTCGACCGCTTCGGCAAGTTCAACGACGAGGTGCGCGCGCTGCTGCAAGTCACCGCGATCCGCATCGCCGCCGAGCAGAAGGGCATCGTCAGCGTCGAGACCGAGGGCTCGAAGCTGAAGCTCATCCGCGCCGGCGCCGGCCGCCGCGACGACTTCGTGCAGCTCGCCGGCCGTTTTCCGCGCCTCACCGCCCCGCGCCCCCTCGCCCGCCTCAAGGAAATCCTCGTCTTCCTCGGCAACCTCCCCGCGCCGCAGTAAGCGCCCCCGGCCCCCGGCCGGCGCATCAGTCATTCGGGATCAGTCCTCCGCCATCGGCCATTGGTCATGTCAGGCCAGCGCCTCAAACGCGCTAGTGTCCTGTCACTGAAGTGATTTGAGTAAATGCGGTCAGGGAATGGCCGCAAAAAGGCGCAAGAGGCGCAAAAAACAAGCAGAGTGGGCGGAGCTTTGGATTGATTTTGCGACTTCTGCGCCTCTTTGCGGCCAATTCATTCTTAACGAAAATTCAATGACGGGACACTGGAGGTCATTGGTCATGTCAGGCCAGCGCCTCCGCGCTAGAGGTCATTCGTCATTGGTCATTCGTCATTCCGGTGCGGCTCCGCCGCATCCGGCGATTCCCCCATGCCGCGCTTGCAGCCCCCGCACGCGGCTTCACAGGCTCGCTTTTCATGATCACCGGCGAAATCCGCAGCCAAATCGACCGCATCTGGGACGCCTTCTGGTCCGGCGGCATTTCCAATCCCCTCGAGGTCATCGAGCAGATCACCTACCTCCTCTTTCTCAAACGCCTCGACGACCTGCACACCCTCGAAGAGGCCAAGGCCGCCCGCTTCAACAAGCCCCTCGAGCGCCGCGTCTTCCCCGCCGGCAAGGACCCGAAGGGCCGCCCCTACGAGGACCTCCGCTGGTCGCGCTTCAAAAACCTCGACGCGAAGGAGATGTTCGCCGTGGTCGACGACCATGCCTTCCCCTTTCTCCAGACCCTCGGCGGCGACGGCTCCACCTACGCGCAGCACATGGAGGACGCGCGCTTCACCATCCCCACGCCCGCCCTCCTCGCCAAGGTCGTGGACCTCCTCGACCACGTGCCGATGGAGGAGCGCGACACCAAGGGCGACCTCTACGAATACATGCTCGGGAAGATCGCCGCCGCCGGCCAGAACGGACAGTTCCGCACCCCGCGCCACATCATCCAGCTGATGGTCGAGCTCACCGAGCCCGGCCCGCGCGACACCATCTGCGACCCCGCCTGCGGCACCGCCGGCTTCCTCGTCGCCGCCGGCGAATACCTCCGCGCCCGCCACCCCGAGGTGCTTCGGGACGCCGCCCTCAAAAAACACTTCCACGAGCGCGCCTTCCACGGCTTCGACTTCGACCGCACCATGCTCCGCATCGGCAGCATGAACATGCTCCTCCACGGCGTGGAAAACCCCGCCATCGCCTACCGCGACTCGCTCGGTCAGGACCACGCCGGCGAGGAGGAAAAATACACCCTCATCCTCGCCAACCCGCCCTTCGCCGGATCGCTCGACTACGAAAACTGCGCCAAAGACCTCCTCCAGATCGTCAAAACCAAGAAGACCGAGCTGCTCTTCCTCGCCCTCTTCCTCCGCCTCCTCAAGCCCGGCGGCCGCGCCGCCGTCATCGTGCCCGACGGCGTGCTCTTCGGCTCGTCCAAGGCCCACCGCGAGCTGCGCCAGAAACTCGTCGAGGAGCAGAAGCTCGACGCCGTCATTTCCCTCCCCGGCGGCGTGTTCAAGCCCTACGCCGGCGTATCCACCGCGATACTACTCTTCACCCGCACCGATTCCGGCGGCACCGACCACGTGTGGTTTTACGACGTGGACGCCGACGGCTGGAGCCTCGACGACAAACGCACGCCCCTGCTCGCCGAAGAAAAACTCGGCCCCGCCCCCGCCGCCACGCTCACGCCCGAGGAGCACCTCAAAAACAACCTCCCCGACCTCCTCGCCCGCTGGAAAGGTAGGGACGGACCGCCGGGCCGTCCGTGGGACGAGCTCGCCCGCCCCCGCACCGCACAATCCTTCTGCGTGCCCAAGGCCGATCTCGTCGCGCAAGGCTACGACCTCTCGCTCAACCGCTACAAGGAGGTGGTCCACGCCGAGGTCGCCCACCGCCCGCCGCAGGAAATCCTCGCCGCGCTCGCGAAGCTGGAGACCGAAATCCAGCAAGGCATGAAGGAGCTGGAGGGGATGCTGCGGTGAAGGCGACCTCCCACTGGCCAGTGGTTAGGCTCGATGAAGTCTTCGACATTGCACGAGGCGGGTCTCCTCGCCCCATCGACAAATTCATCACCGACGAGCCAGACGGCATAAACTGGATCATGATTGGAGATGCAACGGAGAGCTCGAAGTATATTCGGACCACTCGGAAGCGGATCATCAAAGAAGGCGCCAGCCGCTCTCGCATGGTGAAGCCGGGCGACTTCCTGCTCACAAATTCGATGAGCTTTGGTCGGCCCTACATAATGGAGACGAGCGGCTGTATTCACGACGGTTGGCTCGTGCTCAGCCCAAAACGGGCGGACACCTCTCCTGATTTTTTCTATCACCTGCTCGGCTCGAACGCGATTTATGCCGAGTTCGAGCGCTTGGCCGCCGGTGCCACGGTTAAGAACCTGAACTGCGAATTGGTTCGTGGCGTGAAAATCCCCCTGCCGCCGCTGGCGGAGCAGCGGCGGATCGCGGAGGTGCTGGACCGGGCGGAGGCCTTGCGGGCCAAGCGCCGCGCCGCCCTCGCCCACCTCGACACCCTCACCCAATCCCTCTTCCTCGACCTCTTCGGCGATCCGGTGGCGAACGACCGTAATTGGCCGATCAACTCAGTCGGCGACTTCGTTGCCGGCTTCGAGAGCGGAAAGAGCATCGTCGCCGACGACGAGGACGACACGACGTCTCCGTATCGCGTGCTCAAGGTCAGTGCGGTCACGTCGCTCGATTACCGTCCCGAACAGAGCAAGGCGCTCCCTCCTGATTACGAGCCTCCGGCGTCACACATCGTCCGCGCAGGCGATTTGCTCTTTAGCCGCGCCAACACGGCCGAGTTAATTGGCGCCACGGCCTATGTTTTTAAAACCCCGCCCAATCTACTTCTCCCCGACAAGCTCTGGCGCTTCGTATGGCATCAGGAACCGCGAGCAGATCCCCATTTCGTGAGGTATTTATTCCGGCAGCCAAAGTTCCGCCGTGAAGTCGCTCAACGAGCGAGCGGCACGAGTGGATCGATGAAGAACATTTCGCAGGATAAAGTTCTCACCATTCGCACCGGACTCCCGCCCCTCGATCTCCAGCGCGAATTCGCCCGCCGGGTGTCCGCGGTGGAGAAGCTGAAGGCGGCGCAGCGCGCGGCGCTGGCGGAGCTCGACGCCCTCTTCGCCACCCTCCAACACCGCGCCTTCCGCGGCGAGCTCTGAGCCGCATTCCTTCCCATGTATCTCATGTATGTCGATGAAAGCGGAGACCCCGGCCTGGGAAACTCGCCGGTGCGCTACTTCACCCTTTCCGGCCTGATTCTACACGAGCTGCGCTGGGCGGCCTGCTTGGAAGAGTTGATCGCGTTTCGCCGGGAGTTGAAGGCCCTGTTCGGATTAAAGCTGAGAGAGGAAATCCACGCCGGTCACATGCTGGCCAAGCCCGGCGAACTCGCGCGCATTCCCAAGCACCAGCGCTTGGAAATCCTCCGCCGTTACGCCGACAAACTCGCCGCTCTGGATGCCATCACGGTCATCAACGTGGTCGTGGACAAACAGGGCAAGCCACCCGCGTATCGCGTCTTCGACATGGCTTGGCAGGCCCTCATCCAGCGCTTCGAGAACGGGCTCACGCGCGGCACCCTTCCCGGTCCGCGACAAGGCGACGAGCGCGGGATGCTTTTCCCCGATCGCACCGACGAAAAACAACTGCGGCTGCTGCTCCGCCGCATGCGCGCCTATAACCCCGTGCCGAGCCAGGCCGCTTTCGGGGGCGGCTACCGGAATCTCCAGCTGCGCTACATCATCGAAGATGCGAGCCACCGCGACTCGGACAGCTCCTACTTCATCCAGTCGGCCGATCTGTGTGCGTTTTTGCTCTACCAACACTTCGCACCCAATGCCTACATGAAGGCCAAATCCGGCCAAAACTACTTCAAGCGTCTCGATCCGATTTCCTACAAGCCCGCCTCCTTCAAACGCCCCGACGGGATCGTGCTACTGTGAAAAAGTGAGGGGACCCTTTCGGGTCCCCGGTTGAATCCTACTACCCAGACGAGCCGGTGTTCAGATCCAAGTGAACCATCGGCTCGCTAAGTGCCTAGCGCAAGCAACAATCTCTGCCCGAGTCTTGGCCGCCATCCATCGAGACGCCCGGAAACCGCTGACACTTTTGATCGCTCTGCACATAGCCCAAGAACTCGGCATCCACCTTGCCGACGGCGAGTCCGCCGCCCGTTTTCGCATGGCTCGCATCGAGCCTTGCCTGGCTATTGGGCGCGAAATCACCCTCGATTTCACCGGGGTGCGGAATGCCAACAGCTCTTTCATGAACGCGCTCGTCGCGGGCGTGGTCGAGCAGCATGGCGAGGCGGTTCTAGACAAAATTCTCTTCAAGGGCTGCAACCCGGTGCTCCGGGTCCTCGTGGAAGCGGCCATCGATCTTGGCCTGCAAAAAACCCGCGGCCGGATCGATGCCTGATTCCTTCAGCGGATCGCAGGCGCCGCAGCGCGGCGCTGGCCGAGCTCGACGCCCTCTTCGCCACCCTCCAACACCGCGCCTTCCGCCGCGAACGCTGAACCGCGCCACGCCCCCTCGACCGCTGCGTCGCACGCAGGTAAAGCGGGACCTTTTGTTACAAGAATGGCGTTGCATTTGTAACATTTTCAGAGGAAGCTTCACGCATGACTTTGAGGGACAAAATCGCCCGCCGGCTACGCCGCTGGCCCCCCGAGCGGGTGTTCGGCCGCTTCGATTTTCTCGATCTCGCGCCAAGCGCGGCCGTCGGCATGGTCTTGAAACGCCTGCACGACGAGGGCGCAATCCGCCGCGTTCGGCGCGGTTACTATGACCGTCCGCGCCGCCATGCAGTCCTCGGCGAGTTGAGCGTGTCGCCGCAGGAGTTCGTCGCCGCCGTCGCCCGGCGCACCGGACGCCGCTTGCAACCGCACGGCGCCCACGCCGCCAACGAGCTTCATCTCACCGAGCAAGTGCCGGCGCAGATCATCTACGAGACCGACGGCCCGTCCCGTGAGTTCGACCTCGGCAAACGGCGTCCGGTGAAGCTGGAGCGTCGTCCCTTGCGCGAGATGACCGGGGCGTCCGACGTGTCGCGTCTGGTTTTCTCCGGGCTGCGCGCCATCGGCCGGGCTCACGTTACGCCGGAACGTGTCGCCCATCTCCGGCGGGAACTCAAAGCCGAGGATCGGCGCCGGCTCTTGCGCGACCTGCGCTACGCTCCCGCGTGGATGCATCCCCACCTGCGGGCCATCGCGGACCAAACAAAAGCAGGCTCATGAAAACCCTCGCGACACTGCCCGAGAACGAGCGCCGCGACTTGCTTCTGGTCATGGGCGAAGAACTCGGCGTGCCCGCCGTCATCCTCGAAAAGGACTTCTGGGTTTGCTGGCTGCTGGGCCGTATCTTCGATCTCCCGGAACTCGGCGGCACGGCCGTCTTCAAAGGCGGCACATCGCTGTCAAAAGTGTTTCGCGCCATCGCGCGGTTTTCGGAGGACGTGGATCTCGGCATCAGTCCGGTCTCCCTTGGCTGGACCGACGAAGAGCTGGAAACCTCCTCAAAAAACGCCTGGACCGAGCGCCTGCGGCCGCAAGTGGAGGCCGCCTGCGCCCACCGGGTGGAATCGCATTGGCTGCCCGTGCTCGACGCCGAGCTGCGCCGCTTGCTCGGGCCTGCTTCCGGCGGAGGCTCGTGGCTGCGCTTCCGGCTGGATCAGGCCAGCCACTCCCCGGTGCTGTTTTTCATCTATCCCAGTGCCCTGCCCCCCGGCGTGAGCTACATCGCCCGCGAGGTGAAAATCGAATTTGGGTCGCTCACCGATCAACGCCCGACCGGGCGCCATCGCATCGACGCGCTGGTCGCGGAGATCGCCCCCGGCGTTTTCTCCGACACGGCCGCCGAGGTCGTCGCTTTGGAGATCGAGCGCACCTTCTGGGAGAAGGCCACGATCCTGCACGCGGAGTTTCATCGTCCCGCCGTCAAGCCCATGCCCGACCGCTACGCCCGGCACTACGCGGACTTCGCCGCGCTCTGGCGCCACCCGTCCGGGCCGGCTTGCGCGCGCCAGCTCGACCTGCTCGCGCGCGTGCGCCACCACAAGTCTCGCTTCTTCGCGTCCGCCTGGGCCCACTACGCCACCGCCGCGCCCGGCACCTTCCGCCTGCTCCCGCCCGCGAGCCGCCTCGCCGAGCTGCGCGCCGACTACGCGGCGATGCGGCCGATGTTCATCCAGGAGCCCCTGTCCTTCGACGAAATGCTCGCCGTCCTCGCCGAAGCGGAACACACAATAAACCGCCCATGAGCCACTTCGCCTTCCTCGCCCTCGAATGGCCGGAGATCCACGAGGCCGCGACGCGGGCGGAGGCGGCCGCCCTGCCCGATCCACGCACCGCCTGCTTTCACGCGCGGCGCGGTCTGGAGCTGATCGTCCACTGGCTCTTCAAATACGAGGCAAAGCTCAAGCTACCCTACGACGACAGCCTCAGCGCGCTCATCCACGAGCCCTCCTTCAAGCAGCTCGTCGGCGAGGCGGTCTTCGCCAAGGCGCGCGTCCTCGTCACCCTCGGCAACCGCGCCGTCCACAATCGCCCCGTCGCGCCCGCCGACGGCCCGACGGCGACGAAAGAGCTTTTCCACGTCTGCTACTGGCTGGCCCGCACCTACGCGCAAGGCGCCAAGCCGGCCGCCGCCCTTGCCTTCGATCCCGCCGCGCTGCCCAAGACCGCGCCGCTGCCCAAACAAACCGTCGAGCAGCTCCAAAAACTGGATACACAGCTCCGCGAGCGGGACGAAAAGCTCGCCGCGCTCCTGCGCGAAAAGGAGGAACTCGACGCCGCGCTCCGGCAGGCGCGCGAGGAGGTGGCCGCGGCCAAGAAGGCCAACACCGCCCAGCCCGACACCCACGACTACTCCGAGGCGGAGACGCGCGACACCTTCATCGACCTCCTGCTCAAGGAGGCCGGCTGGGCGCTCGATCAAGCGCGAGATCGTGAATACGAGGTCGCCGGCATGCCCAACACCCAGGGCAAAGGCTTCGTCGACTACGTGCTCTGGGGCGACGACGGCAAACCGCTCGCGGTCGTCGAGGCCAAGCGCACCAAGCGCGACCCAAGCGTCGGCCAGCGCCAGGCCGAGCTCTACGCCGACTGCCTCGAAAAGCAGTTCGGCCGCCGCCCCGTCATCTACTACACCAACGGCTATGAGCACTGGCTATGGGACGACACGCTCTACCCGCCGCGCCCGGTGCAGGGTTTTCACAAAAAAGCCGAGCTGGAGCTGCTCGTCCAACGCCGCGAGACCCGCAAGCCGCTCGCCGCGGCGAAAATCAGCGAGACCATCGTCGAGCGCTACTACCAGACCCGCGCCATCCGCCGCATCTGCGAGGCCTACGAAAAGGACAAGGACCGCAAGGCGCTCGTCGTCATGGCCACCGGCGCGGGCAAGACGCGCACCGTGATCGCGCTCTGCGATCTCCTCATGCGCTGCAACTGGGCCAAGCGCGTGCTCTTCCTCGCCGACCGCGTCGCGCTGGTGAACCAGGCGGTCAACGCCTTCAAAAAATTCCTGCCCGAGGCCTCGCCGGTCAACCTCGTCACGGAAAAGGCCGCGGAAGGCCGCGTCTTTGTCTCCACCTACCCCACCATGATGGGGCTGATCGACGAGACGCAGGACGGCCAGCGCCGCTTCGGCGTCGGCCACTTCGACCTCGTGGTCATCGACGAGGCCCACCGCTCGGTTTACCAGAAATACAAGGCGATCTTCGACTACTTCGACTCGCTCCTCGTCGGCCTCACCGCCACCCCACGCGACGAGCTCGACCGCGACACCTACGGCCTCTTCGACCTCGAAAAAGGCGTGCCCACCGACGCCTACGACCTCAAGGACGCCGTCGGCGACAAGTTCCTCGTGCCCTCCAAAGCGGTCTCGGTGCCGCTCAAATTTGTCCGCGAAGGCGTGAGCTACGACGACCTCAGCGAGGAGGAAAAAGAGGCCTGGGACGCGAAGGAATGGGACGAGGACGGCAGCAAGCCCGACCACGTCGAGGCCGAGGCGGTGAACAAGTGGTTGTTCAACGAAGACACGGTGGACAAGGTCCTCGCCCACCTGATGACCAAGGGCCAGACCGTCGCGGGCGGCGACCGGCTGGGGAAGACGATCATCTTCGCGAAAAACCAGGCGCACGCCGACTTCATCCAGCAGCGCTTCGACCTGAACTATCCGCACCTCGCGGGAAAATTTGCCCGCGTCATCACCTTCCAGACCGAATACGCGCAGAGCCTGATCGACGACTTTTCGCAGAAGGACAAGGCGCCCCACATCGCGATCTCCGTGGACATGCTCGACACCGGCATCGACGTGCCGGAAGTGGTGAACCTCGTCTTCTTCAAGCTCGTCCGCTCGAAGACCAAGTTCTGGCAGATGGTCGGCCGCGGCACGCGGCTTTGCCCCGATCTTTTCGGTCCCGGCCAAAACAAGGAGTTCTTCACCATCTTCGACTACTGCCAGAACCTGGAGTTTTTTAGGCAAAACCCGGCCACGATCGAGGGAGGGGCCGGCGAATCGCTCGGGAAACGTCTCTTCAAGACCCGCGTTGAACTGGCGGGGGTGCTCGAGGACGCGAACCGCGACGTGGTCTGCGAAACGCTTCCCCACGAATTCGACCTGCGGCGGGACGTCGTCGCCCTGCTCCACCGCGAGGTGTCGGCGATGAACGTGGACAACTTCGTCGTGCGCCCGAAGCGGCGGCTGGTGGAGAAATACACGCGCCGCGAGGCCTGGCTTTCGCTCGGGCCAGAAGACCGCGCGGAGCTGGCAAACGAGGTCGCAGGTCTGCCCGCCGAGCTGGACGCCGAAGACGAGGAGGCGAAGCGCTTTGATCTGCTGCTGCTCAATCTCCAGCTCGCGTTGCTCCGAGCGGAGCCGGCCTTTAAGCGCCTGAGCCAGCAGGTAAAGCAGCTCGCGGGGCTGCTGGAGGAGAAAAGCGCGATTCCGATGGTGAACGCCCAGATGGCGCTGATTCAGGAAATCCAGAGCGACGAGTGGTGGCAGGATGTGACGCTCGCCATGCTGGAATCGGCCCGGGTGAAGTTGCGCGCCCTGATCAAGCTGATCGACAAAAAGCAGCGGAAGCCGATCTACACGAACTTCGAGGACGAGATCGGCGAGGGCACGGAGATCGCGCTCGGCGCCTTTGTCACGGCGGATGGCTTCGCACGTTTCCGGGAGAAGGCGCGCGCTTTCCTCCGCGAGCACCTCGACCACCTGAGCGTGCAAAAGCTCCGGATGAACCAGCCGCTCACCGCGCTCGATCTGGCGGAGCTGGAGCGGATGCTGGCGGGTGGCGGCGTGGGCGAGCCCGAACTCCTGGAGAAGGCGAAGGTGGAGAGCGAAGGTCTCGGCCTGTTTGTGCGGTCCTTGGTTGGTCTGGACCGCGAAGCCGCCAAGCAGGCGCTCAACCGCTTCACCACCGGCAAGGTTCTATCCGCGAGTCAGATCGAGTTCGTCAACCTGATCGTGGACCACCTCACCTCCGACGGGGCGATGAAGCCCGAGCTGCTCTACGAAAGTCCCTTCACGGATATCGCGCCCACAGGTCCCGACGGCCTTTTCGCACCTCGACAGGTCGATGAACTCGTCGCGCTCCTGGCGGAAGTTCGCACGCGTGCGACGGCGTAGTGGAAAACCTGATTCGGCCCCCCCGCAAACTGGTCCACATGCCCCGCAGTTCTTCTGCACTTACTCCGGCGCAACGATGAGGAGCGCTTTCGATTCCCCCTCTCCCCCAGCCATCACCTTCGCCTAAATCCTCTCCAGCCCCACCCCATCCATGAGTTTTCGCAGCCGTCTTTTCGCGCTTCTTGGCATCGCCGGCGTTTCCGTCAGCTCGGCCCAGCCCACCACGACCGAAGCTGTCGGCTTCGATTTTGTTCTCTACTTCGCCCCGGCCCCCGCCGCGGATGCCGAGGCCGCCTTGCGCGGATTGCTCGACCATGAATTCGCCGCCTCGCGCGACCATGTCACGGTGCGTCACAAATGGGCGGACATCGGCGACTATCCGCCACCGGGACCCGACGCGTTTCAATATTTCTCCGTCGATCTCAAGATGGACCAAGGCTACGCGATCGCACAATCGGAGCGGGTTCTTGTGCTGCGCTTCGAAGCCGCTCCCGCAAAACTCCTCCGCGCCAACCTCGACGCCAACCTCCTCACCCTCCGACTGG
The DNA here is from genome assembly GCA_030604905.1 of Verrucomicrobiota bacterium. Taxonomy (GTDB): domain Bacteria; phylum Verrucomicrobiota; class Verrucomicrobiia; order Opitutales; family Opitutaceae; genus IMCC26134_A. Next base: position 18,745 of record JAUVVA010000008.1, on the reverse strand, counting down.
CCGAGCTGACCGAGGGCCTGCCTTGGGACGGCGAGTGCCGGCTCCTCTACTCCCGCGCCGCCTGGCGTCGGCAGCGGATCGATACCTGGCAAGGGGAAGTGCCGGACGTGCGGGGTCACGTGAACATGCACGCCTACCGCAACCCCGACCTGGTGCGAATCATCACCCTCGGCATGCGGAAATTTGGCCTGCCCGACCTCGTCATCTCCCAAACCCCGGCGGGCAACTCACGCGCGGCGGGCAACACGATCAATGCCTGCGCCCAGCGCATGCTCGAGGGGCAGCGTCCCGAAGATTCGATCTTCCGACTCGTCCTGGAGGAGATCCAGCACGCGGGCCTGAAAAAGGACCTTTTGGGAGATCCCGCGCAGGGAGCGACGGGGCGGGTCGATCTTCGGCTGCGCAAAGCAAGACCGGAAAAAGGCGATCCGCAGAACCGGCTGCTCGCGCTCGACTTTCCGGAGGCCCCGGGGCGGAGCGCACTCGAAAAGCAAGCCGCCGCCCTCGGCGCGCTCTATGGCACGCAAAGTTTCATCGTCGGCCGAAAGGCGGGCGATGAAGCCCTGAAGGCCGCGAGCGAAAAGGCGCGGCGGGACTTTTTTGAGAAGGCTCCGCGCTTTCGCCGAGGGCTCGAGCCAAACGAGCGTCTGGTCGTCAAGGTTCCCTTCGTCATCGAAGGTCAGACGGAATTCATGTGGGTCGAGGTGACGGGCTGGCAGGCGACGAGCCTCGTGGGCGTGCTGATGAACGACTCGCGCTTCGACGAAAAACTCCGCGTCGGCCGGCGTCTTGAGGTGGAGTTGAAGGACGTGTATGACTACATCCACTACAAACCTGATGGAACGGAGGATGGCAACGAGACCGGCAAGGTCCTCAACACCGGCCCCTAGGTTTTGGAGCGGCCCGTATCTTCGGCTACAGCGACTACCATAACTTCGAGGCAGTGGTGGAAAAGGCTCGCACTCTGTTTCCACAGCGCCCCACGCCCCACCAAGGCCGTGCTCACGGCGCGCGCCTCGCCCAAGCCCGCGCTTGAGTTCCATGCGCACCTCGACCTCCGACGGAGGCCAAAGGGGTCGAGGCGTTGTTTGTCGATTTCAGCGCCGGATCCGGCGCGAAGCCGGTGCCGATCAAAGCCATAACCTGTCGCAACGCAGCCGGATACAACCGAGCACACTCGTTTTTCGATGAGTCTTCGTAGCCGACGATCAGAAGCCCGGGAAGATCGATTCATTCTTTGCGCCTCTTGCGCCTTTTTGCGGCCACTCTCCGGCGAGGACGGGGCACAGCGCGAGCTCCCCGCGCCCGCCGCATGACCCGCGAGGCCGGGCGCCTCCCGGCAGCTCACCTCGCCGCCGCCGGGCGTGGCGCGGGCTGGTCCACGCGCCGTCGTGTCGTCCCGCCGCTTTCGTCAAACGTGATGATCGTGCCCTGCTCCAGTTGGCCGATCCACTGCATGCCGTTGTTCTTGAAAAAAGCCTCCGCCACGTCGGCCCCGAGCGCGCCGCGCACCTGCGCACGGGCCTCCTGCGCCAGACGATTCAAGGCCTCCCGCTTCTGCTCGGTGCTCAACGCCGGATCATCGGCGATCGCCGTCGCCCGCCGCGGCACCTCGTCGCGCAGCGCGAAGACCCGCTGCGGAGTGTCGGGCGGCAGCTCGAAGCGCCGCGTCGCGTTGCGCAGTTGCTGAAAATCCGAGTCCTGCGAACGCACGTAGTCGGCGAAGCGCTCCGGCCCCAGCGCCGCGCGAATCTGCTCCCGCATCGCCTTCTCCGCCTCGCTCCGCGCCCGCCAGTCGTCCGGCCCCAGCGTGCGCAGCCGGTTGCCGAACTGGTCGTGCTCGTTGAAACGATCGTCGAAATCCCGCTGCAGCTCGAAAATCGCGCGAAACTCGGCCTCGCTCGCGTCCATCTGGGTCATCCGCCAACGCAGGTTCTGCGCGGTGCGCGACTGGCGAAGCTCAAAGGCCTCCAGCTCCGCCGGGCTCAACAAGGCCTCCAGATCCCGCCGCTTCTCCTCCGCCAGGAAGCGCATCTTCTCGATGTCGGACGGCAGGGTGAAGCCGCGAAACTCGCGCCGCAGATCGTTCGTGAGCTCGTTGTAATCCTGCTCCAAGCGTTGGAGCTCCTCCCGTTTTCCGGCGGGCAGAAACCCATATTGGCGGGCCAGCCAGGAATTGGCCTCGGCCGCGCGGGGATCCTTCCCGAGCAGGCGCTCCATCTCGGCCCGCTGCTCTTCGCGCAGGGCCCGCGCCATCTCGCGCTGCTCCCGCGTCTGACCGCCCCATTGCCCGTCCTCGTCGTTCTTCCACCACGGGCGATCGGGATCGTGCCGTGGCTGAAGCGCCCGGTGCCGGGCCTCGTAGTTCTTCCAGAGCCGGGCCCCGACGATCGCCCGCACCAGCTCCTCTTCGACGCCCGCCGCGCGGAGTTCGTCGCGCAGGCGCGCCAAATCCCCCGCCTGGATCGCGGCGGCGATGGCGCGGCTCTCGCCCGTCGCCGGTCCCTCGGGCTTGAGAAAGCGCGGACCGGTCCCCTCCGCCGAGTTCGCCGCGGCCCCGCCATCGCGCGCGGCGGCCCCGCCCCCCGCCCGGTTCGCCACGAGCAGCGCCGCGTTCACGACCAGAGACACCCCCAAGGCTATCGGCAGCAATTTCATCGGCGAAAAGACAACCCGCCCACCTCAACGCCGCCGCCCGGCCGGCGCGAGTCCAAAGCCACGCCCTCGCCCCACGCCCTCGACCCCATGGCCCTTTGTCATGTCACCGAGTTGACTTGATAAATGCGGTCAGAGAATGGCCGCAAAAAGGCGCAAGAGGCGCAAAAAAGCAGAGTTGCCGGAGCTCTGGATTGATTTTGCGACTTCTGCGCCTCTTTGCGGCCAATTCATCCTTAAAGAAGCTTCGACGACGGGACACGAGAGGTCCTCGGTCGTGTCAGGGCAGCGCCTCGAACGCGCTAGAGTCCTGTCACCGAAGCGACTTGAGAAAATGCGGTCAGAGAATGGCCGCAAAAAGGCGCAAGAGGCGCAAAAAAAGCAGAGTGGGCGGAGCTCTGGATTGATTTCGCGACTTCTGCGCCTCTTTGCGGCCAATTCATCCTTAAAGAAGCTTCGATGACGGGACACGAGAGGTCCTCGGTCATGTCAGGCCAGCGCCTCCGCGCTAGAGGTCATTGGTCATTGGGCATTGGGCGTTGGGCATTGGGCATTGGGCATTGGTCATTGGTCATTGGTCATTCCGGCGGCGCGGCGCCCGCGCCGCCGGTTTTCCCCCATTGACCACCCGCCGCGCCTTCCTAGCGTGGCACGTCTCACGCTCTTCGCGGTCACAACACGCACCGTCCCCGTCCACATGCCCATCGTCCTCCGCCGCCTCGCCCTGCCGCTCGCTCTTGCCGCCGCCCTCCTTGCGCCCTCCCTGGCCGCGGCCCAGCCGGCGCCGATCGACGACGGTCTCAACCTGCGCTTCGCCAACGGCATCGCCGCCGTGGTCGAAAACAAAATCATCACCGTCGACGACATCCGCCGCGAGCTCGCGCCCATCCTGCCCCAGCTCCGCCGCGACTCCCGCAACCAGCAGGAGTTTTCCCAGCGCCTCGAGCGCGTGCAGGATGAGATCATCCGCAATCTCATCGACCGCCACCTCATCGTCCGCGAGTTCCGCCGCGACGAACGTCGCAAGATCCCGGAAAGCTTCATCGACAACGCCATCCAGGAGCAGCTCACCACCCAGTTCGACGGTGATCGCGCCCGTTTCCTCGCCTACCTTCGCTCCCGCGGCTTCACCCTCCGCGACTACCGCCGCGAGGTCGAGGAGGAGATCATCTACAGCTTCATGCGCGGCCAGCAACGCCGCAGCGTAAACGTCGTCAGCCCCGCCCGCGTCGAAGCCTACTTCCAGGCCAACCAAGACCGCTTCCGCCAGGAGGAGCAGGTCCACCTCCGCCTCATCCAGCTCAACCGCGGCGAGCGCGGCGACGAGGAGCTCGTCGCCCAGGCCGAGGCCATCCTCGCCCGCTTCCGCGACGGGACCAGCTTCGAGGAGCTCGCCCGCGAGCACACCCAGGACGCCCGGCGCGCCCGCGGCGGTGACTGGGGCTGGCAGAAACGCGCCGACCTTAAGCCCGAGTTCAGCGAACCGCTCTTCGCCCTCCAGCCGGGGCAGGTCAGCGCCCCGATCCTCCAGCGCGAGGGCGTCTACCTTCTTTTCGCCGAGGCCCGTCGCGAGGCCGGCGTGCCCCCCATCGAGGACGTCCGCGAGCAGATCGAAAACACCCTGGCGCAACAAATGATGCGTGAAGCGCAGGAACGCTGGCTGGAGCGCCTCCGGCGCGGCGCCTACGTCCGCCTTTACTGACGCGCTCTCCGCGGCTTGCCCTCCGGCCGCGCCCCGTCCCCTCCCCCGTTTCCGGCCCGGCCCGCCTTCTGCGCGAGCCGGGCCTTTTTGCGCCCTGCCCCCGCCAACAAATGCGTAGCCGAAACCGCACTTTCGGACTACCCTCTGGAATCCTCCCGGCCCGGCGGCGGTCTACCGCTTCGTCAGCCCAAGCACTCGAGCCCAAACCACTCATGTCCCTTCCCTTCCCCTCTCTCACCGCCGCCGAGGCGGCCCAGCTCATCAGCCACGGTGATACCGTCGCTTTCGGCGGTTTCACCCCCGCCGGCTCCCCCAAGGAGGTGCCCACGGCCATCGCCGCGCTCGCCACCCGCGAGCACGCCGCCGGCCGCGCTTTCCAGATCGGCGTCATCACCGGCGCCTCCACCGGCAGCTCGCTCGACGGCGCCCTCGCCAAGGCCGACGCCATCTCCTTCCGCACCCCCTACCAATCCGACCCCGATCTGCGCAAAGCCATCAACGCCGGCCGCGTCCGCTTCTTCGACCTCCACCTCAGCCAGCTCGCCCAACACGTCCGCACCGGCGCGCTCGGCCCCGTGCATTGGGCCGTCCTCGAAGCCTCCGACATCACCCCGGACGGCCGCGTGGTCCTCACCAGCGGCGTCGGCGCCGCCCCCACCTTCGCCCGCTGCGCCCAAAAGGTCATCATCGAGCTCAACCGACGCCACCCCTCCGCCCTCTGCGGCGTGCACGACATCTACGAGCCCATCGACCCGCCCTACCGCGGCGAGATCCCCCTCTACTCCGTCTCCGACCGCATCGGCCAGCCCTGGCTCCAGATCGACCCCTCGAAGATCGTCGGCATCGTGCACACCGACCGCGAGGACGAGACCGGCGCCTTCGCCGCGCCCGACGCCGTCACCACCAAGATCGGTGAAAACGTCGCCAACTTCCTCGCCGCCGAGCTCAAGGTCGGCCGCATCCCCGCCCAGTTCCTCCCGCTCCAGTCCGGCGTGGGCGACATCGCCAACGCCGTCCTCGGCGCCCTCGGCGCGCACCCCGACATCCCGCGCTTCTGCATGTATTCCGAGGTGCTCCAGGACGCCACCCTCGAGCTCCTCCGCCAGGGCAAGCTCAAGTTCGCCAGCGGCTGCTCCCTCACCCTCAGCCCGCCCGCCCTCAAGGCCCTCTACGCCGACCTCCACTCCCTCCGCGGCCGCATCGTGCTCCGCCCGCAGGAGATCAGCAACAACCCCGAGATCGTGCGCCGCCTCGGTATCATCTCCGTGAATACGGCGATCGAGGCCGACCTCCAGGGCAACATCAACAGCACCCACCTCTTCGGGAAGACGATGATGAACGGCATCGGCGGCTCGGGCGACTTCACCCGCAACGCCCACCTCTCGATCTTCACCTGCCCCTCCCTCCAGAAGAGCGGCAAGATCAGCACGCTCGTCCCGCTCGTCACCCACGCCGACCACAGCGAGCACTCCGTGCAGGTCGTGGTCACCGAGCACGGCGTGGCCGACCTGCGCCGCCTCGATCCCCGCCAGCGCGCCGACCTCCTGATCGAGAAGTGCGCCCACCCCGACTTCCGCGACGAGCTCCGCCACTACCTCGCCCTCGCCCGCGAGGGCCACGAGCCCTTCGACGTCGAGCACGCCTTCGCCTTCCACCGCCGCTTCCTCAAGACCGGCGACATGCGCGGCGCCTTCTCGGCCCAGATTGACCCCGCCCGGCGCGAGGCCAGTCTCGTGGCATGACGCCGCTCGAAGTCCTCGAAGCCCTCAGCTACCTGGTCACCGTCGTCGGCCTCCCCCTCGGCATCTTCGTCTACTTCCGCGACCAGCAGAAGGAACGCAGAAACGAGGAGGAGGAGGTCTACGTCCGCCTCACCGACCAATACGCCGAGTTTCTCGGCTTGGTCCTCAAAAACGCCGACCTGCAGCTCACGACCCGACGCGCCCCGCCCGCCTCGCTCACTCCCGAGCAGCAGGAACGCCGCATGGTCCTGTTCGAGATCCTCGTCTCCCTCTTCGAACGCGCCTACATCCTCGTCTACGAGGACGAGATGGACAAGGAGGAGACCCGCCTCTGGGCCTCCTGGGAGGACTACATGCGCGAGTGGTGCCGCCGCCCCGATTTCCGCGAGTCGCTGAACGAACTCCTCCGCGGCGAGGACCCCGACTTTTGCGACTACATCCGCCGCATCGCCGCCGAGGAGGCCGCCACCAAGTCCGGCTGATCCACCGGAGACTCGTCCCCGAGGTCCCATTCTGCCTCGCGCCACCAAGGCCCCCCGGCCAACTCTTGCCGGCTCGCGATGCCGCTTCTCCTTTTTGTTTCCCTGCTCTGGGCCTTCTCGCCCGGTCTCATCAAGCACTTCCTCGGCGACCTGCCCTCGCCCGCCGTCGCCACGGTGCGCCTCGGGCTCACCTTCCTGGTGTTTCTCCCCTTCCTGCGGCCATCGCTCTTCGCCAAGCGCACCTCCGCGTGGCTGGCCGGCATCGGCGCCATCCAGTTTGGCCTGATGTATCTGTTCTACCTCCAGGCCTTCAAACACCTCCAAGGCCACGAGGTTTTCCTCTTCACCATCCTCACCCCGCTCTACGTCGTGCTGCTCGACTCGGCGATCGCCAACCAGCTCGCCCTCCGCCACCTCTTCGCCGCGCTGCTCTCCGTGGTGGGCGCGGGCATCATCCTGGTGCGTGGCGTCGGCACGGCCGACGTGATGATCGGCTTCCTCCTCGTGCAGGGCTCCAACCTCTGCTTCGCCGCCGGCCAGATCGCCTACAAGCGCACCCGCCCCGCGCTCGCCGAAAAAGCCACCGACGCCCAGCTCTTCGCCTGGCTCGCCCTCGGCGGCTTCGTGGCCACCACGCTGGTCGCCGCACCCGTGACCACCTGGTCGGCCTTCACGCCCTCGGGCACGCAGTGGCTCGTGCTCGCCTTCCTCGGCCTCGTGGCCAGCGGCGCGGGCTTCTTCCTCTGGAACCGCGGCCTCACCCAGGTCAACGCCGGCACGCTCGCCGTGCTCAACAACGCCAAGATCCCGCTCGGCGTCGCCGTCTCCCTGATCGTGTTTCGCGAAGCGGCCGACCTGGCCCGCCTCGTCGCCAGCCTGGCCGTCCTCGCCACCGCCGTCTGGCTGGCCGAGAGCGGCAAGAAAAAACCGGCCGACGGCTGAGCCGCTTCGCCCATCCGAGCCGCAGTCGCCACCGCGCTACAAGGCCCGCACCGTCACCCGCTCCGCAAAGGCCGCCACCGCCGCTCGCGGCTCCGCGCCCGCCTCGGCGCCGCGCGTGAGCGCGTGCAGCGAAAACGACGTCGCCAGCCGCGCCGTCTCCGCGAGCCCCAGCCCGCGCAGGCCCGCCGCCACCAAGCCCGCCACCATCGCGTCGCCCGCGCCCACCGTGCTGCCCACCCGGATCGCCGGCGGCCGCGCCACCAGCGCCTCGCCCTCGCGCACAAAGAGCGCTCCCTCCGCGCCACGCGACACCACCACGAGTCCCACTCCGTCCGTCACCAGCTCCCGCGCCGCGGCCAGCACCGCCGCCTCGTCCGGCAGCTCGCGCCCCACCAGCTCCGCAAGCTCATGCCCGTTGGGCTTGATCAAGGCCGGCCGCGCCGCGAGCGCCGCCGCCAGCGCCGGGCCGCTCGTGTCGAGCACCACCCGCACCCCGCGCTCCCGCAGCCGCCGCGCCGCCTGCGCGTAATAATCCACCGGCACGCCCGGCGGCAGGCTGCCCGCCAAGACCGCGTAACGCGCGCCCGTTTGCGCCTCAAGGGCGCGCGCCAGCTCCGCCAAATCCCCCGCCTCGGGGCTGAGCCCCGGAAAGTTCAGATCCGTCGTCTCGCCTCGCTCCGGGTCCACGATCTTCAGCCCCACGCGCGTCGCTCCCGGCAGACGCCGACAAAGATCGCGCACGCCCGTCGCCGCGAACAGCTCCCGGAAGATCGCGTCGTTCTCGCGCCCAAGAAACCCCAGCGCCGCCACCGCGTGCCCCTGCTCGGCCAGCGCCACCGCCACGTTCACGCCCTTGCCGCCCGCCCGGTCGCCAAGCAGCCGGGCACGGTTCACCGCCCCCGGCTTCAGTCCGGCGACCGAGATGGTGCGGTCGATCGCCGGATTGAGCGTGAGCGTGAGGACCTCGCAGCCCGGCCTCTCGGAGGCCCCGCGAGTCGTCGCGCCCGTCTCGTCCATCACGTCTGCCTCCGCGCCCGACCCGATCCGGCTCAACGGGGATCAAGCACGCTCGCCTGCGAGAGCTTGCCGGCCGAGGCGGCGCTCAGCTGCGTGGCGCGGCCGCTCTCCGTATCCAAAAGCCAGAGGCTGCTCGCGCCCGCGGAGCGGCTGGTGAAGACCACGTGACGACCGTCCGCCAGCCAGGAGGGCTCCACCGCGTCGAAGGGTTGACGCGAGACCTGGCGCGAGGCGCCGGTGCCGAGATCGTGCACGCCGATCTGGAAATTGCGACCGATGCGCGCGGTGAAGACGATCAGGTTGGGGTTGGCGCGGCTCCCGTCCGGCTCGGCCACATAGCCGCTGATGCGGGTGGGCACGCGCGTCGCGGCACCACCGGCCGCCGGCATGATGTAGAGCTGCGGGCCGCCGGCCGCGTCGGAGGTGAAGAGGATGCGCGAGCCATCGGGCGAAAAGACCGGCGAGGCCTCGACCGCGGTGGTGCGGGTCTTGCGCGTGATCTGCCGACCCTGCGCGTTGCTCACGTAGATCTCCGGGTTGCCCTCGCCCGAGAGCACCATCGCCACGTTGCGGCCGTCGGGGCTGAAACGCGCGCCGCTGTTGGTGCCGCGGAAGCTCACGAAGGTGTTTCGCTGCAAGGTGCCGAGATCCATCAGGAAGATGTCGGGAGCGCCCGAGCGGAAGTAGCTCGTGTAGATGATGCGCCCGCCGTCCGGCGACCAGCGCGGCGTGAGCGCGAGATTGCGGTCGTTGGTGATCTGCCGCACCTCGCCGAGAAAAAGATCGCTCGTGAACACCTCGTGGTGCCCGTTGCGCTCGCCGATGAAGGCGAGGCGCGAGGCGAAGAAGCCGGGGCGATTGGTCATCGCGCGGACCGCCTGGTCGGCCGCCCGGTAGAGGGCGTTGCGCGGCGTGCCGCCGCTCACCACCTGGCTCAGCACCTGGGCGTTGCCCTGCGTGCGCGTCACCGTGACCTGCACCTGATTCGGCCCCGCCGGGGCGAAGGCGACCCGGAAGGTCGGGTTCTGCGCCTGGCGCCGAAAGGCGCCGTGGGCGCTAAAGGCCTGAAGCGCAAGATTCTCCATCTCCGGCGACGTGCTGGTCACGTGGATCGGGATGGTTCGCACGTCCGCGGTGATGTCGACCGTGCCGAGGTCGCGCGGTTGTTGGGCGGAGGCTTGCGGGGCGAGGAAAGCACAGGCGGCGAAGGCGGCCAGGCCGAGAAGAGCCAGCGGGTTGAACCGGGGAAAAAGTCGGGTGAGCATGAGCGTCGTTGACGAGCTTTGTATTTACACCGCCACTCGACCGCTCAACGCCAATCCGGTTTCCTCCGCCATTTCCTCCCCCTTTCCCATGACACCAGAAGCCCTCAAGGAACACCTCAAGCAGGTCAAATATCCCGGCTTCAGCCGCGACATCGTCTCCTTCGGCCTCGTAAAGGCCGCCGCCCTCATCGAGGGCACGGCGCGCGTCGCCCTCTCCATCACCACGGCCGATCCCAAGATCCCCCTGCACCTCAAACGCGAGGTGGAAAACTGCCTCCGCGCCCTGCCCGAGGTGAAGGACGTGGTGATCGATGTCGCCGTCTCCGCGCCCAAGGTCGCGCCCGGCGCCGCCGCGGGCGGCAACCTCGGCGGCAACAACGCCGCGCCCAAGACCATCCGCCACGCCGTCGCCATCGCCTCCGGCAAGGGCGGCGTCGGCAAGTCCACCTTTTCGGTCAACCTCGCCGTCGCCGCCGCCGCCCACCTCGCCCGCCTCGGCCGGCCCGGTCGCGTCGGCCTCATGGATTGCGATATCTACGGCCCCTCCGTGCCGCTCATGATCGGCCTGCACGGCGAGCGCCCCGGCGTGGTCGGCCCGGGCGAGGCCTCCCGCCTCATCCCGCTCGAGGCCCACGGCGTCAAGGTGATGAGCATGGGTTTCCTCATCGACGACAACACCCCCGTGGTCTGGCGCGGCCCGATGATCATGAAGACCGTGCAGCAGTTCGTGCAGAACGTGGAGTGGGGTCCTCTCGATCTCCTTCTCGTCGACCTGCCGCCCGGCACCGGCGACGCCCAGCTCAGCCTCGTGCAGACCCTGCCGCTCGACGGCGCGGTGCTCGTCACCACGCCCCAGCCCGCCGCCACCCAGGTGGCGCGCAAGGGCGGTCTGATGTTCCAAAAGGTCAACGTGCCCCTCCTCGGCGTGGTCGAGAACATGAGCTGGTTCACCGATCCCGCCGGCCTCCGCCACGCCCTCTTCGGCGAGGGCGGCGGCCAGCAGACGGCCGACAGCCTCGGCACCGCCCTCCTCGGCCAGGTGCCGCTCATTCCGGAGGTGCGCGCCGCGGGCGACGCGGGCGCGCCGCTCGTCGCCAGCGAGCCCCTCGGCGAAGCCGCCAACCACTTCACCGCCATCGCCGTCGAGCTGCTCGCCCGTCTGGAGAAAAAATCGGCCGCCGCCGCCTCGGCCGGCAAGGACCCCGCGTCCGGCCCACGCGTGATCTGAGGCTTCGCGCCTTTCTTTCTCCGGAAGATCGCGGCAAGGACTTTGGAAAGCGCCACGGGCGGATATAGTAGGACCATGTTCCGCCTTCCCGTTCTCCCGCTGATCCTCGCCCTCCTCGCCACCCTTCTCCCTCACTCCGCCCCCACGGCCCTCGCAAATCCGGCCGCCTCGGAACGCCCCCTCGTCGTCGGGACCCGGCAGACGCCGCCCTTCGCGATGAAAAACCCCGACGGCGAATGGACCGGGCTCTCCATCGAGCTCTGGCGCGCCGCAGCCCAAGACCTCGGCCTCGCTTACGAATTTCGCGAGATGAGCACGCCGGAATCGCTGGTCGACGGCGTCGCCACCGGCGCGCTCGACGCCTCCATCGCCGCGATCACCGTCACGGCCGAGCGCGCCGCACGGGTCGACTTCACCCAGCCCTTCTTCACCTCCGGCCTCGCCATCGCCGTGCCGGCGCAGACCCAGTCGGGTTGGTGGCAGGTTTTCGCCGCCTTCTTCTCCCTCGCCTTCCTGCAAGTCGTGGCCGCGCTCGTGCTGGTGCTTTTCCTCGCCAGCATCGCGCTCTGGGCCTTCGAGCGAAAGCGCAACGCCGAGCAGTTTGGCGGCACCCCGGCCGAGGGGCTTGGCAACGCGTTCTGGTGGTCGGCCGTCACCATGACCACGGTCGGCTACGGCGACAAGGCCCCCCGCACCCTCGGCGGCCGCGTGGTCGCGCTGCTCTGGATGTTCACCAGCGTGGTCATCATCTCCAGCTTCACCGCGCAGATCGCCTCGTCCCTCACCATCGGCCGGCTCGCTTCCGGAATCGGCGGCCCCGCCGACCTGCCGCGCCACACCGTGGCCACCGTCGAGGGCAGCTTCGCCGCGCGTTACCTCGCGGACCGCCACATCCCCACGATCGCCGCGCCCTCCCTCGCCGCCGCGCTCGACGCCGTGCGCGCCGGCGAGGCCGACGCCTGCGTCTACGACGAGCCGCTCCTCCGCTACGGGCTCCGCGGCCGCCCCGACCTGAGCTTGCTGCCGGCGCGGTTTTCCGAGCGCCACTACGCCATCGCCCTCCCCCTTGGCGCCGAGCTCCGCACCCCGCTGAACGTCACCCTGCTCCAGATCGAGCAGACCGAGCTGCCCGGCATCCTGCGCCGCCGCTTCCTGGGCGCGGAGGAGTAGGCGGAGCCAGGGCCGAGGCGCCCGGCCGACATCATGCAGCCCCGGCTCAGCCGGCATCATGCAGATGGGCGGCGGAGCAGCGAGGTGGGATCGCGAGCAGATTTCGGTGCGGACCGAATGAAGGAATACTCGGAGAGTATTTCGAAGGAGGGCCCCACCGAAAGGTGCCGCGAGATCACCTCGATGCGACCCGAACATCTGCATGATGTCGGCTCAGGCCAGACACGCCGCCGCCCGCAGATCCGCGGCGAAGCGCACCACGACCGCGTCCCAGGTGATGCCCAGGGCGGTGCGGCGCGCGGCCTCGCGCAGACCCGGCCAGCGCTCGCGCTCCGCCAAGGCCCTCGCCGCCGCCGCATGAAAGGCCGCCGGATCGCCAAACCTCGCCACAAACCCGTTCCTCCCCTCGCGCACGTGCTCGCGCGTCGCCGCGTAGTCGTAGCCCACCGTCACCAGGCCGCTGGCCAGCGCCTCCGTGACCACGTTGCCAAAGGTCTCGGTCACGCTCGGGAACAGGAAAAGGTCCCCCGAGGCGTAGTGCGCCGCGAGCTCCTCGCCGCGCCGCATGCCGGCGTAGTGGAAATCTGGATGCGCCCGCTGCAGGCCCGCCTTCGCCGGACCGTCGCCCACCAGCACGAAGCGCAGGCGCGGCTCGCGTTCGCGCAGGCGCAGGAACGCCTCCACCGCCAGCCCGAGGTTTTTCTCCGGCGCGATGCGCCCGACGTAGAGCGCCACCGGATCCCCCGGCCCCGCCCCCCAGCTCGCACGCAGGGCCTCGTCGCGCCGCGCCGGATCAAAAAGCCGCGTGTCGACGCCGCGCGCCATCACGCCGAGACGGCGGAACCGCAGCTCGGCCAGCTCGGCCACCATCTGGCGCGTGGGCGCCAGGGTGCAGCGGGTGCGATTGTGAAACCAGCGCAGATAAACGAGGGTGAAGTCCCGCAGCAGGGAGGCCCCGTAGGCCCCGCCGTAGGCGTGAAAATTGGTGTGGAAACTCGAGGTCGCCGGCAGGGCGAGGCGCGCCGCGGCCTCGAGCGAGGCCAGGCCCAACGGTCCCTCGGTCGCCACGTGCACCACATCCGGCCGCGATACCCGCCAGCGCCGCTCCAGGCGCAGGGCCACCGGCAAGCCGATGCGCAGCGAATCGTAGAACGGGATCGCCATGCCCGGCACCACGAAGTCCTTCGTGGCCTCGCCTACTTTTTCATGCGCCTGCCGCGGCCGCACCACCTCCACCTCGTGCCCGGCGGCGCGCAGTCCGCCGACCAGGCGGCTGAGCGTCATCGCGACGCCGTTCACCTCCGGCGGATAGGTCTCGGTGACGAGGGCGATGCGCATGCGGGAAGAGGCGGCCGCCGCCCTACTCGATGCCGAGCTGCTTGCGCCCGGCCTCCGAGATCATCTGGGGCGTCCACTGCGGATCCCACACGATGTGGACCTTCGCCTCGGTGACGCCGGGCAGCGCGGCCACGCGACGCCGCGCGTCCTCGGCGATGACAGGCCCCATGCCGCAGCCGGGCGCGGTGAGGGTCATCTTCACCTCCACCTTGCGGCCGCCCTGCGGGAGGTCCTCCAGGTCGAGATCGTAGATCAAGCCGAGGTCGACGATGTTGACCGGGATCTCGGGGTCGAAACAGCCCTTGAGCGCCTCCCAGACGGCCTGCTCGGAGAACTCGCCGCCCTCGGCGAGCGCGCCCGCGCCGGCCTCGCGGTCCAGTTGTTCCAAATCGAGCCCGGCGATGGCGCCGGCGTGCTCGCGGGCGATGCGGAAGAGGCCATGGTCGCCGCGCACGGTGACGTTGCCCCCGAGCGTCTGCACGATGTGCACGCTCTCCCCGGCGGCCAGCGTGGTCGGCGTGCCGGCGGGAATGACGGTGGCGGGGACGTCCTCGAGGAGGCGGGTCGTGCGGCTGCTGCTGGTGCTCATAAGTCGGGCAAAAGCAGCTCAACGCACGCGGAGGTCAAGCGGCAGACGGGCGTAAACGCCGCGCGGGTCGTTGAAACGGGTGACCTCGAGCGCCTGGTCCTCGGCGCGACGCAGGGCCAGGCCGAGCGGACCGCGCAGGCCGCGGATGAGCCGCGTCTCCGGGCCCACGCGGTCGCTGAAAAGCTCGGCCAGCGCCTCGGCCAGCGGACGCGTGGTGGGAAACTCGCGCAGCGAGGGCTCGCCCTCGATGCCGGCGCGCAGCGCCGCGTGGGCGATGGCGGCGCCCAGGCCGCCGCGCTCGTCGGCGAGGCCGAGACCAAGCGCTTGCTGGCCCGACCAGACGCGGCCTTGGGCGAGGGCCTGCACGACGCCTTTTTCGAGGCCGCGGCCCTCGGACACGCGGTGAAGAAACTCGTCGTAGGTGTGGTCGACCAGGCGTTGAAAGACCGCCAGCTCCGCCGGGGACTTGGGGCGCGAGGCGGTGAGCAGGCCGGCCTTTTCGCCGGTTTGCACGCGGTCCCAGGTGAGGCCGAGGTTCTCGCCGAGCTTCTGGATGTCGAACTGCACGCCAAAGACGCCGATCGAGCCGGTGATGGTCGTGGCTTGGGTGAAGACGCGGTCGCCATAGGCCGCGATCCAGTAACCGCCCGAGGCGGCGTAACTGCCGAGCGAGACGATCACGGGCTTCTGCTCACGCAGGAGGCGCAGTTCGCGCAGGATCTCCTCCGAGGCGCTGGCCGAGCCGCCGGGGCTGTTGACGCGCAAGACCACCGCCGCGACCGAGTCGTCCTCGCGGAGCGCACGCAGCTCGCGCGCGAACGTGGCGCCGCCGACCGCGCCCTTGCCGCCCGCGCCGTCGACGATCTCGCCCTCCGCATAGAGCACCGCGACCACGGAGCCGAAGCGCTCGGGGCGCTCGGGCAACTGCTTCACGTAATCCGTAAAAGCGACCTGGAGGAAGGGCTCGCCCGGGCCGACGCCGGTTTCCTCGCGCAAAGCCTGCAGGATCTCGTCGCGATAGACCACCCGATCGACCAGTCCGGCCCCGAGCGCGGCCTCGGCGGTGATCAGGCCCTCGCGGTCGACCACGGCCTGCAAGGCGCCGGCGCTCAGTCCGCGCCCTTTGGCGATGTCGGCGCGCACCACGCCCCAGAGGTCGTCGAGCAACACGGTGAGTTGCTCGCGGTTCTCCGGGCTCAGGTCGGTGCGGGTGAAGGGCTCGATGGCGCCCTTGTATTTGCCGGAACGCGTCACCTGGACGCCGATCCCCCACTTCTCGAAGGCGGAGCCGAAGAAGATGGGCTCGCTCGCCAGCCCCGGCAGCACGAGCAGGCCGAAGGGATTGAGCGCGACCTCCTGCGCGACGGAGGCGAGGTAAAACTCCGCCGTGCCCGCATCGTCGAAGTAGGCGCGAACGGGCTTGCCGGAGGCACGCAGGTCGGCGAGCGCGGCCCGCAGCTCCTCCAGCGCGGCGAAGCCGGTGCCGTAGCCATCCGGCCAAAAGGTGCCGGTGATGAAGACGCCGCGGATACGCTCGTCGCGCGCGGCGGCGCGCAGCCCGGTGACGGCCTGGCGCAGCGAAAGCGGCGAGGGCGAATCGCCGAGAAAAAGCGCCCCGAGGCCGCTCGATTCCACCGCGGGCGGCGCGTCGGTGAGGTTGATGCCATCCAGGTTGAGCACCAGGTAGGAGCCGGGCTCGACATGGACCTGTTTGGCCCGCTCGCCCATCGAGATGAAGATGGCGAAGACGCCGATCAACAGCAGGCCGGAGACGAAGACGAAGGCGAAGAGCGCAAGCAGCGTGCCGCAAAAGGAGGCGAAGAAACCTTTCATGAGTGGTCTCGACCCTGGCGGCGAAGCCCGCGACGCGCGAGCCCCGTTTATGTTACAGAAGGACGCGCCGTCCCCCGGGAAAAACCCGGAGGCGCACGCTCGGCCGGAACGGGCTCAGGCCGCGTGAAAGCCGCCCTCGCGCAGAAACAAGCGGCGGGCGCAGCGGGCCGCGTGGGCGGCGTTGTGGGTCACGAGCACCAGCGCGCAGCCTTCCTCGCGACCGAGCGAGAGCAGGAGGTCGATGATCGCGTCGCCGCTGCCCTCGTCGAGGTTGCCCGTGGGCTCGTCGGCGAGGATCAGCCTGGGGCGGTTCATGAGCGCGCGCGCGATGGCCACGCGCTGGCGCTCGCCCCCGGAAAGCTTGGCCGGCACATGCTGCGCGCGCTCGGCCAGGCCCACCCGACGCAGCAGCTCGCGGGCGCGGGCCCGCTCGGGCTCGCCGACCTTGCCCACCAGCCGCGCGGCGAGCAGCACGTTGGCCTCGGCGTCGAGCTCCGGCACGAGGTAAAAGGCCTGGAACACCAGCCCGAGCAGACGACCGCGACGGACGGGGGTGAGGCTCGCCTCGCCTTCCCAGCGCAGCTCGCCCGAATCGGGCGCGTCGAGGCCGGAGAGCAGGTTGAGCAGGGTGGATTTGCCCGAGCCCGACTCGCCGCGGATCGACACGCTCTCGCCGGCCGCGACCACGAGGTCCACGCCGCGCAGCACCTCGATGTGCCGCTCGCCGCTGAGGTAGCTCTTGTGGAGCGAGGTGGCTTGGAGAATGGGCATCATGGACATGGCGCCGGGAGCGCCGAGCCCCAGCTCGGCCGGCTTGCTGCTCGATGCCGAGCTGGGGCTCGGCGTTCCCGGGGTCTCACTCACTGCGCAACGCCTCCACGGGTTTGAGTTTGGCCGCGCGCCAGGCCGGCAACAGACCGGCGAGGGTCGAGACGACAAGCGCGCTGCACACGATCAGCGCGAGGTCCTTCCCCGAGAGGTGGGCGGGCAGCTGGCTGAATTGATAAAACCGCTCCAGCGCCTCCTGGCTGCCGGTCAGGCGCGTGAACCCCGCCACGAGGTGGTTGCGAAAATGCACCACGGTGAAGCCGAGCGCGAGGCCGAGCGCCGTGCCGGTGACGCCGATGATGATGCCTTGGTAACAGAAGCAGGCCGCGACCTGCCGCGGGCTCGCGCCGAGCGCGCCGAGGAGACCGATCTCGCGCGTCTTGCGCACCACCGCGATCAGCAAGGAGGAGGCGACGGAGAAGGCGGCGACGACGATGATGAAGAGCAGGAGAAAAAAGATCATGTTCTTCTCGAGCTGGAGCACAAAGAGGAACTCCGAGTTGGCATCCATCCACGACTTCGCGAAGCCGTTGACCGGGAGCACGCGGTTGATCTCGCGGGCCACGCGGTCGGGATCAGCACCGGGGGCGAGTCTCACGTTGACCCCGTGGACGGCGCGCCCGAGCCCGTAAAGCTCCTGCATGGTGCGCAGGGTCACGATGACCACGCTGCTGTCGAGTTGCTGGTGCCCGATCTCGAAGATGCCGCAGACCTCCAGCTCGCGCGGCATGAGCACCTCGTCGGCCTGGAGCTTTTCGAGGAGGAGCGGCGAGTAGACCATCACGGTGTCGCCGATCCGGGCGCCGATGCTGATCGCGAGCTGCGAGCTGAGGATCACGCGGTCGTCGTCGAGATCCTCGAAATCGCCCGCGATGATGTAGCGACGCAGCGGCACCACCTCGTCGACCCGGTCCATGTCCACGCCCTGGATGGCGGGGAAGGCGGGCTGGCGGTCGCGCTTGATCATGACCACGCCCTCGGCGAAGGGCGTGGCGGCCACCACGCCGCGCACGGTTTTCACCGCGTCCATCACCGCGCCGGGGTTCTCCATCAGGCCGGCCGCGCGCACCTGCACCTCCCCCTGGGTGTGCACGATCATGGTGCGGATCTCGCGGCCAAAGCCGCCCATCACCGAGATCGAGACGATCAGCAAGGTGACGCCCAGCGCCACCCCGAGGATCGAGATGAAAGTGAAGAAGGGAAAGCGCCGCCCGGTCGGGAAGAGCTGCTTCAGCGCGAGGTAGATCGGCCAGGACATCGCTTCGGTTTTTAGTCACGGAGGACACGGAGCGCGGACACGGAGGACACGGAACGGCTGCGGTTCATGATCTTCAACTCCGTGCTCTCCGTGTCTGGGCTCCGTGTTCTCCGTGGCCAACTGCGGTCTAGCCGGCGGTGTTGCGCAGCTGCGGGAAGAGGATCACGTCGCGGATGCTCTCCGCGCCGGTGAGCAGGATGGCGAGGCGGTCGATGCCGATGCCCATGCCACCCGCGGGCGGCATGCCGTGCTCGAGGGCGAGCAGGAAGTCCTGGTCGACCTTCTGCTGCTCCTCGCCGGCCTGCGCCTCGAACATCGCGCGCTGCACGTCGGGATCGTTTTGCTCCGAATAGGCGGGCGCGATCTCCATGCCGCCGATGATGAGCTCGAACACGTCGATCGTGCTCGGGTCGTCGGCGGTGATCTTGGCCAGCGGGCAAAGCGCCTTCGGCAGGTGCGTGACGAAGGTCGGTTGGATGAGGTTCGGCTCGATCATCTTGCCGAAGATCTCGTTGGTCAGCTCAAAGTCTTCCCACTTGGCGTCGGCGAAGAGGCCGAGCTTTTGCACGCCGGCGATCTTCTCCTCCTTCGAGCGCGAGAACCACTGCGGGTCGCCGGTCTTCTCGATGATGAGGTCCTTGTATTTCACCTCGCGCCACTCGGCGCCAAAGTCGATCCACTCGCCCGAGGCGGCGT
>JAUVVA010000100.1 GCA_030604905.1 Verrucomicrobiota bacterium | reverse complement strand
TGCAGGAGCAGCTCTTCGCGCTCATCCGCACCAAGAGCTACGCCGAGGTGCGCAAGATCGCCGCGGAGAAGTGGCAGATCGAGACGAGCGCCGCCGCGCTCTCCGAGTTCTTCCGCTGGTATCCGGTTTCGCGCCGGCTCCAGACCGCCGCCTCCGTCGCCGACGAGGTGGCGCGCACGCTGCGCGAGCTGGGTGGCGTGCAGCTCGACGACGAGCAGATCTCCAAGGCCTCGCAGGCCGTGTTCGAGGCTCGCGCCATCCGCGAGGGCGACTCCGAGGAGGCCGTCGCCTGGGCGAAGATCCGGCTCGCCCGCCAGAAGGGCGAGCGCGACGCCCGCCGCATCGCGCTCCTGGAGAAGAAAGCCGCGCAGGCCGACGAGGCCGCGGGCGTGGCGGCAGACGACACCCTCACCGACGAGCAGCGCTCCGCCAAGCTGCGCCAGATCTTCCGCATGGGCTGATCTCGAAATGAGCCGCGCCGCCTCCAATCCCAAGCCCCGCGCCAAGCGCGCCCCCGTCTCGCAGACCGATGCGCTGGATCGCCTCGCCGAGCAGGTGAAGGCCGCGCGCGCCACGGCGATGCGAGCCGAGATCTTCGGCCGCCCGCTCGCCGATCTGCGCGACTTGGCGGAGGCGCACACCCGCGGCACGTCCGCCACCGGCTGGCGCAACCCCTACCCGGCCGGCGATCCGCGCTCCCTGTATCTGGAGTATCAGTTCAACCTCCACCACGACGACAGCCGCTTCAAGGCCGCGCTCCAGGCGCGCCAGACGGGCAAGGATTTCACGAGCGAGGGCGAGGTCGTGGAGACCTGCAAAGCCGGCGTGACGGAGTGGATGATCGCCGCGCCTTCGGAGCGCCAGGCGCTCGACTCGCTCGATCAGGCCAAGCTCTGGGCCGAGGCCTGGGATTTCCGCCTCGCCGATCTCCAGCTCGTGCGCGAGGGCGGCAGCGAGACGCTGCTCAAGGCCGCCGAGATCACCTTCTCCAACGGCTCGCGCGCCCGCGCCGTGCCCGGCCGGCCCGACACCGTGCGCGGCCGCAGCACCAACGTGCTCCTCACCGAGTTCGATTTCTTCGACAACCCGGCGGAGACCTGGCGCGCCATCGTGCCCTCGATCACCAATCCGCTGCGCGGGGGAGAGAAGCGCTTGCGCGTCGTCTCCACGCCCAACGGCAAGGACGGCCAGATGGCGAAGATCTTCGACACGACCGGCCGCGAGGGCCGGCGCTTCGATTGGTCGCGCCACCTCGTCACGATTTACCACGCGGTGCTCTGCGGCCTGCCGGTCAACATCGCGCAGATGCGCGAGCTGTTCGATGATCCCGAGGGCTGGGCGCAGGAGTTTGAGTGCGAGTTTCTCGACACGAGCAACGTCCTCCTGCCTTACGAGATCCTCACTCCGGCGGAGAGCATCGACGCCACCGAGGTGATCGGCCCCGACTTCTGGACCACGGAGGGCGGCGGTCCGGTGGTGTGCGGCGTGGACTTCGGCCGGCAAAACGACCCCACCGTGTGCTGGACGCTCCAGCTCGTGGGCGATGTGTGGATCACCCGCGAGGTGCTCGTGCTCCGCGGCATGCCCACGCCGCAGCAGGAGGAGATCCTGCGTGTCCGCCTGCGCCGCGCCACGCGCACCGCCTTCGACTACACCGGCCCCGGCATCGGCCTGGGCGACTACCTGGTCAAGGCGCCCGGCATCGGCGAATACAAGCCCGAGGCGCACAAGCTCGGCAAGTTGGAGTTGTGCACCTTCACCTCCGGGTTCAAGCGCGTCATTTTCCCGCGCCTGCGCCGGGCCTTCGAGGCCCCGCTCAAGGTCCGCACGCCCGTCTCCATCGCGATCCGCGAGGATCTGCACGCGATGAAGCAGATCGTGCGGAACAACCAATACAGCTACGCCGCGCCCCGCACCGCCGAAGGCCACAGCGACCGCTGCACCGCGCTCGCCCTCGCCCTGCATGCCGGCGCCACGGCCGGCGTGGGCGCCGGCTCCTTCACCGCCGCCGATCTGCGCGCCGTTCACCTGGGCCTGCCGGCCGTCGCCGGCCCGCTCTTCACCCGCACCGCCCTCCGCTTCTGACCATGCTCCGCTTTTTTGATTTTAAAGGCCGCCTGCCCGCCGGGGGGCTATCCTACCCCCTCCCGGCCCCCTTTCGTCGGTTTGCAGGGGCTTGCAAGGGCGTTTGCAAGGGGGCTGTGCCCGCCGCCAAATCGGGCCGTGGCGCCCGGATCGCCGGAGGTGCCCGATGAGCGCCCCGATCCTCGCCCGCGCCCGCAGCGCCGGCCGCCTCGCGCTGGCCGCCGCCCGCGCGCTCCTGCCCGGCGCCGGCGGGGCCGCCTCGCGCGCCACCGTGAGCGACTTCCAGACCGGAGCGTGGTGGGCCCATCGCCGCATGTCGCCGGCCGAGGCGCGCGTGGTCCTGGAGCAGGCCGCGCGCGGCAGCCTGGATGCGCAGTGGCAGCTCTTCGCCCTCATGGAGGACACCTGGCCGCGCCTCGCCAAGAACCTCGGCGAGCTGCGCCGCGCGGCCGCCCGCGCCACCTTCACGGTCAATCCCTACACCGTGCGCGGCGAGGCCCCGACCGAAAGCGCCAAGGCCCGCGCGAGCTTCGTGGACGGGGCGCTGCGCCAGTGGTGGCCGCGCCCCGGCACCCTCGAGCTCAATTTCGAGGACACGCTCTTTCATGCGCTCGACGCCTACGGCAAGGGCCTCTCCGTGCTCGAAGTGCACTGGGACCGGCGCCCCGAGGGCGTGCTGCCGCGCTGCGCGCACGTGCTCGCGCCCCAGCGCTACGGCTGGAACGACGCCGGCACCGAGCTGGGCCTGATCGCGGGCGAGGAGACCACGCATCGCGCCCGCGCCTGGCAGCCCTTCCCCGACGACCGCTTCCTCGTCGGCATGTGGCACGCCCGCACCGGCGCGCCGGGCGCCACCGCCGTGCTGCGCCCTCTCGTGCCCTACTGGGCCGGCATCACCTTCGGTTGGGAATGGCTGCTCTCGAATGCGCAGCTCTTCGGCGTGCCCTTCCGCTGGGCGACCTACGACAAGAACGACGCCGCCCTGGGCCCGGTGCTGCGCGACATGCTCGCGCAGATGGGCGCGGTGGGCTACGGCGCCTTCCCCGAAGGCACCAAGCTGGAGTTCAAGGAGGCCTCGCAAAACGTCACCGGCAACCCGCAGGTGGTGATCCAGGAACTCGCCGACAAGGCGGTGGACCTGCTCATCCTCGGGCAGGAGCTGAGCGGCGGCGCGCAGGCCGCGGGCCTGGGCTCCGGCGCCGCCAGCCTCCAGGGCGCGGTGCGCAAGGATCGGCTCCAGGACGCCGCTTCCTGGTGCGCCGATCTGCTCAGCTACCAGCTCGTGCCGGCGCTCCTGCGCCTCAACTGGGGCAACACCGCGGAGCCGCCGACCGTCGTGGCCGATGTCGATGACGAGCCCGATGCGCTCAAGCTCGCGCAGCGCGACCAGGTGCTGCTCAACGCCGGCATCGAGCTGCCGCGCGCCTGGTTCTACGAGCGCCATTCGATCCCGGCGCCGGTGGGTGGCGAGCCGGTGATCGTGGGCCGCGCCCAGGGCGATCCTTTCGCCGCGCCCGGCGGCGCTCCCCAGCCCGCGTTGCCCGGCCGGGTGCTTCCCGCCCTCATGGCCAAGGCCTCGGGCGAGGCTGTGCAGGCGGAGCTGGCGGCGGCGACCAAGCAGGCCGTGCTCCGCGCGCTCATGGCGAAGGCCGGCCCGGTGCTCGCCGAGCTGCGCCGGGCGGTCGCCTCCGGCGACGATGCCACCTACGACGCCGCGCTCGCGGCCGCCGCCGGCGAGCTGCGCCGGCACGCCTCCTCGCTGGGCCTCGGGCCCGAGGATCCGCTCGTGCAGGCGATCTACGGCGGCCTCTCCGCGGCCGCGATCAACGGCGCCGTGGCCGGCGCGCAGGCGCGGCCGGCGCGTCCCGCCGCGAAGGAGTAAGCGCACGAATCTTCCCGCCATGAAGCCCGCACCCATCCTTGCCCACCTCTCCACGCTCGCGGCCATCGCGCCGCTCGGCGCCGACGCTCCGGCCGAGATCATGTGTTTCCCGGCCGGCGTGCACACCATCCATGCCACGCAGGCCGGGGAGCCGGTCACCTACACCGTGCAGGTGGGGCCGGACACCGCGCAGGCCATGCAGGCCGCGCTCCAGGCGCACCTCGCCGCCGGCCAGCGCCCCTACTTCGACTTCGACCATGAGGACGGCCCGGCCAGCGCCTGGCCCACGGGCTACCGCTGGGAGGAGGGCGGCGGGGAGAAACGGGCGGGCGTGTATGCCTCGCTCGATTGGAGCGCCTCCGGGCGCGAGGCCGTGCTCGGCAGAGACTACCGGAGCTTCTCCCCCTCTTTCCACGTCGATGGAGGCGCGCCCTCCCGCGTGGTCGATGCGCCGCTCTGCATGGGCGGCCTCGTGAATTCCCCCGCGTTCCTCAAGCAGGCCCCGATCTGGGCCAAGGGCGCGCCATCCCCTTCGGCGGCTACGCCGACCAACGAAACCCAAACCACCACCACCATGACCGACGAAGAAAAGAAAGCCGCCGAAGCCGCCGCCGCTGCTGCCGCCGAGGCCGAAAAGAAGAAGAACGAGGACGCCGCCAAGGCCGCCTCCGAAGCCGCCGCCGTCGCGGCCAAGAAAAACACCGCGCTCGAAGCCCGCATCGCCGCCATCGAAGCCAAGGCCAAGGCCGAGGCCGAGGGCGCCGCCAAGGCCGCCGTGCAGGCCGCCGTCAACCGCGGCGCCTTGCCCGCCAAGGATGAGGCCGTGCACGCCAAATGGGTGGGGCTGATCGTGGCCGATCCCAGCAACGCCGATCTCCTGGCCAAGCTGCCCGGCCGCGATGTCACCCAGCCCATCACCGCGCCCGGCTTTGCCGTCGAGGCCAAGGCCGGCTTCGTCGAGGAGCTGCGCGGCTACTCCGCCGAGCGCGATGGCGCCAAGCGCTCCGCGATCTACGCCAAGCACATCGCCCCGATGTTCAAGCAGGGCGACTTCCGCCTCGGCCCGATCCTCGCGGCCAACTCGCTCGGCACCCTCGCCGGCGATCTGGTGACGCTGCGCGCCTTCTCGCTGCTCCGCCACAGCTACCCCTGGCTCTTCGACATCACGACCGATTTCTCGGGCGAGCAGTCGAACTTCGGCCAGACGATCAAGACGCGCACCAAGGCCCCGCTCGTCGCCTCGCCCTTCGTGCCCGGCACCGGCTACACGCGCGCCAACGCCGGCACCACCGACGTGGATGTCACCATCGACCAGCACATCGGCGTGCCGGTGACCTTCAACGTGAACGAGCTGGCGAGCACGGATCGCGATCTCTTCGGCGAGCAGGCCGAGGGCATGGAGGACGCGCTGGCGACCGCCATCGTGGCGCACCTCTTCGGCCGCATCACCGCCGCGAACTTCGTGAACGCCACCGCCGTGGCGCTCCCGGACTTCAAGCGCAAGAGCATGACCGCCATCGCGCGAAAGCTCTTCGAGCGCAAGGTCGGCGGCCGTGGCCGCTTCGTGCTCCTCAACCCGGAGTATTTCGAGCAGCTCGGCAACGACAGCACGATCCTCCAGCTCGCCGCCTACCAGCGCCCCGAGCTGATCGAGGAGTATCGTCTGCCGCGCGTCGCGGGCTTCCAGCCCTGGCAGGCCGAGACGCTGCCCGTCGCCGAGGATCTCGTGGGCTTCGCCGGCACGCCGGAGTCGCTCGCCTGGGCCGCCCGCCTGCCCAACGACTACACCCGCGCGCTCCCCGGCGCCAGCAACGGCGTGGTGCGCTCGGTGCGCAGCCCCGACACCGGCATCACCTTCCAGCAGGTCGATTTCGTCGACCACGTGAAGGCCGAGGCCACCAGCCGCGCCGCCATCATGTTCGGCACCGCTGTGGGCAACGCCGCCACCGGCGAGCGCATCACGGAGGGCGCCGAGAGCTAAGCCTCCGCGCGCGTTGTTTCTTCGAGCCCCGGCCACGTGCCGGCCGGGGCTTTTTAGAGATCACGCCGCCGCCGCGCGCCGCGCGCGGAATGACCAATGCCCAATGACCAATGCCCAATGACGGCCCGCCCTCTGTCGCTCTGACCTCCGTCGCTCTCTCCCTCTGACTCACCATGTCCTGGCTCATCCTCACCGAAGCCCAAGTCCTCACCAAGCTCAGCGGCCCCGAAGTGGCGGCCGTAAAGGCGGCCGCGCTCGCGCCCGGCCAGGAGAACCCGTTGCCCGCGATCATCGAGCAGATCGTCGGTGAGGTGCGCGGTTACGTGGGCGCGTGCCCCGACAACATCCTGGGCCCGGCCGGCACCATCCCGCCGGAGCTGGAGGGCGCGGCACTGAGCCGCATCCGCTTCGAGCTGGCTACGCGCCTGCCCGTGAAATCCCTCCTCACCGACGACCGGCGCGAGGCCAACCGCACCGCGCTCTCGCTCCTGCGCGACGTGGCGCGCTGCGACTTCGCCCTCGTGCCGCCGGACGAGGCGGGCGAGCAGCCGCGCCCCACGCCCGAGGCCTTCTTCGGCAGCAATCCCAAGGTGGAGATGTGAACACCATGCCCGCTTTTCGCGCGATCTGTCTCGGCCCCATGGGGCGCAAGGCCCGCATCCAGGCGATGCAGGAGGGCGTCGCCGCGCTCGGCGGCGAGGTGCTGCCGGTGCCCGACAACAGCCTGGCCGCTCTGCGCGCCGCGCTCGCCAAGGGCGATGTGCGTTTCGCCTTCACCTGCGGCATGCACGACCGCGAGGCCGTGGCGCGCGGCTTCCTGCGGGGCGCGGGCGTGCCGCT
The DNA here is from genome assembly GCA_030604905.1 of Verrucomicrobiota bacterium. GTDB lineage: Bacteria > Verrucomicrobiota > Verrucomicrobiia > Opitutales > Opitutaceae > IMCC26134_A. Next base: position 7,547 of record JAUVVA010000100.1, on the reverse strand, counting down.
GCTCGTGCTCGATCTCGGCTATTTTCACCGCGCCTCCGGTGCGTCCGATACGGAGGGCTACAACCAGCTCGGCATCGGCCGGCTGAATTGGGTGAGCCCAAAGCCGGCCGGCGCACGTGCCTTCGCCGCGCGCTTCGAGGCTCACCGCCTCACCTTGGCCGAGCCGATACAGGGGGGCCGCGACAAGGTGGCGTTGATCCTCGGCCAGGTGCCCGGAGATTCACAGCATGGGCTCACCGAGCATGGGCTCGTGCGCTGGCTGGAGGAGGAGGCCGCCGCGCTCCTCGCCGATGGCTACCGCCTGCGCTTTCGCGCTCACCCCATGGCCCCGCAGGTGCGCCTGCGCGCTCTCCGCGCCGAGCACAGCCCGGCCGGCCGCAGCCTTGCGGCCGATCTCGCCGAGGCCGCCCTCGCCGTCGCCTACAATTCCACGGCCGGTCTCGAGGCGCTGCTCTCGGGTGTGCAGGTGCGTTGCCACCCGAGCGCGCACTACGCCCACGTCGCCGATCTCGCCGACCGCGGCGCGCTGCTCTCGCACCTGCATCGCCTCGCCTGGTCGCAGTGGACCTGCGCGGAGCTGCGCGGCGGCGAGCCGCTGCGCTGGATCAATCGCTTCGCGCGCATCCTGCCATGAGTCTCTTTGTGGAGCCCATCCCCTTCGCCGAGGCCATCGCGAGCAACGCGGTGCGCACGCTTCTGCCCACGGAGCTGCGCTCGCGCGAGCTGGCCTCGCTGGCGCCCGAGCTGCTCGCCCGCGCCCGCTTCTCGGCCGGGGTGACCGAGGTGGATTTTCTCCAGGAAATCGACGACACGCTGGGCGCGCTCACTCGCGGCGAGATCAGCCGGGCGGAGGGCCGCGTGCGCCTCAAATCCTTTCTCGGCGCTCTCGGCGACGACAGCATCGACCAGACCGATCTCACCGATCTGCGCAGCGACGCCCGCATCGAGCTGATCCTCGACACCAATCTCGGGCAGGCCTTCGGGCGCGGGCAATACCTGCAAGGCATGGCGGCCGAGGTGCTGGACGAGTGGCCCGCGCAGGAGCTGGTGCGCGTGATCGACACCCGCGAGCAGCGCGACTGGAGCGCCCGCTGGGCCGAGGCCGGCGGCGACTTCTTCGGCAACCGCATGGTGGCGCTCAAGACCTCTCCGATCTGGCGTGCCATCTCCCGCTTTGGCCAGCCCCACGCCCCTTTTGATTTCAACAGCGGGATGGACGTGGAGGACCTTGCCCGCGACGAGGCCGAGGCCATCGGCCTGCTCGCGCGCGACGAGGAACTGCCCGCGCCGGAGATCGACGACTTCAACGCCGACCTCCAGGCCAGCCCCACGGCCCGCGCGGCCTGGCTGCGCAACGGCCTCGCAGAGGCCTTGCAGGGCGTGGCGCGCTTCGCGGCCGATGGCGTGCTGCGCCTCATCGCCTCGCCGATCCGTGCCGCCTACAACCCCGATCAGCCGCGCGACGACTCGAATGGCCGCTGGGCCACGAGCAATGCGGGAGGGCCGCCGGCCAAGGGCGCGCGCGATTCGCTCGGCCGCCGGCCGGCCAAGGGCGAGACCTCCATCCCCGACGACGACAACATCGCCCGTGGTCGCGCCGCCATCGACCGCGTGCTCGCGCGCAAGGGCGGCTCCGTGCCCGACGCCATGTTTGTCGATGGCGTGGGCGAGATCGAGATCGCCTACGGCAACACCGGCGACCTCGGCTCCCGCAACCCGACGCACAAGGGCGGCGGCGGCGCGGCTCACATTTTCAGCAAACACCCCGACGATCTCAAGAAGCTGCCCGAGGTGATCGTGAAGGGCCAGCGCTCCGCCCCCGTGGAGACGGAGATCGAGGTGCGCGGCTCCAACGGCGCGGTGGAGAAAAAGAAGGTGTGGAAGCGCAAGATCACCCATGAGGGCCGGGTGGTCGTGCTCAGCAGCCGCTCCGCAAACTCAAAGAGCCAATGGCTCGTCACCGGATACGAGGACGCATGAAAGCCGCGGCAAAAAAAACAGGCCGCCCGATCTGCACCGGGCGGCCCTACAAGAAAGATGCAAGCGGGGGCGCCACGCCCCGCCGCTACGCTGCGGGCCGGGGGAATTGCGCCGGTAACCGCAGGGTGCCTTCAGGACCTCACAGCATGTCGCGGGGGCGCGTCCTGGCAAGCCCGGCCTTCTGTCGCTCTGTTCTCTCTCGCTCTGTCGCTCTGATCGCGGGAGGTGCCCGGTGAGCATCGGCCTCCTCATCCGTCGCGAGGGCGACAGCGGCGCGCCGCGCCGGCTCGCCGCCGCGCTCGCCCCGGCGCGCATCCACCCGGTGATCGGCCGCGCCGCGAGCAACGTCTTCACCCGCCACCTGCGCGACCTCAACCGCACCCGGCCCAACGCGCTCGGCGGCAAGCGGACCAACTACTACGCCGGCGCCGCCCGCGCCACCTCCTTCCGGATCGAGAGCGACGGCGTGCTGATCGCGATCAACCAGATCGGCCTCCGCCAGCGCTTCTTCGGCGGCACCATCCGCGCGAAGCAGTCGAAGTGGCTCACGATCCCCGTCGCGCCCGAGGCCCACGGCAAGCGGGCCCGCGAGTTTGGCGACCTCACCGTCGTCTTCGGCCGCGGGCGCCAGCCCGTGGGCCTGGCTCGCGCCGGAAAGCTCTACTACGCGCTCAAAAAATCCGTGGAGCAAAAGCCCGACCCCTCCGTGCTGCCGGCGCGCGCCACGATTACCGCCGAGGTCGACCGCGCCGTCGACTCCACCGCGCAGCGCGCCTGGCGCCGCGACCAAGCCCCCGGCTCCTAGCCCTAGCCACTAGCTCCTAGCCCCTAGCTCCTAGCCTCTAGCATGCAACCCATCGACCAGCTGCTGCGCGATCAGCGCGACTTCGCCGCCCGCCTCCTCGAAGAGCCGGCGCTCGCCCAGGTGGCCGTCCTCCTGGAGGAGAAGGGCGTCACCGAGGCGGACGTGCAGCAGGCCCTCACCACACTCAATCCTCGCGGCGACAAGATCGGCGCGGTGCTCGTGGTCCTCATGCCCGTGCTCGTGCCGGAGACGCCCGACGCGCCCGGCCCGCGCTCGCGCGCCCGCCTCACCGTGCAGGCCATCGAGACTCCCCTCTACAACCGCGGCGCGGGCGGCACCGGCCTGCCCGCCACCGCCCTGGCGCTCCACGTGCGCTCGCTGCTCCACCGCTTCTCCACCGGCCTCGGCGCGGTGTGGAGCTTCGCCGGGCAGGAGCCCGTGCCGGTCGACGAGGGCAACGTGAGCCTCGGCATCAGCTTCGAGCGGCCGCATCAGGACAGCGGCGCGCCGCGCGCCTCTACGCCGCTCATCCTCGGCGAGCCCGACAGCGGCGGCACTCTCGTGAGCATCCAGGCCGAGCCCGGCGCCACCATCCGCTACACGCTCTCGCCGATGGCCTACCCGGCGCTCGATGCCGAGACGACGGAGATCTACGCGGCGCCCTTCGTCGTGCCGGCCGGCGCGCGCGTGCGCGCCGTGGCCGCGCTGACCGGCAAGCAGACGAGCAACATCGCCGAGGAGTTTTTCGCCTAACCCACACCACCACCCACAACCCACTCGATCATCATGGATCTCGCTCAACTCCTCCAGGGCCCGGCCGTCGTGCGGCACCGCGGCGCCCTCTTTCACTCCACCGGCGGCAAGCAGCTCGCCCCCAGCGCCGAGGTCTTTGGCATCGAGACCGACGCCTACGGCGCCATCGACCAGCGCGACCTCAACAACGCCGTGGCCCTCACGCTGACGCCGCTCGGCGTGTGGACGCAGGCGCACCGCGACGTGCTCTGGCGCTGGCAAAACCCCGTGCTCGGCCAGCTCATCACGCCGCGCTACGACATCTCGGCCGTCGATACCGGGGCCGATACGATCACGCTGCTCGGCGCGCTCGAGCACGAGTTTGACTACCTCAACTTCCCGCGCCTCGGCGCGCGCGTGATGTTCAGCATCGGGCCCGAGGCCGGCACCGCGGCGCCCGCCGGCCTGGCGGACGGCACGCTCTACTTCCTCGGCCAGCCGGATCCGGCGGAGCCGCGCGTGCGCACGCTCCACACCACCGAGGCCGCCGCCATCGCCGGCACCGGCGCCATCGACCTCACGACCGCCGGCACGGGCGACTTCTTCCTGATCGAGCAGGAGGAGCTGGTGATCCACACTTACCAGAACCGCAAGATCACCTTCCACAACGGCGCGCTGGTGCAGATGCCGCCGCTCGTGCACTCCGCCACGCAGAGCATCATCGGCCAGGCGACCTTCGGCGCCTTCCGCAAAAACCGCGTCGCGGCCAGCGCCGAGAACAGCCTCTACACGATCACCAAGGAGCTGCTCGTCGACACCCCGCCCGACGCGGCCGACATCCCCACGCTGCAATACACCGCGGAGTGGGAGGGCGTGGGCGGGCCCTGGGAGGCCTTCCAGTCGCGCGGCCCCATCACCGTGACGCCGCAGCTCACCACCGCCCCGGTGGGCAACGATCCGCTCGGCGATCTCTCGCTGGAGATCACCGGCGTGAGCGTGGCCGCCACCGCGCAGCCCGACAACTTCAGCGAGCGCGCGCTGCTCGACGTGCTCAAGATGCAGGGCGCCGGCGCCCGCCGCGGCGCCTCGCGCGTGCGAGGCGATCTCATCGTCGCGGGCACGGGCGTGCACACCACCGTCTATGGTGCGGGCGTCACGACCGCGCCGCAGAGCTTCGCCACCGGCTCGCCCCGCGCGGGCGAGGTGCAGTGGATCAGCGCGCGCACGCCTGGCGCGCCGGCCTTTCGCGTGGCCGCCGCCGCGCCGGCCGCGCCCGAGGGCGAAGGCGAGGGGGAAGGCGAGGACTAGCTCCTAGCCCCTAGCTCCTAGTCCCTAGCTCCTAGCACCTAGCCTCTAGCCCGCATGCGAATCACCTACGGCAACGCCGAGCTTGCGCACCCCGATCTGGCCAAGGGCCGCGTAGGGCCGCGCAACTACTCGCTCAACGGCCGCCAGGTCGTGGACGAGGCGGAGTTTTTCCGCGCCCTTACCACCACGATCTACGGGCGAGGCGGGCGCTCCGTGGCGGCGGGCTTTGAGGTGCAGCGCCTCTTCGGCACCGCCGCGGCCGCGCTGCGCTTCGCGCACACCCACCACAACGTGCTGCCCGACGAGGGCTCGCTGCGCCTCACCCTCGACGACGAGACGGTGGAGTGTGCGGCGGCCGTCCTGGAGGCGGTCGACGTGGTGGAGATCAACGGCTCGGCCCTCGTGCTCCGCTACACCTTCCGCGGCGACAAGTTCGAGGCCGACGCCGCTCCGCTCCCCGACATCGACGACACCATGATCCGCCGCGCCAACGTAGCCATCCCCGCCGACGCCACCTCCGTGGACGTCGAGTTCGCCACGCCGCTGAGCGGCGTGCCCTTCGTCCAGGTCACCGTGCTCATGCCCACCGCGGGCGGCGACGTGATCACCGCCACCGTGGTGGAGGACACCATCACCGCCGCCGGCTTCACCGCCGAGCTCAGCGGCCCGCCCGCCGGCAGCGGCTACAAGCTGAGCTACCGCGCCGAGCTCTAGCCCCTAGCTCCTAGCCTCTAGTCCCTAGCCTCTAGCTCCTAGCTCCTAGTCCCTGGCCTCTAGTCCCTAGCCTCTCTCCCAACGATGAAAAACACCCTGCAACGCATCTGCTTCGTCTGTGCATTGGTCATTGGACATTGGTCATTGGTCATTTCGCCGCTCGCGGCGAACACTCCGCTGCGCAATCCGCGCATCAGCGGCGACACCGGGGGCGTCGTCTCCGGCACTTTCACGGTTCAGAGCGGCGCCGAGCTGGCGCTGGCCTCGGGCGCGATCTTCACCGCGGCCGAGCCCATCAGCCTGGCCAACGGCGGCACGGGCGCGGCCCTCACCGATCCCGGCGCGGATCGCCTGCTCTTCTGGGATGAGAGCGCGGGCGCCGTCACTTGGCTGGAGATCGGCAGCGGCCTCTCGATCAGCGGCACCACGCTGAGCGCCACGGGTGGCGGCGGCGGGGCGCCGACTGATGCGACCTACATCGTGCAGACGCCGAGCGCGGGGCTGTCGGCCGAGCAGGCGCTCTCGGAGCTCGGCACCGGCCTGCTCCGCAACACGACCGGCACGGGCGTGCTCAGCATCGCGACGGCCGGCACGCATTTCGTCGAGCCCGGCGCGATCACGACGAGCGGCCTCACGATGGCGACGGCGCGGCTGCTCGGTCGCACGACGGCCAGCACCGGCGCGGTGGAGGAGATCACGGTGGGCAGCGGGTTGAGCCTCAGCGGCGGCACCCTGACTGCGACCGGCGGTGGAGGCGGTGGGGGTGGGGGCACGCTCTCGCTCGCGCGCTGGACCGCGCTGGGCAACCAGCCACCAGCCTCGGGCTTCGCCACCTTTGACACGCGCAACGCCATCCCCGTGTTGGATTTTATCGATTCGGGCACGCGCACGGCCGTCTTCATGTCGCTCGTGCCGGAGGGCGCCGACCTCTCCTCGGGCCTCGAGGTGCGGCTGGTGTGGATGGCGACGAGCGCGACCTCGGGGAATGTCGTCTGGTCGACGGCGTTTGAGCGTGGCAACACCGACCTCGACAGCGACAGCTGGGGGACGGCGGTCAGCGCGACAGGCGCGGCCAATGCCACCAGCGGCATCGTGACGACGACGAGCGTCCTGCACTCCTCAAGCGAGATAGACGGCCTCCAGGTCGGTGAGCTGTTTCGCGTGCGGGTGCAGCGGCTCGGCGCCGATGCCTCCGACACAATGAGCGGTGACGCCGAGCTGATCGCCGTGGAGGTGCGCGCCCGATGAGCTTGTCCCTCCGCATCTTGATCGCTGGCTGGCTGCTGTGGTGCGCGCCACTGCGCGGAGCCTGGGAGTGGAGCGCGGGCAGCACGGCCTTCCTGGCCGGCGCCGCGGCGCGCGATGACAGCTCCGCGACCATCTCCTTCTGGCTGTGGATCGACGCCACGCAGGCCGCAAACGCGCCGGTGGTCTACATGGGCACAGCCGCCTCGAATGGGTGGGGGCTCTACATCCCGAACGGCACCCGCACCGTCGCCACGCTGTTTGGAGGCGTGACGTTCGGCTCGCAGTCGGTGGCGTTGAGTCAAGCCACCTGGGCGCACGTGGCGATGGTGCGCAGCGGCACCAGCTACACGCTCTATGTCAACGGCACGGCAAGCAGCGGCGAGACTCGGACCATCAACGCGCCGACCGGGACATGGGGTGTCAGCCGCGCCACCGCCGCGCCTCAGATGCGCGTGGCTGAGGTGGCCTACTATACGTCCGCGCTGAGCGCGGCGCAGGTGTCGATGCTGGCGCGCGGCGTCTCGCCCTTATCGGTGGGCAAGCCGCTGTGGTATCACCCCCTCGCGCGCGAGCTGCACGAGTGGATGGCGGGCGCGGATTTTGCCCTCACCGGCAGCAACCTCGGCCCGGCCAACAACCATCCGCGGGTCTACCGGCCCTCTCCCTAAACGCCCCTCGCCATGGCCAACGACCAAGAGCTGCGCTACAAGATCACCACGCAGGCCGACATCGGCGGCGCGGACAAGGCGGCGTCGGCCAT
>JAUVVA010000142.1 GCA_030604905.1 Verrucomicrobiota bacterium | reverse complement strand
GGTGGCGAGCAGCCAGGATTCGATCAGGGAAACGTAGCCGCGGCCGAGGCCGGCGCCGCCCCAGGGCTGGGGCTCACCCATGGGGTCGCGGCCGGCGTCGGTGATGGAGTCGCCGATGAAGAGGAGGCGGGAGGACGGAGGGAGAAGCACGGGAGGCAAAAGGTGGACGTGTGGAGTGCGGAGGCGAAAACGCGGGCACCTTGCGCGGCACGCGGAGCCTTGTCGAAGGCGTTTCCCGCCCCCTCGGCTCCCGCGCCCGAGGCTGGGAAAGTGTCACCCAATAGGTGACAAATGAGGGGCTCTGCCTGCGCCGTGGACTATTTCTTAAATCACTGGAAAATAGCTAGATGTGTGAATGTGTCACCAAATTGGTGACAAAATGCTTGGGTGAGGTCCGAGGGCGGCCGAGGCCGCGGAGGAGGGTGGAACCGGGTGGGCGGGTTCTGGCGAGCTTTTGGCGGGCGGGGGACCAGCAGGTGGTCCGGCCGCCGATCTCGGCGCGTTCGAGCGGCTTCTTGGTTCGCGGGCAACGGCCACCGTCTTCCCAGCGGTGCTGAAAGAGCCAGGTCGCGGGCGGGTCCGGCCAGTCAGCGGCGGTGTCGGCCGCGCCGATGATGCGCAGGGCCTCGCGGGCGACCCACACGGTCTCGCGGTGGAGGGATTTGACCTCCGCGGCCGAGAGTTCGCCGCAGCGGCGGGCGGGGTGGATGGCGGCGCGCCAGAGAATCTCGTCGGCCATCCAGTTGCCGATGCCCGGGAAGCGTTGCTGCATGAGGAGCACGGCCTTGATCGGCGCACGGGCCCGGCGTCGCAGAAATTCGGATACGGCTTCGAGCGTGAAGGCGGGGGAGGTGATCGCGGGGGCGATTTGCGTCCACCAGTCTGGAGCGTCGGGGCCTTCGTGAAACTGCACGCGGCCAAACATGCGAGGGTCGGCGAAGACCAGCGACTGGCCGGCGGCGGGCTGGTCGAGGATGAGGTGTTCGGATTTGGCGTCGGGCAGGCCGGTAGGGCGGACGCGCAGCTCGCCTGTCATGCCGAGGTGGATACCGAGCCAGAGCACTTTGCCGTCGGCGGCGGTGAAGCGGAAGAGCATCTGCTTGGCGGCGGCCTCCGACGACTCGAGCCGCGCGCCGGCGAGGCGGCGGGCGAGGCGGGCGCAGTCCACGCCGCGGAGCACGCGCGCGCGGGGGTGCAGGCGGACGGTGGCGACGACATTGCCGAGGCCGGGGTCCCAGCGGCGGCGGACAAATTCGACTTCGGCGAGTTCGGGCATGGGGAAAGCGGGAAAGATAGTCGGCCTAAAGGCGCATCCAGCGAAAAGTGTCGCGAAGAGAGAATACCCCGATCTACAAGACAAACCGTGTCCGCGTTTAGAGAGCCACTTCCAGAAGACTGCCCGCCGGCAGTCGCTGAAGAATTAGGCCACGATCTCACGGTATTCAGGATCGTGCGGGCGGCCGCGCCCAGCTTGGACGACTTTCGCTCGCAGCGGGAAGAGAAGCCGAACGCCCGATTTAGGGTGTCGGAATGCGTGGCGCGCGGGGTCTCGATTTTCACCGATGAGAAGGATGCCAAGAGCGCGTTGCTCCTGCCGAATCTGGCGGGGCGGCGTGTGGCACGGTTGCGGATTGGAGCCGGATCGGGCGTCGTTCACGACACGCCGAGCGGCGCGTTTCCCTCGCATCGCACTTGGTGGCCATTTGCGGACTATGATATCCTCGCCCACGTTGAGGAGGTGGCCGCATGAAAAACATCCGGCATACGCGAACCCTTTTCTACTATGACGGCGTGCAACTCTTCGAGGCGCGCGACGCCATCGGGGGAAATTATGTCGGTGTCCTGCTTCCAGACTCGGCGGAAGGGGAGCAATACCTCGTGGTCGGCGTCAGCCCGGAAGACCTGCGGGAGTTTCGAGCCGGCGGTATCGATTTGCGCGCCCTCCTGCTGAAACAAGAGGACGTCGGCTGGTTTATAGCCACGCCGCGCGGCGATGTGACGGAGCCGCTGGAGATCGTGCCCCAAGGCGGACGGCTTGCGGATTTTCCGCATCTGCCGCGCGAGGGTTTCCTGTTGAAGGCAGCGCGCGAGGATGAGGCCTTGGTCGGCGAAGCTAAGCGGCGCGGCAACCTCATGTTTTCCCTCTCAGTGGAACCTCCGGAGGCGGCGCAGGGGCACCGCATCCACGCGGACACGCTGGGGCGCCTGCTCACGTTGACGCAGCGATTGGTGAAGCACGCCTACGGCGCGGCGCTGCGAAAACTGTCGCCCGACGCGCTCAAGTGCATCGACCGCTCAAACGCCCATCTCATCGACGTGGTGGAGCCGGCGACGGCGGGTTCGTTCCGCGTGGTATTCGAGGCCGCGCGCACGCCCGACTTGGTCGGCGGGCACGAGTTGAGCCGCGCCTTTGAGCGCATCGACGCCTTGTTTGCCGCGAGCGAAGACCCCGCCGCGACCTTGCGAGCGGTCAAGGAGGCACGCGGTCACTTCGCCGGTAGCTATATTCGCCTCCTGCAATTTCTCGCGGAGACGCGCACGGGGCTGCGCTATAGCTGGGCGCGGCCGGACTTCGAGCGGGCGCGCGCGCAGGGCGTAGCGGAGGCACACACGCGGCCTCTGGTCGAGTTGCTGGGCAGCATGGCCAGTCTCGGCGTCGAGACGCGGATCGTCGTCGGCGTGCTGACAAAAGTGAACACGAAGACGGGGACTTGGGGCCTGCATGACGAAATGACCGGCGACGACGTCGCTGGGCGGCGGCGTGAGGATGGTCCTTCGCTGGCCGGGCTCGTGACGGAGAAGCAGCGTTACCGCTTCGTTTGCGAAGAGGTGGCGGAAGAGGTGCAGGGCACCGAGCGCGAGCAACGTGTGCTCTATGTGACGGCCATCGAGCCGGCCTGAGCGCTTGGCCTCGCCGCTCAGGCGCCGAAGACCTGGGCGAGGGCGGAGGGGAGCAGGGCGTCGAGGTCGGACTCGAGGTGGCGGAGCTCGGCGCGCAGGTGTTCGGAGCGGAGACGGGCGCTCTCCAGCCGGGCGACGACGCGCTCCTGCGCGGCGAGATCAAGCTGGGGCACGCGCAGCGCGAGCACGGCGGGTTTCGAGATGTTTTTCTGCGAGCCGGGAGAGCCTCCCGCTGCCGCTTCGATCTGATCTCGCACCACGGGCGTGCGCAGCGCGTGGACCAAAAAGCGAGGTGAGCATGTATGTGTTCCCCAACGCACGCGGAACAGCTTGTCGCAAAGGAGCAATCGTGGAGAAGGAGCCTCGGCGATTGCGCAGGAACCCACCAGCTCGGCCGAGCCGTTGGCTCGGCAAATCAGAACGTCGCCCGCCTTCACTTCCAAGGCGAGGTCGGGTGTAAGATCGCCGGGCAGGGCTTTGTTTTCGGTCGAGATGAAATTTCCTGAGGTGACTGCGCTGAGCTTGAGCACGCCCCACTCTTCCTGCTCGGCGGGTCGCTTTTCGCACTTCGGGCTCCAGCCGTTTTCGAGGTAGCGGACGTAGTGGGAGAGCGGCACCCAGTCATCGCCCACGCGGTCGCCGATCAGCTCGCGCCGCGTGGCGGAAAGAAACTCCTCCGCCTCCGCCAGGGCCGAGTTGAGTTCGACGCGGGCGGCGGCGGCGCGGGCGGCGAGGCCGTCAAGCCACGCCACGATCCGCTTTTGCTCGGGGAGCGGCGGGAGGGGCGCTTTGACATCACCCAAGCGCTTAACACCAAGGGTGCGGTTTCTGCCTGCGCCACCGGGCGAGATGCGCAATATCTGCCGCAGCGCGTCTGGCGTGCGGCACCACCAGTTTAAGTAGTGTGCGTCACAGCGCTGAGGATCTGGCCGGAAAGTCAGAAACCGATGGGAGCCGCATTTCCCGTTATCTTTCTCGCCCGCCACGGCAACGGCTCCTTCCCACGCAAAGACGATCTGCATGATGAAATCGCCAGTTTGGATTTCATAGATGTCTTTGTCGCCGATTTCCGCGCCGCTGCGGGGTGCCTTGTGAAAAATACCTTTTCCGTGCGAACGGACGCCGATCTCCACGTAGCTTTCCTCGGGGACTTTTTCCACGACGCGTCGCTCAAGCCTAAGCACTTGATCGAGCGGAACGATTTCTGTTCCAGCCGGCAGCCTCATCGCGCCACCTCCGCCTGAATCTCCCGTAGGAGCGTCGCGAGTTTCTCGGCGCGTTGCACGAGGCGGGCGGCGAGCTCGGCCGGGGGCACGTGGGCGGCGGCGGCCTGGGCGCGGGGGTTTTTGTGGTCGAGGTCGAAGACGGGCCAGTAGAGAGCGTCGGCTTGTTGCTGGGCGGCCTTGGCGCGGGCCTCGGTGGCGGCGAGGCGCGCTTCGGCGGCGGCGATTTTGGTTTTATCCGCCTTGTCGTTTTTCAGGTCGCGGAGCTCGCGGGCGAGGGCGCGGGCCGCCTCGGCGGCGGCCTGGGCCTCGGCGCGGTGGGGCGCGGCTGCTGCCTCGGCTGCGCGGTGCTCGGCCCCCCAGTCGATGCTCCAAGCCTGCTCGCCCTCGGCGGGCTGGCGGAACCAGGCGAGCACGGGGTCGAGGTGGACGGCCTCGATGGGCGCGGTCTTGGTGAACTTGGCGCGGTCGGCGGGGATGGGGATCTGGTAGTAGGCGATTTTCTCGGTGGGGCGGCCGGCTTCGAGGAAGAGGATGTTGGGGGGGATGTCGGTGTAGGGGGCGAAGACGCCCTCGGGCAGGCGCACGACGGCGCGGAGGGCGAAGTCGGCGAGGAGGTCGCGCTTGATGGCGGCGGCGACGCCGAGTTCGGAGAGCACGCCATTGGGCACGATGATGGCGGCGCGGGCGGGCCGGCCGGCGGGGGTGGGCGTGCGGCGGAGGCGGGCGGCGATGACTTGGAGAAAGAGGAGTGCGCTATCGCTGGTCTGGCGGTCGGGCGGGAAGGCGGACATGTCCTCGCGGGTGACCTCGGCGCCGAAGGGAACGTTGGTGCCTATGAGGTCCACCTCGTCGGCGGGGCCGTAGTCGGCGAGTTTTTGCGCGAAGGCGTTGGCGCGGTCCACGCGCACGCCGTCCATGCCGTGCAGGAGGAGGTTCATCTGCACGAGGAGGAAGGGGAGGGGCTTGGGCTCGGCGCCGCGGACGGTGCGGCGGAGGGTGTCGAGGTCGGCGGCGCTGCGGGCCTGGGCGCGGAGCTGCTCAAAGGCGCCGACGACGAAGCCGCCGGTGCCGCAGGCGTTGTCGATGAAGGATTCGCCGAGGACGGGGTCGAGGGCCTGGATGCAGAAACGGATGACGGGGCGCGGGGTGTAGAACTCGCCGTTTTGGCCGGCGGCGTCGCGCATCTCACGGAGCATGTCCTCGTAGAGGAGGGAGAGGGTGTGGACGTCGTCGCGACTGGTGAAATGGAGGCTGTCGAGCAGGGCGCACACGTCGCCAAGCACGGCGCCGCTGGTGAGGCCGCAGACGCAGCCCTCGAAGACCTGGCGGACGACGCGGCGGCGTGTGGCGTCGGGCGCGGAGGGATCGCCGAGCGGGAGGGAGCGGAGAGTGGGGAGGAGGCCGGGCCCTTTGCGTCCGTCGGGGCGGAGGGTTTGGTCCTGGTTGATGAAGGCGAGCAGATCCTTGCCGGTGAGGCGGCGGGTGCCGGAGGCCCGGTCGCGCCAGCGGTAGGGCGCGGGGATGAGGGGCGTGTAGGTCTGGCCGCGCAGGCGAGCGGAGGTCTCGGCGACGGTCTCGTGATCGTCGAGAAACTTGAGGAACATGAGCCAGGTGAGGAGGGGCAGGCGCTCGATGTCGGTGGAGATGCCGAGGTCTTTGCGGAGCTCGCGGCGGGCCTGGCGGACGGCGGCGCGGAGGTCGGCGCGGGAGGAGTCGGCCGGGGCCGGGGCGGCGGGCGCCGCGGCGGGAGTGGGCGGGGGCGCTTCTGGGGTGGCGGCGGAGCGGCGGGGACGAGGCATCGGCAAAGGTGAGAGGCGAGAGCACGCGCGGGCGAGGCGCGGAGTTCAAGGGCGGAGCGCCGAGGCGGGCGCGAACGAGCCTACGCGGCGTAGAGCTGGCGGTCGAGCTCGGCGAGGGCGGCCTGGAGGGAATCGACGGTGCCGAAGCGGGCGACGATCTCGGGCAGGGTGACCTCGTCGCGCAGTGGGGGCAACTCGACGGCGGCGGCGAGGTCGAGATCGGCCGGGCCGTGGGCGGCGTAGAGGTCGAGAAGGTGGTCGAGAATGGCGCGCGCGGCGGGGGTGTAGCGCTCGAAGAAGGCTTGCTGTTCGGCGCGGACGCGGGCGACGCGAGAGGCGCGGCTCTGGATGCTGGTGCGGAAGGCGAGGTGGGCGAGCAGGTCGAAGGGATCGGAGTCGGGGCGGTTGAGCGCCTGGGCGACCTCGGCGATCTCGATGCCGCGTTCGCGGAGGCGCTCGGTGACGCGGGCGCGGCCTTCGGGCGTGGCCCACTCGGCGCGGAGGGCGTCGGGCGAGGGGTAGAGGGTGCGGACGCGCTCGGTGGTGTAGTCGGTGAGGCTGAAAATCTGGAGCATGCGGCCCTCGGGATCGAGGACCTGGACCTGCTCGGCGAGGATGCGCACGGAGAGTCCCTCGACGGTGAGGCGCGGCGGCGGCGGCGGAGGGAGGGGCGGGAGCGGTGGGGTGACCGGCGGCGGGATCGGGCCGGGGGGAGGGGGAGGCGGCGGAGTGGGCGGAGGTGGGTTGGCCTCGTTGCCCGGGAGAGGGGGCTCGTCGGCGGTCTGACCGGGCGGGAGGGGAAGATGGTCAACCGGCGGATACTCAATCTCGGGCGGGAGCGGATCACCGTCGAAGGCGGGGTCGGCGAAGAGGAGCGAGGCCGAGCCGGTGTAATCGAGAATGGAGAAGGTCCACTTCTGGTGGTCGGTGCGCACGCGCGTGCCGCGGCCGATGATCTGCTTGAACTCCACCATGCTGCGGATGACGCGGCAGATGACTATGTTTTGGCAGGTCTGCACGTCCACGCCGATGCCGAGGAGGCGCGAGGTGGTGACGATGACGGGCAGGCGTTTGCGCGGCAGCATGAAGTTGCCGAGATGTTTTTTGCCGACGTCGCCATCGTCGGAGGTGATGCGCACGACGTAGTCGGGGTGGGCCGAGACGAGGGCGCGGTTGGCCTCCACGAGGGCGGCGCGCATGTCCTCGGCGTGGTCCTGGTCCACGCAGAAGACTATCGTCTTTGCGAAGGGGTCGGTGCGACGGAGGTGTTCGGTGAGATGGCGGGCGAAGAGGCGGGTGCGGTCGGGGAGCTTGAGGCGGCGTTCGAAGTCGGGAGTGCCGTAGAGCTGGTCGGGGATGAGCTGGCCGTGTTTGTCGCGCTGGCCGGAGAAGGGGCGCCAGCCGGTGGCGTCCACGTCGGTGACGATGTTGTGCAGCCGGTAGGGTGCGAGGAAGCCGTCGGCGATGCCTTGGGCGAGGGAGTAGGTGTAGCGGGGAGGGCCGAACCAGCGGTGGGTGTCGCGGTCGTGCTCGCGCACGGGCGTGGCGGTGAGGCCGAGCTGGGTGGCGGACTGAAAATAGACGAGGATTTCGCGCCAGAGGCCGTCGTCGCGGGCGGAGCCGGTGTGGCACTCGTCCACGACGATGAGGTCGAAAAAGTCGGGCGGCCATTCGCGGTAGAGCGGTGGCTGGCGGTCGGGGTGCGCGATGGCTTGGTAGAGCGCGAAGTAGAGGTCGTAGGCGGTGGAGACACGGCCCTCGACGCGGGTGAGGGCGTCGCCGAAGGGGGCGAAGTCCTTGCGGATGGGGTCGTCCACGAGGACGTCGAGGTGGGCGAGGAAGAGGATGCGGGGGCGGCGCGCGGTGCCGTCGCGATTCCAGCGGGTGGACCAGAGTTTCCAGCAAATCTGGAAGGCGGTGGAAGTTTTGCCGGTGCCGGTCGCCATGACGATGAGCGCGCGTCGTTCGCCGGAGGCGATGGCCTGGACGGCGCGGTTGATGGCGATGCGTTGGTAGTAGCGGGGCGGGCGGTCGTCGCTCGGATAGTCGGGCGCAAGGACGCGCTCGGTGGCCGCAGGGTCGGCGAGGCCGGTGCGCTCGCGGTAGCGGCGCATCAGCTCGTCGGGGGACGGATAGGCGGTGACGGACGTTTCGGTTCCGGCGACGAGGTCGATCTCGATGATGTCGCGGCCGTTGGTGGCGTAGGCGAAGTGAACCTGGAGGATTTGGCCGTATTCCTTGGCTTGGGCGATGGCGTCGGAGGCGGGACGCTCGTCGGATTTCGCCTCGACCACGGCGAGCGGGAAGGTGGGCGTAAAGCAGAGAAGGTAGTCGGCGCGTTTCTGCGGGGCGCGGCGACCGGGCGCGAGGATGCGACCGTCGGTGAAGGGATGCTCTTCGCGGAGAACGTGCCCGTCGCGGTTCCAGCCGGCGGTGGTGAGCGCGGGCAGGATGTGTTCGCGGCGGGTGTCGGCCTCGTTCATCGCTGATTTACGGGTGCCACAATTTGCGAGCCGTCGGTGAACGGCAAGGAGTTAGCGCTGTGTTTCGGCAGCGGGAGCGGTCTGGTGTGTTAGGCTAGTTCCCAAGCGTAGGGGTGCGTGGAGAGGAGCTTGTGGCCGGTGTCGGTCAACCAGGCGACGTCCTCGATGCGGCAGCCGCCGAGGCCGGGGTAGTAGAGGCCGGGCTCGACGGTGACGACCGCGCCGACCTTGAGCGGCTCGTTGACCGGGGCGCTGACGCGCGGGGCCTCGTGGACCGCGAGGCCGAGGCCGTGGCCGGTGCCGTGGAAAAAGCCCACCGCGCCCTTGGGTGTCGTCTTCGTCTCGTAGCCGCGGGCGCCGAACACCTTCACGCACTCGGCGTGCACCGCCGAGGAAATGGCGCCGCCGCGCAAGACCTTGCGCGCGGCGCGTTGGGCGGTGGCGACGGCGTCCACGAGCGCACGTTGCTCGGGCGTGGCGCGACCCTTGAGGTAGGTGCGCGTCATGTCGCCATGGTAGCCGGTGGCGGCGTGGCGCGGGAAG
>JAUVVA010000181.1 GCA_030604905.1 Verrucomicrobiota bacterium | reverse complement strand
CCGTCACCGGCCTCGTGCGCGACTTCCCGATGTTCGGCATCTGCCTCGGCCACCAGATGCTCACCCACGCCCTCGGCGGCCAGACCTACAAGCTCAAGTTCGGCCACCGCGGCGGCAACCAGCCGGTCAAGAACCTCGAGACCGGCAAAGTCTCCATCACCGCCCAAAACCACGGCTTCGCCACCGACCCGAAGAGCCTCGAAAAAGGCGGCGCGCTCGTCACCGAGATCAACCTCAACGACAACACCGTCGAAGGCCTGCGCCACAAGGAACTGCCGGTCTTCTCGGTGCAATACCACCCCGAGGCGGCACCCGGCCCCAACGACGCCGACCCGCTCTTCGCCGACTTTTACCGCCTCATCGAGAAGCGCAAAGCCGGCAAAATTTAAAGTCCGCCGCGATCAAAGGCCGCCCCGCACCGGGCGGCCTTTTTCGTCGGCACGACACTCGGCCCCACCCGCCCGACGTCGGAAACGCGGACGAAGCGCCTCGCCATCCATCCTCCGTCATTGGTCCTTGGTCATTGGTCATTGGTCATTGGTCATTGGTAATTGGTCATTCGTCATTGGTCATTCGCCATTTCCTCCCCCTCCGTGCCCCCTCCCCGAAGCCCGCCGCCCGCCCCCGGCACCGCGCTCCGCTCCGCCGCCCGGACCGCCTTCTGGACCCTGACCGTCCTCGCCCTGCCCGCCTCGCTGCTCTCCCTCGCCGCCTGGTTCACCAGCACGCCCTACTTTCTCGCGCAACTTTCGCCCTTCCGCGTCCAGGCCGCCGCGCTGCTCGCCGCCCACGCTCTTCTTAGCCTCTGCCTTCGCCGTTTCCGCTGGGCCGCGCTCTTCGCGCTCTTCGCCGGCCTGCAAGTCGCCGCCGTCGTCCACGGCATGTTCAACGGCGGGCGCCCGCCGGCCGGCCCGGCTCCCGCCCGACCCACGGCCACGGCCGCGGCCACCGCACTCGCGCCCGCGGACCGTCCGCTCAAGGTCGTCTTTGCCAACGTCCTCACCTCCAACCTCGATCCCGCCCCCCTGCTCGCGCTCATTGACGCCGAGAACCCCGACCTCATCGCCCTGCTCGAGGTCAACGGCCGCTGGGAGCGCCTCCTCACGCCCGCCCTCGCGGAGCGCTTTCCCCACCACTACGCCCGCACCCGGGAGGACAATTTTGGCGTCGCCCTCTACGCTCGCTCCGAACCCCTCGGCGCCCGCGTCGAGTTCTTCGCCGACGTGGAGACACCCTCTATCGATCTTACCTACCCGCACCCCGCCGGCCCCGTCCGCGTGCTCATCACCCACCCGCTCCCGCCCGGCGACGCCGAAACCACACGCCTGCGCGATCAGCACCTCGGCGACCTCGTCAACTGGCACCGGCACGTCGCCGGCCTCGGGGCACCCGGCGAGCCGCCCATGCCCATCCTCGTCCTCGCCGATCTCAACGCCACCCCTTGGTGCCCTCCCCTGCGCCGCCTCCTCGCCACCACCGGCCTGCGCAGCGCCGCCCGCGACCACGCCCGGATCGCGCCCACCTGGCCCGTGCCCATCCCCTTCCTGCGCATTCCCCTCGACCACGCACTGCTCAACTCCAGACTCGCCTGCATCGCCTACCGCGTCGGGCCTGATATCGGCAGCGACCACTTCCCGCTCATCCTCGAAGTCCTGCCCCTCGCTCCCTAACCCGCGATTCCATCCGGCCGCGCTTTCCCCCCGATGAAAAAATGGCTCGCCCTCGTCCTCCTCGTCGGCGCGCTCGCGTGGTGGCTGCACGAACCGGCCGCCGACTGGCCCGGCCTCCCAGCCCGACACGAGCCCACGCAAGACACCCGCGATCTGCCCGCCCCCTTCGCCCACGGCGACTACACCCTCACCCCGCTCGCCCGCTATTCGCTCACCGCCGTCGTCCTCGGGCGCGAACGCTACCGGCACGATGTCAACGCCGCCCTCTCCCCCGTCGACCTCGCCCTCGGCTGGGGCCCGATGTCCTCCGCCCACGCGATCAACGGCCTCAAAATCTCCCAGTCCTCCCGCTGGTATGAGTATCGCTGGGGCGCGGAAGGTCCGCCGCTCCACCCGTCCGAGATCGCGTTCCACTCGGCCAACACCCACTGCCTGCCCGCCAACGCCGAGATTCGGCGCCGCCTCCTTGCCGTGCGCCGCCACCAGCTCGTCACGCTCTCCGGATACTTGGTCGAAGTCACCGGACCCAACGGCTACCGCTGGCGCAGCTCCCTCACCCGAGGGGACACCGGCGCCGGCGCCTGCGAAGTGGTGTGGATCACCGCCCTCGAAAGCACACCCATCCGCCCGCCGGCCTCCCCATAAAATGTAACCCAATAGGTTACAGTTACCGTGCCGTCCCGGAGACGAGTCAGCCCCGAGCCGCCTTGCCCTGAACAGCCCCTTTTGTCAGTTTCCGCCCCGCGGCTCGCGCGCGCAATGCCCTCCTCCCCCTCCTCCCCTCGCCCCCCGCGCAGCGTTTTCTCGCCCGAGCTCCGCTCCTCCGTGCTCACCGGCCTCGGCGTCTTCGCCGTCGCCGCCGCCGCCCTATTCTACGTTTACCAGGCCGCCCGCGACACCCTCTACGAACACACCCGCGAACACCTGCTCAACCTCGCCGGCACCGCCGCCACCGTCATCGACCCCGCGCTCCACGCCGAAGTGCGCAAGATCGGTGACGAGGCCTACCTCGCCGCCATCGCGCCCCTCGTCCGCCTGCATCGCGCCGTCCCCGAGCTCTACTACGCCTACACCCTCGGCCCCGACCTCGACCCTCCGCGCTTGGTTCTCGACACGGCCAGCCAGCTTCGACGGCCCGAAGACCCCCACCCCGTCCCCGCGGTCGGCGAGCCCTACCCCGAGGCGCCGCCCGCCCTCTTCGAGGCCTTCACCCTTGGTCGCGCCGTCGTCAGTCCCGAGCCCTACACCGACCGCTGGGGCACCTTCTTGAGCGGCTTTGCCCCCTTCTACCACCCCGACGGTTCGCTCGCCGGCATTGTCGGCCTCGACCTTTCCCTCGCCGATCTCGAGAGCCACCTGCGCCCCTTCCGCCTCACCCTCCTGCTTGCCCTCTTCGGCAGCGCGCTCGGCGCCTGCGGCATCGCCTACGGCCACCACCGCGCCCAGACCGCCACCCTCCTCGCCCGCGCCCAGTCCGAGCGGGCCCGTCTCCTCTCGGAAAAAGCCGCCCTCGCCGCCGAACAGGCCAACCAGGCGAAGTCCTCCTTCCTCGCCACCATGAGCCACGAGATCCGCACGCCCATGAACGGCGTGATCGGCATGGCCCAGATTCTCCACGACACCCCGCTCAGCCCCGAGCAACGCGAGTGCGTGTCCTCCATCCAGGCCTCCGGCGAAGCCCTCCTCTCCATCATCAACGACATCCTCGACTACTCCAAGATCGAGGCCGGCGGCCTCGAACTCGAGAGCCGCCCCTGGTCGCCCCGCGCCTGCGTGGAGGAGGTCCTCGACCTGCTCGCCATCACCGCCCGCCGCAAAAACCTCGACCTCGCCTATCTCATCGAGCCCGGCGTGCCCGAGTGGATGTTTGGCGACGCCCACCGCGTCCGCCAAGTCCTGCTCAACCTCGTCGGCAACGCGCTCAAATTCACCCAGGAGGGCGAGGTGCTCGTCACCCTCCGCCCCGCCGATCCCGCGCCCGACGCCCCCCACCCCGCCACTCCGCCCCGCCCCAAGCTGGAGATCGCCGTCAGCGACACCGGCATCGGCATCGCCCCCGACCGGCTCGAGCGCCTCTTCAAACCCTTCTCCCAGGTCGACGCCTCCACCACCCGCGAGTTTGGCGGCACCGGCCTCGGCCTCGCCATCTCCCAGCGCCTCGTCACCCTCATGGGCGGCCGCATCTGGATGGAGTCCACCCCCGGCAAGGGCAGCACCTGCCGCTTCACCCTAGATATCGTCACGCCGCCGCCCGCGCCCGACACCCCGCTCGCCGCCACCTACCTGCCGCCCTTCCCCGACCGCCACGTGTTGCTGCTCGTGCCCCACGCGACCACACGCCGCATCCTCGCCGCGCAGTGCGCCTCCTGGGCCATGCGCGTGAGCGCCGCCGCCGACCTGCCCGCCGCGCTCGACGCCCTCGCGGCCGAACCGCCCGATGTCGCCATCGTCGAGGCCGCCGCCGAGCCCGCCGCCAGCGCGGCGCTCGCCCGCGCCCTGCACGAGCGCCTGCCCTCGCTCCCCCTCCTGCTCCTCCGCCCGATCGGCGACGCCCGGGCCCCCGAAGGCTTCGCCGCCAGCTTCGCCAAGCCCATCAAGCCGGCCCAGCTCCACCAGCAGCTCGCAGCCATCCTCCAGCCCGCCGGAGCCGACACCGCCCCGTCCACGCCACCCCCGCCGCGCATCGACATCGGCTTCGCCCGGCGCCACCCGCTCGACATTCTGGTCGCCGAGGACAACGAGGTAAACCGCCGCGTCGTCCACCTCCTCCTCGGCCGCCTCGGCTACACCGGCATCCGCTACGCCGCCAACGGCGCCCAAGCCGTCGAGAGCGTCGCCGCCCGCGCACCCGACGTCATCCTCATGGACCTGCAGATGCCGGAGCTCGACGGCCGCACCGCCACCGCCCTCATCCGCTGCGCCGCCGCCACCACCGGCGACCAGACCCGCGCCCCCTGGATCATCGCCCTCACCGCCGACGTGCTCGCCTCCGACCGCGCCGAGGCCCTCGCCGCCGGCATGGACGACTATCTGATGAAGCCCCTGCGCATCGACGCCCTCGTCGCCGCGCTCTCTCGCGCCCATCAGGCCCGGAAGAAGTCGGGCTAAAAAAGCGGCCGCTCGCGCGCCACATTCCGCTTCCCCCTCACAGCGCGCCGCGCATCCTCAGCCCGCTCCCCCGCACCGCTCCATGGCCACCAAACACGTCCGCCAACTCTGGGCCGCCAAACTGGCCGGACGCGCCACCCCGACCGCCGCCAGCTCCACCCTCGCCCCCGGACTCCGCCTCAACGAACTCCCCGTCGGCACGCTCGTGCCCGCCTCCGCGCTCCGCGGCAAAAGCGCCGCCCCCGCGCCCCACCCGCTCGCCGACGGGCCGCGCCGCCAGTCCTTCGCCGGCCAGGTCCTCGGCATCGACCCCTCGCTGCGCGGCACCGGCCTCGCCTTGATCGAGTTTTCCCCCGGCCGCGCCCCCGTCCTCCTGCGCTGCCGCACCGTCAGCGTGCCCGCCAAACGCAGCATGGCCCACGCCCTCGGCGAAATTTCCCGCGCAGTCTCCGCCTTCCTGGGCGATTTCGAGGTCCGCCACGTCGCGCTCGAGCAGACGATCTACGTGCAAAACTTCCAGACCGCCCAGATCCTCGGCGCCGCCCGCGGCGCCGCCATCGCCGCCGCCGCGCTCCACGGGCACGAGGAGGTCTGGGAATACCCGCCCCTGCGCGTCAAACAGGCCGTCGTCGGCGTCGGCCGCGCCAGCAAGGAGCAGATGGCGCGCACCGTCATGGCCCTCCTCGGTCACGGCCGCGCCCTCGCGAGCGACGAGGCCGACGCCGCCGGCGTCGCCCTCTGCCACGCCTTCACCTGGCGTGAGTAAGCACGGCCGCCCGCCGCGGACCGCCCCGCCCATCGCTAACTCCGCGCCGCCAGCACGTGAAAGTTCGCCATGCTGATCCCGCTCAGCATCGCGCCCACGATCCCCAAAAAGCCTTGGTCCGTGCCGGCGAGGTAGACGTTCGCCAGCGCCGTGCGCCCGTCGCGCACCTTTTGCGGCGAGCCGTAGATCGCGCCGCCGAGGTGGCCGGTGAACTTCACGATCGTGCGCGGCGTGAACATGTCGGTCGCGATGGTCGCCTGCTGTAGAGCCGATCGCGGATCGGCTCCCTCCGCCCCTGGCAAAAACCGCAGCGCGCTCGTCTGGATCTCGCCATACACGCGCTCCTTCGCCGCGCGATACTCCGGCTCGGGCAGGCCGACCCAGGCATCGTGGTTCGCGAGGCAGGTGCAGCGAAACAACCCCTCCGGCAGCGACTGCCCCTCGGGAAAAGCGAAGTTGTTGGGCAGACAAATCACGCCGCTGCGCACGTCCGCCAGCCCGGTGGCCTGCTCATAGGAGAAGCGCGGGGAGTCGTTGAAAAACACGATCGTGTCGTCCGCCCAGCCCAGCGCCGCCGGTTGCCGATCGAGCACCGTGATGGTCTCGCAGTAGCTCAAGCGACCGACGGGATGCGGAGCGGCCGGCACGGGCGCGGGGCCGGCGTAGAGTTTCTCGGTTTCGGCCGCGCCGATGGTGCTGATCACCTGCGCGGCCGTCACCTCCTCGCCGTTGTCGAGCACGAGCGCCGCCGCGCGGCCCTCGCGCACCACGAGGCGCTTCACCCCGCAGCGCATGCGCCGCTCGCCGCCGGCCTGCCGATACTTTTCCAAGAGCACGCGGATGATCACCCGCACGCCGTCCAGCGGCCGCGCGAAGCCCTCGAGGAAGAGCGCCTTGAACATGATCACGAACTGCCCGAACTCCATGTCCCGCTCGGTCGCGCTGCCGTAATACATCACCGGGCAAAACAGCATGTCCTCGAGCAGCGTATCCGAAATGTGGCGACGCACGATCTCGCGGGCGCTCTCCGGCTTGGCGTCGAGCGACACGTCGTCGTAGGTCCGCACCAGCGCCACGAGCCGCCGGAAGCCGTCGATCTGCGCCGGAAACACCCGCGCCACCTCGCCCTCGAACACGGCAAAATCGTTGGTAAACGTGAGCGAGGTCTCGCCGCGCGGCCCGAAGGCGATGCGCGAGCGCTTCTGCGGGTGCAGCGCGAACTCCTCGCGGTCGATGCGGAGCTGGCGGAGGAGTTT
>JAUVVA010000030.1 GCA_030604905.1 Verrucomicrobiota bacterium | reverse complement strand
TCACCCTCCGCCTGCGGCTCCGGGCTACGCCATCTCCGCTTCGCTCCGTCCTTCGCTCGGTCCGCACCGAAATCTGCTCGCCACCTCGCCCCGCTGCTCCGCCGTCCAACTGAACGATCCCGGCTCAGGCCTCGCTCACGGCGCGCCGCGCGTTTCCCAGATGACGCCGCGCGGGTTTTGACCCCGCCGCGCCTGCTGGGCGCTGACGCCGTTGGCCGAGCGGTTCATGTCGCGCAGCTCGGTGGAGGTGAAGGCGCGCACGCTGCCGTCGGCGAAGCCCACGTTGGCGCGGCCGGAGGTGCCGCCCCAGCGATTGTTTTGCCACAAGCCGTCGTTGTCGGCCGCCACGTTGGGCGTGGAGGTGGCAAACTCCGTGCTCACGCCCGGCGAGCCGTTGGTCGTCTCCCCGAAGATCGCGAGCCGCGAGTGGTCGGTGCCCACCCAGGCGGGCAGGCGGTTGAGGTTGGTGATGTAGCGGGTGTTGGTGGCGTGGGGCGTCTCGCTGATGAAGGCGCTGGGGCCGTAGGAGAGCCAGGCGCGGGCGGTGGTGTTGCCCGGATCGAAGCGCGGGCACACCCAGATCGAGCGGTCCCCGGCCCTGGGCAGTTGATCGGCCGGGATGTCGGCCAAGGAGGCGACGCCGGAGCCGATGTAGGGCGGCAGCGCGTTATACCAAGCCGGGATGCGGTTGGAGTTGGAGAGGAGATTGAGCGGGTTGCTCGGGTTGGCGGGGGACGTGCCCTGGTGCGGCAGGAAGCCCCGGTTTTCGTTGGCAAACATCACCATGGCCGTGGCCCAGGTGCGCACATTGGCCGTGCCGGTGGAGAAGCGCGCGGTGTCGCGCACCTTGCCGACGACCGGGACGAGGATGGCCGCGAGGATGGCGATGATCGCGATGACGGTGAGCAGCTCGATGAGCGTGAAGCCCGGCGCGCGGCGCGCGGCGCGAGAACGGAGAGCGAGGAGCGAGAGCGTGTGGCGCATGAGATCCCCCATAGCAGCCACCGGGCCATCCCCGGCAAACCGCCTGGGTGACGTGTCGGTGAAATTGAAGGCCCCGCCCGCCCTCCTCGCGCTTGCCCCGCGCCCGCGCCGCCCGCTGCGCCGCCGAGAGGCCAAAAAAAAGGCCCGCCGAAGCGGGCCGAAAACCACGGGGAAAAAGCCGGGAGAGCTCAGGCGAAGGAGGCCGCGCGGCGCTTGCGCCGCATCGCCACCACGCCGATTGCACCGAGACCGGCCAAGGCCGCGAAGGCGGAGGGCTCCGGGATGACTGTGACAGAGATGTTATCAAAAAACGCCGTCTGGTTCGCCGCCGTCGCTCCCTGCCAATAAGCACCCATATGGCCAAGAGCTACAGAAGTCCATGTGGAGTCTGTAGCAGATCCCAATGCAGCCAGAGAGGGGCCAGAGGCCGGATCAGAGAAGGAAGAGGTCCCGTCGACCCGTCCCAAAAGCGACCAAGTGTTCGTCGACGGGGAATAGGTGACGCTCAGCGAAAGATACTCAGCTCCAACATCAGCCAGCGGAGCGGAGGCAACCACTATATCGGTGAGTGTGCCCCGTAAGCCATTTGTATATCGCACGATCCGGATAGGGTCCGTAGGACCACTTTGGCCAAGAGCGATAGCGTATCCATTTCCCGTAGTTGCCGCCGCTGTGTCTGAACCTGCGAGGATAAATGCGACGCCGTAAGAATTTGCAGCTCCAAATCCGGCAGGATCTGTCCGGATCTGACGCATGTTGAACGTCCAGGTAACTAGTCCAGGATTTTCAGCTAGGGTAGACGTGAAGGGTGAGGCGAAAGTGGCAACGGTGACAGATGCGAACACCCACCCGTCCGCATTGGTCGCCGCCGAGGCATCGTTACTTAATTCTAAAATCCCATTATGAATACGAGCCCCCCAGTCGGCTCCGCTACGGGTGACATTCCATGACGAGGTCCCGATTGCCCCAGAGGTTGTGAAAGACGTCCCTTGGCTTGTGCCAAAGGCGTCAGAGAAAACTGTCTGTCCAAAAGCGGAGGTTGCCCCCGCGAGACCCAACACAAGCGCCGATAGTTGAAGCGTGGTTTTCATCATGGTGGAATGCCCCTAGCAACCCCCAGGCCAAAGGCGGGGGCAACCTCCGGTAGCGCCCCAAATGGTGCGCCGGGATTTTGCAGCCCGGCGGCGTAAGCCCGCAACTCGCTCGCCCCCGGTTCCTAAACGCCGGAAGGGCTCTCGGCCCTCCGCAAAATTTCTTAGCGCGCGCCCCGCCGCCCGGCCGGGCGATTTTGATCCGCCGTCCACATTTCCGCCCAAAACACCGTCCCCCGCGGGCGTAGCTTTCGCCCCGCGTCCAAGCCACCTTTCCGTTTGCCGCGCCGCGCGGCCCTCCCACGCTGCGCTGCAATCATGCCCGCCTCCGCGCCCGCTCCCGCCACCGCCACGTCCGCCACCCAAGGCTCCACGCCCGCCGCCCTCGCCGCGCTCCTCGCCCCCACCGATGCCTTCGCGCCGCGCCACAGCTCTCCCACCGAGGCCGAGCGCGCCCACATGCTCGCCGCCCTCGGCTACCCCTCGCTCGACGCGCTGATCGAGGCCACCGTGCCCGCGCACATCCGCCTCGAGCGCCCGCTCTCCCTGCCCGCCCCCCTCGGCGAATCCGCCGCGCTCGCCGAGCTCCGCGAGATCGCCGCCCAAAACAAGGTCTTCCGCAATTTCATCGGCCAGGGCTACCACGACACCCTCACCCCGCCCGTCATCCAGCGCACCATTTTTGAAAACCCCGCCTGGTATACCCCCTACACCCCCTACCAGGCCGAGGTCTCGCAGGGCCGCCTCGAGGCCCTCCTCAACTATCAGACCCTCGTCACCGACCTCACCGGGCTCGAGATCGCCAACGCCTCCCTGCTCGACGAGGGCACCGCGGCCGCCGAGGCCATGATGCTCTGCCACCGCATGAAGGACCTCGAGGGCGGCGTCTTCTTCGTCTCCGAGCGCTGCCACCCGCAGACCATCGACATCGTGAAAACCCGCGCCCGGCCCCTCGGCATCGCCGTGCAGGTGGGCGACCACGCCGCGCTCCAGCCCGCCTCCGTGCCCGGCCTCTTCGGCCTGCTCGTGCAATACCCCGACACCACCGGCGACATCCACGACTTCGCCGACCTCTTCGCCCGCGCCCACGCCGCCGGGGCCGCCTGCGTCGTCGCCACCGACCTCCTCGCCCTCACCCTCCTGCGCCCGCCCGGCGAATTCGGCGCCGACGTCGCGATCGGCTCCGCCCAGCGCTTCGGCGTGCCGCTCGGCTTCGGCGGGCCCCACGCCGCCTTCTTCGCCACGCGCGATTCCTTCAAGCGCCAGATGCCCGGCCGCCTGATCGGCGTCTCCAAGGACGCCCAGGGCAACCCGGCGCTCCGCCTCTCCCTCGGCACCCGCGAGCAGCACATCCGGCGCGACACGGCCACGTCCAACATCTGCACCGCCCCGGTGCTCCTCGCCGTCATGGCCTCGATGTATGCCGTCTACCACGGCCCGGCCGGCCTGCGCCGCATCGCCACCCGTATCCACGGCCTCACTACACTGCTCGCCGCCGCCCTCCGCCGCGCCGGCGCGAGCGTGAACGAGCGCCCGGTCTTCGACACCCTCACCGTCGGCCGCGTCTCCGCCGCGCGCGTGCACGCCAACGCCGCCGCCAAGAAGATCAACCTCCGCGTGATCGACGCCCACACGGTCGGCCTCTCCCTCGACGAGGCCACCACCGAGGCCGAGCTCCGCGCCCTCCTCTCCTGCTTCAGCGAATCGGCGGAACTCCGCCTCGAAGACCTCCCCGGCGCCACCTCCTCCGCCCTTGATCATTGGTCGTTGGACATTGGTCATTCCTTCGGCGCGCTCGCGCGCCAAGGCGGCTTCCTCTCGGCCAAGGTCTTCAACGCCCACCACACCGAGCACGAGATGCTCCGCTACATCAAGCGGCTCGAGGCGAAGGACATCTCCCTCTGCCACTCGATGGTCTCGCTCGGCTCCTGCACGATGAAGCTCAACGCCGCCGCCGAGATGTTCCCCGTCTCCTGGCCGGAGTTCTCCAAGCTGCACCCCTTCGCGCCGGCCGACCAGACCCGCGGCTACCAGCGCCTCGCGCGCGAGCTCGAGGCCTGGCTCTGCGAGATCACCGGCTTCGCCGCCATCTCCCTCCAGCCCAACGCCGGCTCGCAGGGCGAATACGCCGGCCTGCTCGCCATCCGCGCCTACCACGAGGCGCGCGGCGAGGGCCACCGCCACGTCTGCCTCATCCCCACCAGCGCCCACGGCACCAACCCCGCCAGCGCCGTCATGTGCGGCTTCACCGTCGTGCCCGTGGCCTGCGACGCCAGCGGCAACATCGACCTCGCCGACCTCCGCGCCAAGGCCGCCGCGCACGCGAAGGACCTCGCCGCGCTGATGATCACCTACCCCTCGACCCACGGCGTCTTCGAAAGCTCGATCCTCGAGGTCACCGCCGCGGTGCACGAGCACGGCGGCCAGGTCTACATGGACGGCGCCAACCTCAACGCGCAGGTGGGCCTCACCTCGCCGGCGCGGGTCGGCGCGGACGTGGCGCACCTCAACCTGCACAAAACCTTCTGCATCCCGCACGGCGGCGGCGGCCCCGGCGTGGGCCCGGTCTGCGTGGCGGCGCACCTCGTGCCCTACCTGCCCGGCCACCCCGTGAGCGCCCCGCGCCACGTGGTGCACGGCTCGGGCGAGACCGTCACGCCCGCCGCCATCGGCGCCGTCTCGGCCGCGCCCTACGGCAGCGCCTCGATCCTCGTCATCCCCTGGATGTTCATCCGCATGATGGGCGCCGAGGGCCTCACCGACGCGACCAAGGTCGCCATCCTCTCCGCCAACTACGTCGCGCATCGCCTGGAGAAGTTTTTCCCCGTGCTCTATCGCGGCGAGAAGGGCCGCGTGGCGCACGAGTGCATCATCGACCTGCGCGGCTGGAAGAAGCACGGCCTCGAGGTCGAGGACGCCGCCAAGCGCCTCATGGACTACGGCTACCACGCCCCGACGATGAGCTGGCCGGTGGCCGGCACGCTGATGATCGAGCCGACCGAGAGCGAGGACCTCGCGCAGCTCGACCGTTTCTGCGACGCGTTGATCGGCATCCACGGCGAGATGCAGGCGGTGGCCAACGGCGAGGCCGACAAGCTCGACAACCCGCTCAAGAACGCGCCGCACACCGCGCTCGTCTGCTGTGGCGACGAGTGGAAGCGCGGCTACTCGCGCGAGCTCGCGGCCTTCCCCGCGCCCTGGACGCGCCAGAGCAAGTTCTGGCCGGCGGTGGGCCGCGTGGACAACGTCTACGGCGACCGCAACCTCGTGTGCAGCTGCGTGGGCATGGAGGCCTACGCCGGGGCGAAGTGAGGACCGCGCCCGCGCCCCCATGGAGACCAGATCGCTGATCTGTTCTTCGTGGGTCGGGGCTGCATGATGTCGGCTCAGCGATCGGTGCCACCGCGGACCGGCCCCGCGCGTTTCGAATGAAGCCGTAGCCGCGGAATTGCCGCGACCGGACGTGGCACGGGCGTCTCGCCCGTGGGTTTGGCACAGGGCCGTGACGCCCCTTCCACTCCACGCCGGCTACCCCGGATTCCGCGATTGTCCCGGCGGAGTATCGCGCAAGGCGCACTCTCGCCGCCGGCCTCAGCCGGCGGCGGTCGCGATCGGGGCCGGGCCCGTGCCCGTGCCACCGCCGCTCTGCGCGTCGGCGCCGGCGCTCTCGCCCGCGGCCGCGTCGGGACTGTCCACGCTGGTCGCCCCGCCGGTCAGCTGCACCAGCTCGCGCAGCGACACGAAGTGCTGGCTCAAGTCGAAGTCGCCCTCCTGGCCGCCGACCACCTGGTTGAACAAATCCTTCTTCGAGGCTTTGAGCGCCTCGATGCGCTCCTCGATCGTGCCGGCCGTGACCATGCGATACACGAAGACCGTGCTCTTCTGGCCGAGGCGGTGCACGCGGTCCACCGCCTGCGCCTCGACCGCCGGGTTCCACCAGGGGTCGAGCAGGAAAACATAGTCCGCGGCGTGCAGCGTGATGCCGGTGCCGGCCGCCTTGAGCGAGACGAGCATCGCGGCCGCGCCCTCCGCCGCCTGGAAGGATTGCACGGGCTTTTGCCGGTCGAGCGTCATGCCGGTCAGCTCGTAGCGCGGCAGCTCGGGGAAGTTTTGCGCGAGCGCCTCCTTCACGCGGTCTAGCAGCATCACGAACTGCGAGAAGATCACGACCTTGTGGCCGCTGCCGACGATCTCGGCGAGTTTCTCGACCAGCAGCGTGATCTTGCCCGAGTCCGCGAGCGGCGCCTTGCGCCAGGGCAGCATGTCGGGATCGCAGCACACCTGGCGCAGACGCGTGAGCAGCGCGAGGAAGCCGAAGCTCTTTTCGCGCATGGCCGCGCCCACGTCGTCGCCGAGGCGGGAGAGGCCCTCGTTGCAGATGCGCGCATACTCCTCGCGCTGCACGTCGCTGAGCGGGCAGATGAGCTCCATCTCCTGCTTCGGCGGCAGCTCGGCGGCGACCTCCGCCTTGGTGCGGCGCAGCATGAAGGGCGCGAGCTGCGCGCGCAGGCGCGAGAGCGTGCCGGCGCGGTCGGTGGCGATCGCGTTTTCAAAGGCCGTGCGCGAGCCGAGCAGGCCGGGCAACAGGTAGCGGAAGATGGACCAGAGATCGAGCTGACGGTTCTCGAGCGGCGTGCCGCTGAGCACGATGCGGTGCTGGGCGCGGATCGCGAAGCAGGTCTGCGTGACCTTCGCGTCCGGGTTTTTGATGAACTGGCCCTCGTCGAGCACCGCGTAGGCGAACTTGTGCTTGGCGAGGATCGAGCGGTGCTTGCGCAGCTGGGTGTAGCTGGAGAGCCAGACGCAGGGCGCGGCGTGGGTCGAAAAATCGTGGCCCGTCTTGAGCACGTCGACCGTCAGCTCCGGGTGGAAACGCGCGATCTCCTCCTGCCACACCGGCACCACGCTGGCCGGGCACACGATCAGGCTCGGCAGCTCGTCGATGCGGCGGGTGGCGAGCAGCGTGATGACCTGAAGGGTTTTGCCCAAGCCCATCTCGTCGGCGAGCAGGCCGTGGCAGCCCTTGTCGGCGAGGTGGTGCATCCACTCGACGCCGCGGCGCTGGTAGGAGCGCAGGCGCTCGGGCAGGTGCGGCGCCTCCTTTGGCCCGGCGAGCACGCTGTCGCGCCAGGCGGAGAGCTCGGGCGAGAGGGTGAGCTTGAAGCGCGCGTCGTTGAAGAGGGAAAAGATGAGGTAGGGCGAGAGCGCGCCCTCGCCGTGCGTCTCCGAGGCGCCTTTTTCCCAAGAGCGCACGACGGAGAGTTTTTCCACCGGCAGGCTGACGATGCCGACGCTCGGCAGGATGACGGGCGTGGTGTTCTTGCCGGTCAGGGTCTTCACCTCGGCGTCGCTGAGCAGGCGCTCGCCGGCCTTGAAAATCCAGCGCAGGTCGAGCGCGGCCTCGAGGCCCGCGCCCTTCGCGCCGCGGCGCGTGGTGCCGGCCACGGCCTCGATGGTGATCTCCTGCGGCCCCTTGAGCAGCAGCGCGGAGGCGGCGTCGAGCTCCACGCCGAAGACCTTTTTCCAAGCGGGCAGCGTGGTCTTGAGGAAGTTGGGAATCTCGGCGACCGAGCCCATCAGGTAGGTGCCGAGGTCCTGGCGGTAGACGAAGTGCGCCTTGCGCGCGTAGGAGGCGAGGCCGATGAGCTTGGCGCGCTCGCCCGAGCTGGCGTGCGGCACGCCCGGTTCGCGCGAGGCGGGCCCGAGCGCGGGCTGGCGGGACTTGTCGGCGGCGAGCCACCAGGCGGAGAAGGTCAGGCCCTCGTCGGTCGTGGCAAAGGAGAGCAGGAGCGTGCGCGCGCCCTTGGCGAGGGCGGCCGCGGAGCCGCCGGAGGAGGCGGCGGCGCCGGACGCGGTGCCCGACGACGACGCGGCGGCGGACTTGGCGGCCGGGAGCTTGCGGTCGGCGGACGCGGCGGAGGCGGCGGAGGCGCCGGCGTGGCCGTTGGCCGAGCCGTGGGCGTTGGCCGAGCCGTGGGCCCCGGTGGAAGCGCCGGCGGCGGCGGAGGGGTCGATCGGGAAGGGCGGCGTGCTGCCGGGCAGGGGCGAAATCTCGTCGGCCACCAACTCCTCGATCTCGTGCAGGCCGGCGACGGCGAGCGCGTGCGCGGCGTCGGTATCGGTGGTGGAGGAGCGCACCGAAAAGCCTTTCTCGGCCCACTCGATGACGGCGTATTCGTCCTTCTTGTCGATGCGGCGGTGGACGATGGCGTCGTTGGCGGTCAACTCGAGTTCGCGCACCTCGCCTTCACGGTAGATCGCATGGCCGCGCTCGAGCTGCTCGGCGGTGAAATAGGTTTCCCAATTGTGCTCCAGCCGACTGAACCAGAACTCCAGCGAATGTGGGGTGTAGACGCGCTTCGGGCCGTGGTTTTGCATCCGCGAAAGGGTTTCAACGCATAGCCCGTGCCCGTCCGGTTCAACCCTTAATTCCGCCCACGCAAAATCTCTTCAAGAGCGGCCCGGGTGCGCTCCGTCGCGCCGCGGTTTCCGGCGTGCCAGCGCAGCCCGGCCGCGCCGGCCGCGGCGCGCGCATCCGCATCTGCCGCGAGGCTTTGCACGGCGGCGCCCAGACCGGCCGCATCGGCCACCCGCCGCGCCGCCCCGTTCTCCTCCAACTCGCGGGCGATGATGCGAAAATTTGCGGTGCCGGGGCCAAAAAGGGTCGCTTTGCCGCGCGCGGCGGCCTCGACCGGGGTCTGGCCTTCGCCGTGGGGCGGGAGGGTTTTGCCCACGAAGACGATTTCGGCGAGCGCGAGCAGGCGCGCCAGCTCGCCGGTGGTGTCGGCCACGGCCACGTCGACCTCCCCCGCCGCCGCGCCCCGCGAGCGCAGGTGGTAACGCAGCCCGCCCGCGCGCGCCTCGGCCGCGAGCAAGGCCTCGATCTCCCCGCGCCGCTCGGCATGGCGCGGCACGATCAAGAGTTTCCAAGGCGGCACGGGCGCCCCGCCCCCCGCGGCCTCGCCGGCACGTGGCATGGGCGTCCCGCCCATGTTCCCCATCCGCGCCTCCCCCTCCCCCGCAACCGCCAGGCCCCGCCACGCCGCCAGCAGCGCGGCCTCCTCGCCCGGCCAGGTCGAGGCCCCGAGCAGGATGCGCGCGTCGCCGAGGCCGAGTTCGCGGCGAAAGCGCGCCGCCTCCGCCGCGTCCACCTCGGGCAGCGCGACGTCGAGCTTCAGGTTGCCCGTCACCGCGATGCGCTCCGCCGGCACGCCGAAGGCCGCGAAGCGCTCCGCGTCGCCTGCGCTCGCCGCGAGCACGCGCGTGAGCCCGCGCGTGAGCAGGCGCGCCAGCGGGCCGAGCCGGCGCATGCGGCGGAAACTGCGGTCGGAGAGGCGGGCGTTGATCGCCACCGCCGGCACCACGCGCCGCGCCGCCTGGTGCAAATGCTCCGGCCAGCGCTCGCCCTCGGTGAGCACCACCAGATCGGGCTCGATGCCCCGCCAGGCCTTCGCCGAGCAGGGCGCGAAATCGAGCGGGAAGTAGCCGAGCCCCGCGACCACGCCCTTCGCCAGATAACGCTCGGCCGCCAGCGCGTAGCCCGTGCTGGTGGTGGTGGTCAGATACACTTGCACCGCGGGATCGCGCCGCCAGGCCTCGAGCAGCGGGGCGATGGCCAGCATCTCCCCCACGCTCACCGCCTGCAGCCACACGCGCTTCGCGCCCGGGGGCTTGGGCGGGATCGGCGGCACCGCGCCAAAGCGTTGGGAAAAGTGGGCGCCGTAGCCGCCGCGCCGCCGCATCCGCCACCCGTAGTAAGGCGCCGAAAGCAGCACGACCGGGAGAAACAGGAGCCGATACAGCCAGAGCATGCGGAGTGGACGAAACGGTCGAGAAACCGCATTCCCGCCCCGCGCTCAAAACAATTCACCGCGCCAGCCCCGCCCGCCGCGGCAAACCCGGCGAGCCGGCCGCGTCAGCGCCGACGCCACCGCGGCAGCGGCGCGCCCGCGCCCTCGCTCGTCGCCACGATCTCTCTCCCGTCCCGGGAAAAGGCCACCGCCTCCGCCTGCGGCAGCCCATGCGCGGTCCGCCAGGCTGGCGCACGGCCCAGCGCGTCCGCCCAAGGCTCGCCCTTCCGACGCGCAAACACCAACAGCTCGCCGTAGGTCACCACCACCGCCGCCGAGCCATCGGGGGCGAAATCCATCCCCGTCGGCTGCGCGCGCAGTCCGCCCATCGCCGGCCACCAACCGCGACGCTCCCCGGCAAAGCCCGCCACTTCCCCCACCCGCTTCATCGGCGGAATGGCCTGCCCGCGCGGAGTGGGGCGCAGTCCCAGCGAATACAGCCCGTGCGGCCGGTTGCGCTTCTCCAACAGATACACCCGCTCGCTCCGCACATCCACCGCCACCGCCTCCACGTCGCGCGGACCGTCGGGGTAGATCACGGGTAGCGACCAAGCCACGTCCACCCACAGCTCCCGATCCGGCTGCAACTCGGCGGGGTCCGGCTCCGCGATCACATACAGGATGCACTCGCCGCGCCCCGCTCGGTTGTCGCCCGTGTCCGCGACCAACAGCCAGGCCCGCCCATCGAGCTCGAAGGACGCCAGGTCCTCCCAATCCACGTTGCGAGCGCCGCGCAGCCGCAGCGCCCCCCGCGCCCGCCCGTCCGCGTCAAAGGCCCGCAGCACCGGCTGCCCTCCGCTGTCGTCGTGCGACCAATACATCCCCGCCTCGCGACGCGAGGCCGCGAGCCCGCTCGCCTCGCGCAGCCCCGCCGGCAGCCGCGCCGCCGTCTCGACCGCCCGCCACTCGCCAATCTTCGCGCCCACCGCGTCCGCCCGCGCGCCCTCCCCGCCTCCGAAAACCAGAAACGTCGCCCACACCAACCAGCAACACCACCGCCTGCCTGTGCACATCGCCCCAACCCGACCCAAATCGTCCCGCCCCGCGAGCTATCCCTTGAAAAATCCCCGCTCCGGCGCGCGACGCGCCCCCGGCGCCCGCGTCCCCGGGGGAGCCGCCCGGCCCACCCCGTGGAGTGCCGCCCCACCGCCCGGTCAGGCCCTCAGCCCCGCGATCCTCGAGCGGCCTTGGCGGCACGGGCCTCCCGCGGTCCCGCGCGTGCTTGCTCCACCCCCGCCGGCCGGGTAGCGCACACCATGCCCAGCACCCCGAAACGAAACCGAGTCGGCCCCCTCTCGCTCAGCATCGCCGCCAGCGGCTTTGTCGCCCTCGAGGCCGCGCATCACGGCGGCTGGGTCGACGGGACGGGCTGGACCCTCCTGCGCGCCGGATTCGAAGCCGCGGTGATCGGCGGCATCGCGGATTGGTTTGCCGTATCCGCGCTGTTCCGGCCCGTTCCGCGAGGGCGCCTCGCCCTGCCGCACACCGACATCATCGTGCGCAACCGGCACAAACTCACCGACGGCGTGGTGGACATGGTGGAGAACCAGCTGCTGAGCCCGGCCTCGGTGCGCGAGAAGCTCCAGGAGTTTTCCGTCAGCAAGGTCCTGTTCGAACAGCTCGGCGGCGCGGAAGGCCGCCGACTCGCCGCCTCGACCCTGAGCATTCTGGCCGGCCACGCGGCGGAGGAGCTGGAGGACGAAAAGCTGCGCGGCTTCCTGACGGCTGTCTTGCGCGATGAAATCCGCACCCTGCACCTCGCCCCGCTCTTCGGCTCCTGGCTGGAGGCGCGGGTTGCGGCCGGCGACACCCGGGTTCTCTGGCGAACGGTCGCCGCGACCTTGGCCGATCAGGCGCAACGGGGCGACTTCGACGAGTTGCTGCACGACCTGCTCCAGACGGCGCTCAAGGCCTACAAGGAGGAACAGGCCGGGCTGATGGGCTGGTTCAAAACCCAGCTCGTCTCCTGGACCTTCGACGCGGACACGGACTCCCGCCAGCTTCGGGACGGGCTTACCAAGATCCTGCGGGCCGTGAGCCGCGAGCCTTCGCATCCCCTGGCTCGGCGCCTGGACCAGGCGGTCATGAGCTACGCGGCCGCGCTCAAGGCGGAGGACGCGGAGGCCGTGCGCCGAATCTCGGAGTTTCAGCTCCGCTTGGCCGAGCACCCCGATCTCGAGTCGGTGGTCGGGCACATGCTCCACGATCTGCGCCGCCTGTCGGAGACCAAACTGCGAGATTCGCGAGAAGAGTTCGAGGCGGCCTTGGGCAATCTGCTCGAGCGCGGCCTCACACGGCTTCGCGGCGACTCCGAAGCGCAGTCGCGCCTCGACCAATGGGCGCGTGAAGCGCTCGGCAGCATCGTCACCCGCCACCACGGCGTGATTGGCTCCACCGCGCGCCAATCCCTGAACCGCCTCCAGGACCGCGATCTCGTAAGCCAACTCGAAAGCCGGGTCGGCAAGGACCTCCAATACATCCGCCTCAACGGCGCCGTCATCGGCGGCCTGGTCGGCGTGGTCATCATGGCGGGGAAACTCCTCCTCGCCGGGGGCTAAGCTCCGAGCGCCGGCAAATGCCCGACCCTCGCGGAGATACCTCTTAAAATGGTGCTCAGGACAGGACTCGAACCTGCACGCCTCACGGCACACGCCCCTCAAACGTGTGTGTCTACCAATTCCACCACCTGAGCATGACTGACAAAGAGGAAGGCGGAGGCAGACAAACGCGCCCCGGGCTGACAAGCCCGAAAATGAAGGATTTTCAAAATCGGTTTTGACCCCCCGCCGCATCCTCCGGACGGTCCCCTTCTCCGCCCTTCCGGCGCGGCCAGCCATGACCTTCGACGACACCCTCCAGGCCCTGCTTCGCTCCTACGAAACCGCCGGCGGCATCAACCACCTCGACGGCAGCAACCTCCCCTCCGAGGATTCCGTCAACCGCCTCGCCTCG
Organism: Verrucomicrobiota bacterium; assembly: GCA_030604905.1. GTDB lineage: Bacteria > Verrucomicrobiota > Verrucomicrobiia > Opitutales > Opitutaceae > IMCC26134_A. Next base: position 22,643 of record JAUVVA010000030.1, on the reverse strand, counting down.
GACGTCATGCACCTGCTCTTCCCGGGCTACTTCGAGACCGAGCCGCTCACCCGCGACGCCGTCCGCGAGCACACCCGCCGCCGCCTCGTCTCCGTGCACGAACGCCTGCGCAACGACGTCGAAAAATCCCTACGCTTCGCCCGCAGCGCCGGCACCGATCCCACCGCGGCCTCCGCCCGCGCCGCCCACGTCGCCGACACCGTGCTCGCCCGCCTGCCCGAGCTGCGCCGCGTGGTGCAGACCGACGTGCAGGCCGCCTACGCCGGCGACCCCGCCACGCGCCACGTCGAGGAGATCATCCTCGCCTACCCCTGCGTGCTCGTCGTCTCCCTCCAACGCTTCGCCCACGAGCTCTACCGCCTCGGCGTGCCCCTCCTGCCGCGCATGATCACCGAGTTCGCCCACGAGCGCACCGGCACCGACATCCATCCCGGCGCCCGCATCGGCGAGTATTTCTTCATCGACCACTGCACCGGCGTCGTCATCGGCGAGACCGCGACCATCGGGCACCACGTGAAGATCTACCAAGGCGTCACGCTCGGCGCGAAGTCCTTCGAGGTCGACACCGACGGCAACCCCGTCAAAGGCGTGAAACGTCACCCCGACGTCGGCGACCACGTGACCATCTACGCCCACGCCACCATCCTCGGCGGCGACACCCGCATCGGCAACCAATCCATCGTCGGCGCCAACGTCTGGCTGCTCGAAAGCATCCCGGACAACAGCATCGCCTACTACAAAAACGAGAACCTCGTCGTGCGCTCCCGCAAGAAACGCGAGACCGCCGTCGAGTCCCGCACGCAGGACGAGTTGCAGGCCTGGAACTGGTCGATCTGAGCCGGCGCGGGGACCTTCGCGGGAGGGCGTTGCCGCGGCGCGAGCCCTGCTAGAAGCCGGCATCATGCACCTTCGGCCCGCCCTGCTCGTCCTCGCCTGCGCCCTGCTCGGCGCCTGCCATCATCCCCCGCGCCCACCCGGAGCGGGCGCGTCCGCCGCCCCTGCGACGTCTGGGCAAAGGTCACCCGCCTTCGCCGAGGCGCCCGACGCCTGGCTGCGCACCGAGCTCTACTTCGGCATCGCCCCCGCCGAGGCCGAGGGCCCCCGCCTCTCCGCCGCCGAGGCCGCCTGGCGCGGCTTCCTCGACGAGGAGGTCACCCCGCGTTTCCCCGACGGACTCACCGTGCTCGACGCCTACGGCCAATGGCGCGCCGACCAGGCGAGCGAGATCGGCCGCATCCGCAGCCGCGTGCTCGTCATCGTGCACCCCGACACGCCCGCGGCTCGCGCCGCCATCGAGGAGATTCGCGCCGCCTATCGCCAGCGCAGCGGCGCGCTCAGCGTGCTCGCGGTCGAAACCCCGATCCGCAGCCCGCGCTTTTGATTCAACCGCGGATTCCGGTTTCGATGCCGGCTCAGCCGTCGGGCTCACAAATCGCCGGGGCCGGGTCGCAGAAGGATGTCCTCCGCCACCGTGTCGCCCGGCAGCGAGGTGAGCGCCACGACCGCCTCGGCCACGCTCTCGGCGCGCATCAGCCGCTCGCGCGCCACCGGCACGTCCTTCCACACCGGCGTGTCGATCGCGCCCGGGTGCACCGCGAGCACGCGCAGGCCGCTGCCCTTGGTCTCGGTGCGCAGCGCCGCGGCCAGGCCGCTCAAACCGTGCTTGGCGATCGTGTAGGCCGCGCAGCCATCGAGCCCGATCTTGCCGCAGATGGAGCTGATGAACACCAGGTCGCCGCTCCCGCGCCGCTGCATCGCGGACAGGAAGGCGCGCGTCACGAGATAGACCGAGCGCAGATTGGCGTGGTGCATCTCGTCAAAGAGCGCGGGCGTGGTGTCGGCGAAACGCGCGGGGGCGAAACGGCCGGCGTTGTTGATCACGATGTCGGGCACCGCGCCGCGCCAGCGCTTGGCGAGCGCCGCCGGCAAACGGCCCACCGCGGCCTCGTCGGCGACGTCGCAGGCAAAACCGTGCGAATCCGCGCCGAGCTTGGCGCAACGCTCCGCCACCGCCTCGAGCTTGTCGCCCTGCCGCGCCACGAGCGCCAGCCGCGCGCCGCGGTGCCGACGCGCGTAGCCGAGCGCGATCGCCTCGCCGAGGCCTTGGCTCGCGCCGGTGATGAGGATGAGCGGAGCCTTTTTGTTTTTAGCCGCGGATTTCATGGGAAGTTGAGAGAAGCGTTTTTGACCGCTGATGACGCGGATGGGCGCAGATTTCTTAAAACACGGGTGGCACGTTTATCACGGACAAAGGCTCGGTCTGAGCCGGCATCATGCAGCCCCGGAAGCAAAACGCGTTTTGCTTCCGGGGCTGCATGATGTCGGCTGAGCGGCTCCTCTCCGTGTGAATCCGTGCCATCCGTGGTTGCGGATTTCTGCCTGCATCCGCGCCCATCCGCGTCATCCGCGGTCAAGAAAAGGGCTCAGCACACGAGGTCGCGGAAGGCGTCGAACTCCGCAGTGAAACCGCCGGGCACGCCCTTGCAGATCACGCTGACCGCGTCGTGCGAGTGGAGCGACTCGAGGTGCGAGCAGGCCACCTGGAAGTCCGCGATGCGCTTGTCGCCCGCGAGCTCCGCGTAGACGAGGCGCGCCGCGTCCTCGACAAACTTGATGTGCGCGCCGTTGAGCTCGGCGAAGGCCTGCTCGTCCTCGCGCTTCACCATCACCTGCGTCTCGGTCACGAGCCCGCGCAGCACGTGGTCGCGCAGCTCCTCGAGGTGGAGCTCCGCGCCCGCCGCCAGCTCCACCAGCACGCGCGCCTTCGAGCGCTGGTTGTGCGGGATGGCGTAGACCCCGCGCACGTCGCGGGCGTGCTCCGAGAGCTCGGCGCTGCAGGGGCAGGCGGACGAGTAGACGAAATCGAGCTCGAGGAAGCGCCGCACGCGGCCGCGCTCGTCGATCCGCCCGAGGAAGGCCGCGCGGTAGTATTGCCAGCCCTCGAGGCCGCTGCGCAGCGCGCGCTGCCGGATGGGGTAGGAAAAATCGAGGCGCAGCCGCGCGGAGAGGGCCCCCACGTCGCGCCGGTAGACCTCAAGGATCTTCGCCACGAAGCCGGGCGTCACCACCTCGTCCGCATGGTCGTAGAAGGAGCGCACGATGCGGCTCATGTTGATGCCCTTCAGGCTGGCCTCGAGCGAGACGGTGCCCGTGACCGAGGTCTCCAGCGTGTGCACGGCGCGACCGGAGCGCGCGCGGTATTTGAGCGGTAGTTTAAAACCGGATACACCGACCTGCTGGATCGCCACCGGCGCGCCCGGGATGGCGTCGACCGCCTCCATCATGTCGGGCAGGCTGTCGCGGTAGGCGGGCGACACGGCGAACTTCGCGTCGTAGGCGCGCGCGAGCCGCGGGGCGGGACCGCCGGCGACGCGGTGCAGATACATGGTCTTCCCGGCGGACGCGGGGGACGCGGCGGCGGACGCGGCTTTTTTTCCGGGGGCGGCGGCGGCGGTTTTTTTCTTCTTCGCGGGCATGTCGTTTTTCTTCTCGGTCGGTGGAGGCGGCGGAGGCCAGGCGGTTGGAGACGATAACCGTAGCCCCGGCGGTGCGGGGTTAGCTGGCGCGGGCGGGATCGGGATGGGCTTGGTCGGTTTAGAGGGAGGCTTGAGGGCCGCGGTATTCGGCGAAGTTGCGCGGGGTCTCGTAGAGTTTCACCGAGTGCAGGCGGCCGTTGCGGATGTGCGGCTCGAGCTCGTTCCAAAAGGCGATGACGAGGTTCTCGGTCGAGGGGATCACGTCGCGCAGGAAGGGCACCTCCTCGTTGAGGTTGCGGTGGTCGCAGGCGCGCACGATGCGCTCCTCGAGCAGGCCCTTCAGCTCGCCGAGATCGAGCAGGTAGCCGGTCTCGGGGTCGGGCTCGCCGGCCACCGTGACCTCGAGCACGTAGTTGTGGCCGTGCCAGCGCTCGTTGTTGCAGGGGCCGTAGGTCTCGGCGTTCCAGCGCGCGCTCTTCGTAGGATTGTGGAGGCGGTGCGCGGCGTTGAAGTGCACCTGGCGCGTCACGAAGACCGTGCCGCGCAGGGCGCGGACGGACGGGCGTTTGCGAGACGCGGCGGCGGAAGTGGAAGCGGACTTGGCCATGAAGAACCGGCCAAGACAGCCGAAAATCGCCCGATGGTCAACGGACCGCGCCTTTTTGGCTGGCGCGGCCCCGCCCGCGCCCTAGGCCTGCCCTCGCACATGGCGATGCGTCTTCAGATCCTCGGCAGCGGCAGCGCCGGCAACTGCGCCCTCCTCCAAACCGAGGGCGCGCGCGTGCTCATCGACGCCGGCTTCTCCTGGCGCAAACTCAACGAGCTGCTCCGCGCCGCCGGCACCCGCATGGAGGAGATCGACGCCGTCTTCCTCACCCACGAGCACGGGGACCACGCCGCCGGCGTCGAGGGTTTTAAGAAACACCCGCGCGCCGAGATTTACGCCAACGCCGCCACCGCCCGCGCCGTCCAGGCCAAGGCCGGCCGCGAGGCCAGCTGGCGCCTCTTCGAGACCGGCTCCACCTTCCGCGTCCGCGACCTCGAAGTGACCAGCTTTTCCGTGCCGCACGACGCGCAGGAGCCGGTGGGTTTCCGCTTCGCCCACGGCCACGCCGACGACCTCTTCTCCCCGCGCCGCTCCCTCGCCTGGCTCACCGACCTCGGCCACGCCCCCGGCCACGTGCACCGCCACCTCCGCGAGGCCGACGTCGTCGTGGTCGAGAGCAACCACTGCCCCAGGCTGCTCGAGGCCGACCACCGCCGCCCCTGGAGCACCAAGCAACGCATCTCCGGCCGCCACGGTCACCTCTCCAACACCGCCGCCTGCGAGCTGCTCGAGGCCACCGCCCACCCCGGCTGGCGCCGCGTCTTCCTCACCCACCTCAGCCGCGACTGCAATTCCCTCGCCGCCGTGGAGCAAAGCTTCGCCCCCCTCCGCACCCGCCTCGGCGCCGCTTGCGCCTTCGAAGTCGTCGCCCCCGGCGGAGGCACCGCCGCCTGGGAATGGTAGATTCTGCGAGATATCGCGCAGAAATCTCCCGCAACGGATTTGACGCTTTCGCCAAGAAAGGCGCTTAGTCCGCGCTGGCATGCGGCGCGCGCGCCGTCTTTCTTCGGCGGCGATCATGTCCACCACGCCGCACACCTTTGCCGAGTTTCGCCGCACCAAGATCGTCTTCACGCTCGGGCCCGCCACCGAGTCGGAGGAGATGCTGGAGAAGCTCATCCGCGCCGGAGCCGACGTCGCCCGCCTCAACATGGCCCACGCCACCCACGAGTGGTGCCGCACCGTGATCCGCCGCATCCGCGCCGTCTCCGCCCGCGTCGGCCGCGAGATCGCGATCATGATGGACATCAAGGGGCCCGAGATCCGCACCGGCGACGTCGCCCAGCCCATCCGCCTCGAAACCGGCGAGATCTTCGACTTCACCGTGCGCCCCGGCGGCGCCGGCCAGGAATCCTCCGAGGAGGTGCGCAGCGTCGACGTCAACTACCGCGACCTCGTCAACGACATCAAGGTCGGCGACACCGTGCTGGTCGACAACGGCCTCATCCGCCTCGAGGTCCTGGAAAAGAAGGACGCCCGCATCCGCTGCCGCGTGCTCACCCAGGGCGAGCTCAAATCCCGCCGCCACATCAATCTCCCGGGCGTCAAGGTGAACCTGCCCTCCTTCACCGAGAAGGACCGCGCCGACACACTCGTCGCGGTCGACGAGGGCGTCGACTTCATCGCCCTCTCCTTCGTGCGCGAGGCGGCCGACATCGACACCCTGCGCGAGTTTCTGCGCCAGCAAAAGTCCGCCGCCCGCATCATCGCCAAGATCGAGGACCAGTCCGCCATCAGCAACCTCGACGAGATCGTCCGCACCACCGACGCCCTCATGGTCGCCCGCGGCGACCTCGGCATCGAGTGCCCCTTCGAGGAGCTGCCCTCGATCCAGCGCCGCGCGGTGAAATGCTGCCTCGACCATGGCAAGGCCGTCATCATCGCCACGCACATGCTCGAGTCGATGATCACGCAGCCCATGCCCACGCGCGCCGAGATCACCGACGTCGCCAACGCCGTGCACGAGCGCGCCGACTGCGTCATGCTCTCCGGCGAGACCACCGTCGGCCGCTACCCGATGGAGTGCGTCGAGATCCTGCAAAAGGTCGCCCGCCGCGTCGAATCCGAGGACCACGACCCGCTTCCCGACCCCGCCCACCTCAAGGGCGACAAGCCCCGCCTGCTCGCCGCCGCCGTGCACCTCGCCAACGAGATGCCCGGCACCGCCCTGCTCACCTTCACCCGCCGCGGCTACATGGCCGAAGGCCTCGCCGCCATGCGCCCGGTGCACGCGCCGATCTTCGCCATGACCAACTCGGTCGAGACCCTGCGCCAGATGCGCCTGCTGCGCGCCGTGGAGCCCTTCATGATGGCCCTGGAATCCGACCCCAACGACACCATCGAAAAGGCCATCAGCGTGCTCGTGCGCGCCGGCCGCGTGCGCGTCGGCGACAAGCTCATCGTCGTGACCGACATCCTCAGCCACGACCGCCTGGTCGACAGCATCCAGCTGCGCCCCGTGCGCTGATTCACCGGGTGCGGTCGGCGCCCGCCTTGGGCGCCCCGCCGGCCGCGCTTACCAGCTCAGCCGCGCCCAAAGGTAGCGAAAGGCGCCCGCGAAATCCCGCGGGCGCTCCCGCAGCGCCGTCTCCAGCGCCCCGCGCTCAAACCACGCCCCGTCCATGATCTCCGCCGGGTGCAGCGTGAAGGGCCCCGCGTGCCGCACGCGATACACCCACACGAACTCCATGCCCGTCTCGCGGCAGGCCTCGAGGCGCAGCCAGGGCTCCAGCGCGGCCGGCTCCACCCGCGCGCCGATCTCCTCGGCCAGCTCGCGCAGCGCGGCCGCCGCGTAGTCCTCGCCCGCGTCCAGATGACCCGAGCACGAGGCGCACCATTTGCCCGGCGCCGAGTCCTTGGCCATCGAGCGCCGTTGCAAAAACACCCGCCCCGCCTCGTCGAAACACAACACGTGCACCGCCCGGTGCCGCAGCCGCCGCGCATGCACCTCCGCCCGGCGCGCGCGCCCCACCACGCGGTCCTGCTCGTCGACCACGTCGAAAAGCTCGTCCGCGCTCTGCGCTTCCCCGCCGGCCTTTACTTTCAAATCCATGTGTGTCCCCTTCGTGGGCTCTTCACCGCTCGCACGCCATGCCAAAGATTGACGTTAACCAGGTTGCCGAAATTTTGAAACGCAACGACCTCGACCCCGCCCTGCTCCGTCAGATCATCGAGGAACTCAACCTGGCCGCGCAGCCCGAGGTCGACGAGGAGAAGCCGCCCGCGGTGAAGAAACAGTTCTCCATCCTCATCTCCGACCCCGACGGCAAGCTGCCCTCCGGCGAGTTCACCGGCTGGGTGCTGCAGATCCCCGAGGACGCCTCCGTGACCAGCGCGCCCGAACGCATCCACAAGGCCGCCTACGAATTCAACACCACCAAAAAAGGCCGCCTCATGCCCGCCAAGTCCATGGCCGACGCGATCGAGAACGTGCCCGCCAAACACTTCAAGGAACAGCAAGTCTGGGTGAAGACCAAGACCCCCGTCTTCATGGTCACCACCAACAACGAGATTCCGATGGAGAAGTCCGACAAGAAGAGCGTGCGCGGCAAACTCGAGGACGCCTGAGACTCCCCCGCCTCCCCGACGCTCCGCCGTCGCTCCTCTCGCTCTCCTCTCCCTTTCCAAGCGGAAGCCGCCCCCCCGGCGCTTCCGCTTTTTTGCGCCTCCGCACGATGATCCCGCACCCGGCCGGCGCCACCCGCAAACGCCGCGGCCCCCGCTCTCGCTTGACCGGAAAATCTATTTCCGCGCCAAACGAATCCAGCTTCCGCTGCTTGCCCCCGCCCCCGATCCCGCAGAAGAGTCCATCCTTCCCCTCCCCACCCATGGCCCACATCCCCGTCTCGCTCCAGCTCTGGTCCGTCCGCGACCACGTTAAAAACGATTTCGCCGCCACCGTCGCCGCCCTCGCCAAGTTTGGCTATCAAGGCGTCGAGACCGCCGGCTACGGCAACCTCGACGCCAAGGGCGCCGCCGAGGCCGTTCGCGCCGCCGGCCTCCAGGTCTCCGGCATGCACGTCGGCATCGACGCCCTCCGCAACTCGCCCAACACCGTCATCACCGACGCCCTCACCCTCGGCTCGCGCCACGTCATCGTGCCCTGGTTCCCCAAGGCCCTGCTCGCCACCACCGCCGCCTGCGCCGCTCTCGGCGAGGAACTCGCCGTCCACGGCCGCCGCCTCGCCGCCCACGGCATCCAGCTCCACTACCACAACCACGACTTCGAGATGGCCCGCATCGACGGCCTCACCGCCTTCGAGCGCATCCTCGACGCCGCCCCGCCCGCCCACCTCCTCTGCGAGGCCGATCTCTTCTGGGTAAAGGTCGGCGGCGACGACCCCGCCTCCTTCCTCCGCCGCCAGGGCCGCCGCGTGCGCCTCGTGCACCTCAAGGACGAGAAGGAGCTCGGCACCGGCCCGGTCGACTTCCCCTCCGTCTTCGCCGCCATCGACTCCATCGGCTGCGTCGAGTGGCAGGTCATCGAGATCGAGAAATACAATCACGATCCCCTCGAGTCCGCCCGCCTCTCCCTCGAGACCCTCAAGTCTTGGGGCCGCGCCTAAACCCACCGCCCCCACCGCCTCCCTCGCCTCCCCCGTCTCCACCGTCTCCTCCCCCTCCTCCTTCGCCCCCCATCGCTCGCGCGCCGCTCCCCATGCCCAAGAAATCCGCCGCCAAAGCCTCCGCCTCGCCCTTCGCCACGCTCCCGCCCGACCGCCAGATCAAGGTCGCCGTCATCGGCGCCGGCGCCATCGGGCTCGACCACATCCAGAGCTTTCAACAACACCCGCAGGCCCGCGTCGTCGCGCTCGCCGAGGTCTCGCCCGAGCGTGGCCGCGAGGCCGCCGACCGCTTCGGCATCCCCGAGCTCGTCCAAAACTACCTCCCGCTCCTCAAGCGCCCCGACATCGACGTCGTCTCCATCGCGCTCCCCAACTACCTCCACGCCCAGGCCGCCCTCGACGCGCTCCGCGCCGGCAAGCACGTCATGCTCGACAAGCCCATGGCCACCCGCGCCGCCGATGCCGCCAAGCTCGTCGCCGAGGCCAAGAAGCGCGGCCTCCTCCTCATGGTCGGCCAGAACAACCGCTTCGGCTGGGAGGTGCAGACCGCCAAGCAACTCATCGCCGACCGCGTGCTTGGCGACGTCTACCACGCCAAGACCGCCTGGACCCGCCGCTCCGGCATCCCCCGCATCGGCTCCTGGTTCACCCAGAAAAAATTCGCCGGTGGCGGCTGCTGTTACGACATCGGCGTGCACGCCCTCGACCGCTGCCTCTACCTCATGGGCGAGTTCGACGCCGCCGCCGTCTCCGGCCAGACCTACGCCCAGTTCGGCCCCCGCGGCCAGGGCTCCGGCTCCTGGGGCAAGAGCGAGATCGACCCCAACGCCAAGTTCGACGTCGACGACCTCGCCGTCGCCCTCATCAAGCTCAAGAGCGGCCGCACCGTGCTCCTCGAGGCCTCCTGGGCCGCGCATCAGCCCATGGGCGACTACAACGGCACCCAGCTCTTCGGCACCGAGGCCGGCCTCAAGTTCCCGCCGCTCGAGCTGTATCGGAAAACCGACTACGGCTACGCCACCGAGACCGTCTCGCCGCGCCCCAACCTCGTCCACCCGAACCGCATGGTGCACTTCGTCGACGTGCTCCTTGGCAAGGCCGAGCCCTACGTGAAGCCCGCCGAGAGCCTCGCCGTGCAAAAGATCCTCGACGCGATCTACGAGAGCGCGAAGACCGGCCGCGAAGTCCGCGTCAAGTAGCCCGGCCTCGCCGGACACCCACCTGGCGGAGCGGCGGAGCCGTTCCGAGCGCTTGGCGCCGCTCCTCCGCGAATCGCCGGCCACCAGGCCGGTCCATGCGCCCGCGACCAGCGTCCCCTACCTCGCCCCGGCCGCGTGCAGCGCACGCGCCCGCAGGTGGATGTGGGTGAGCAGCTCCGTGTGCTCCACCGCCTCGTCGTCGTCCGCGTGCACCAGCCCCGCCCCGAAGGGCGGCGCCTCCTCGTTCCCATCCGCCCAGTGCGCCCACTCGATCCCCACCGTGCGCGGATCGCGACACGCCGCCACCAGCCCCTCGCGCCCCGCCCGCAGGAGCCGCTCCAGCCGCGTCGGCCCCGTGCCGTCGCGCAGCGGCAGCTTGCGAAAATCCCCGTGGCTCAGCCCGCCGCCCGTCACCCACTGCGGCCCCTCCCCCGCCGCGGCCACCGCCTGCGCCGCGAAACTCGCGCCCGCCCGCAGCCGCCACGAGACCACGTCCACATCCGGCGCCACGCAGGCCGCCCGCACCGCCGCCGGCGGCGGATGCGCGAAACGGCAGCCCAGCAACAAATGCGAGGGATCCGCCGCGCGCAGGGCCCGCGCCGTCCCCGAAAAATAACGCCGGGCAAACTCGCGCGCGAAACGAGCCGCGTCCTCCGCAAACGCCGCCCCGCCCAGGCCCCGATCCTCGCGCGTCAGCTGCCGCAGGCGCTCGCGCTGCGCCGGCTCCAAGCCCCAGCGCCGCGCCACCGCCTCCAGCCGCCCGCCGTTGGCCGCGAGCGCAAACTCCCAGGCCGCGTGATACGCCGCGTGCGCCGGCTCCAGGCTCAGGCAAATTTGAAACAAGCCCGGCCGCAGCGGGTCCGCCGAGCCCCAGCCCAGCCCGTCGTCGGTGAACCAGCCCACCAGCTCGGGCCGGCCCGCCCAGGGGGCCGCCACCGCCGCCGCATGCGCCTCCGCCGCCGCCGGCCAGCGAGGATCAAACACATCCGGCAGGCGCAGCCCCGGCCCGTGCAGCACGGGAAACTCCGGCATGCGCGCGAAGTCCGCCAGCGCCGTGAAATAAAAACCCCGGTCGACCAGCCCCGCGTCCGCCCAGGGCCCCACCGTGTCCACGCCCCAGGTGTGCAACCGCGTAGCCGTGGTCCGCGCCCAGTCCTGCCCCGTGCCCGCCGTCGGCCCGTAGAGCTGCTCCACGCTGCGCGCGTAGGCGCTGCGCAAGGTCGGCGGCGGGCCGGCCCGCCCATGACGATTCACCCCGGCCACCGCGCGCAGAAAAACCAGCTCGTCCTCCGGCGTCACCAGCCACCAGGCCCCCTCCTCGACCCGCCCCGCCCGAAAAAACCCCTCCGCGCCGCGCAAGGTGCCCGGCCGCAAATCGGCGAAAGTGGGGAAAGTGCCGCGACGCGAGGAGGAGCCCATGACGATTGGTGAGAGAAGTTCCCGTCCCCCCACCAAGCAGCAAGCCGCGCCAAAGCGCACGAAAAACCGTGCGCCCACGCGATCGCCCAAGCGCCAAACCCGAGACACGGCTTTGCCTCGGCGCGGCATATCTGCACACTCTCCCCGCCATGGCCCAGACCCTGACGACGCCCGACCCCTTTCTCGAAGCCCTCGGCCGCATCACCCCGATCGATGCCGCCCAGGCCGAGGTCGCCCGCCGCCGCGCCGAGCTGCAAAACATCCCCCTGCACCGCGCCGTCGCCGATCTCGGCCTCGCCCCCGAGGGCGCCACCTACCGCGCCGCCGCCGAAGCCCACGGCCTCGAGTTTGTCGCCCTCGCCGACCTCACCGTCGAGCGCGAGGTGCTCGAGCGCGTGCCCTCCGCCCTCGCCCTCGAACACCGCTTCGCCCCGCTCGCCGTCGAGGAAGGCACGCTCCTGGCCGCCTTTGCCGAGCCCCCCACCCTCGCCGAGCTCGGCCGCCTGCGCCTGCTCCTCGGCCTGCGCGTGCGCGCCCGCCTCTGCGGCCCCTCCGCGCTGCGCGACTTCGTGCGCCAGCACTACGGCCTCGGCGCCGACACCATCCAGCGCCTCCGCACCGAGCGCAGCCCCGTGCCCGGCGAGAGCGGCGAGATCGTCTTTGACGTGCAGGGCTCCGACGCGCCCGACGACGCCACCATCATCCACTTCGTCGACCAGCTCCTCTCCGAGGCCCTCCGCCTCGAGGCGACCGACATCCACCTCGAGCCCTTCGCCGGCACGGTGAAGCTGCGCTACCGCATCGACGGCCTCCTCCACGACGTGCCCCTGCCCCCGGGCCTGCGCGCCCACTACGGCGCCCTCATCTCGCGCCTCAAGGTCATGGCCGAGCTCGACATCACCGAGCGCCGCGTCGCGCACGACGGCCGCATCGCCATGAGCCGCGGCGGCGCCCACTACGATCTGCGCGTCTCCATCATCCCCACCCCGCACGGCGAGACCGTCTGCCTGCGCGTGCTCGGCCGCGACAAGCTCCTCCTCGACCTCGGCCACCTCGGCATGGAACCCGAGCAACGCGCGCTCATGGAGGAGCTCGCCGCCCTGCCCCAGGGCCTCGCCCTCATCACCGGCCCCACCGGTAGTGGTAAAACCACTACGCTCTACGCCCTCCTCGCCCAGGCCCGCGACGGCCGGCGCAAGATCATCACGCTCGAGGACCCCGTTGAGTATAAGCTCGATGGCGTGTCGCAGATCCAGACGCGCTCCGAGCTCGGCCTCGATTTCGCCTCCGGCCTGCGCTCCGTGCTGCGGCACGATCCCGACGTGAGCCTCGTCGGCGAGATCCGCGACCGCGAGACGGCCGATGTCGCCATGCGCTCCGCCCAGACCGGCCACCTCGTGCTCTCCACCCTCCACACCAACGACAGCATCGGCGCGCTCACCCGCCTGATCGACATGGGCGTCGAGCCCTGGGTGATCGGCTCCTCGCTCGTGTGCAGCGTCGCGCAGCGCCTGGCCCGCCGCGTCTGCCCGCACTGCGCCGAGCCCGATCCGGAGATCGCGCCCGAGATTCGCGAGGAGATGGCCGCCTCGCTCGGCCTGGCGCCCGAGGCGGTGCGCGCCATGCGCGGCCGTGGCTGCCCCGAGTGCCGCGGCACCGGCGAGCGCGGTCGCGTGGCCGTGTATGAGTTTTTCCTCATCACCGACGAGGTGGTCGACACCCTCTCGGCCGACGTGCGCACCGTGGCGCTGCGCGAGCTCGCCCGCCGCCAAGGCTGGCGCTCCCTGCGCGACAACGGCTGGAAAAAAGTCCAAGCCGGCCTGATCTCCATCGCCGAAAACCAGCGCCTCACCCGCCGCCTGCAGCTGAAGGGGGTATAGAGTTTGCCATCACGCTTTGGCCTGCCCGTCGCGGCCAATCGTCTGGATCTGACGCCGAGGATAGGCCGGGAAAACGCGGGCCGCGTTCTCGGGACGGGCGAGGGCCTCCCCCACCCTCAGGATCAGCTCCGTCTTCCATTTTCGCCGCTCCCGCGCGGGCACGAGGTAACGAATCCAGAGGTCCGTCCACGATTCCGCCGTGGAGACAAACACCTGCGGCCGGGTCGCGACGGGCTCGCTCAAGCCCGCGCGACGAAGCAACTCCCCGTAGCGCGTCGCGGGCCCGACCATGAGCTCCCCCAGCAGTTCGGTCGCCACCCCCTCCAGGACCCGCATGGCGTGGCGCAGGTCCGACTCGCTCGCGACATTCACCGCCAGCTCGTCCCAGACATACGGGAAGTCGCGGGTGAGATTCACGATCGTCCCCGTGAGCACCTCGCTGTTGGGGAAGGTCAACACCCGGCCCGTGGCTTGCTCGGCGTGCACATAGCCGGGCCGCTGCGGCGAACCGGTTTCCCACACCGTGGTGGTGAGGAAATCGATTTTCACCACGTCGCCAAACACCTCGCCCACCGCCACGCGATCACCCACGCGGTAGTAGCCTTGAAACGAGTTCAACAACCACGCCGTGAAACTCTCGATCGGCGTTTGCAGCGCCCAAGACAAGGCGAGCCCCAGCAGGCCGAGCGAACCCAAGAGCGCCCGCATGTCCCCCGCGATCACGCTGGTGGCCAGGCCGATGGCGACCAACCAAACCCCGATCCCCGCCAAGGCGCTGATGGCGTCCGATTTTTCCCAGGAGTTGGTGACCTTGCGCGCGAGCCAACGCGCCCCGCGCGCCACCGCCCAGCCGATGACGAGAAGCGTCAGCGCGATCAGCAATCTGGGGAGGCTCGCCTGAAATCCCTGCCAAACTCGGTGGATGCTCCCGACCGCCTCGGCGGTCGCGGTGTAAAGGTCCGCGCCCGGCTCCGCGACCTGCTCCACCTGCGCACCGAGGACCTCCTCGGCATCGTCGCCCGCGACAGTCTCGGCATCTCCATCCACGACCAGGAGAAGGAAGGCGGTGAGCGCGAGCGCCAGGGCCGACGCCTGCCGGAACATCCTCAAGGCGCCACGCGCTCGCCCCACGGTGCGACCATCCCGTCCCCGGCGCGCGCGGCGACGGCGATTCTTTCTGCGGGGCCCGCGGTCGTCTCTCATGCTGCCTAAAGACCGTGCCCACGCGGAAAAAGCACCCCCATGGGCGATGCTTCCGAGGCGGGCCCGGGCCGGCGCTCCGGTGGTCGCCGGAGGACGCAACTCGGTTAACTCGCTGTCGGGCCCGGCGCGGACGTCGCGAAGCGGGCGTTCTCGGCGCCTACTTCACCCCGCGCAAGGTGGAGGCGGCGGGCTCGCTCGGGTCGCTCCGACGCACGACACTCAGCGAACCGTCGGTCTCCAAGACCACCGCCTCCGCGTCCTGCAGCGCGGCGCAGCCACGCGAGCGGAGCGCCGCCAGCACCTCGGTCTCGGTCACGCGCGTGCGTCGCAGCGCGTCCCCGAGCATGCGCCCCCGATGCAGCAGGAGCGTGGGCTCGCCGGTCACGAGCTTTCGCATCCAGCGCACGCGCACGCTTGTCCACGTGATGAGAAACTGCAGGCCGACGAGGAGTCCGAGCGCCAGGACGCCTTCGGCCAGTGAGGTGTCCTTGTTTAGCAGGATCGTGGCGAGGGTGGAGCCGAGCGCGATCGTGACCACGAAGTCGAAGGCGTTCATCTTCGAGAGCGTGCGTTTGCCGGAGACACGCAGAAGCACCACGAGGCAGAGATAAGCCAGGAGGCTGACGACGAGCGTGCGCCAGAGCGTGTCGGCGGAACTGAAGAAAACGGAGCGCAAGGAACGCGCACGGTAGCCGGGGCGCCGCTTGGCGGATAGCGGGGGCCGCTCCCATCCCGAGGGCCGCTCCGGAAAGCGCCGTGCGCTTCGCGGCGCTCGTCCGGTCGTGGTTGGCGGGCGGCGCTTCCGCCCCGCCGCGCCGCCGCGCCGCCGCCGCCACGGATCGCGACGATTCGCGTGATCTTCCGGTGCTGGCGCCGGGAGACGTGCCGCGCGCCGTGCCCGCCCCTCCCCCATGGAGAACGGGCTCGGCCCGGCGTAGCTTCACCCGTCCGCCAGCCGCCTCAGGCGCCTGGCCTTGATCAACAAACCCAACCCCACCTCACCATGCTTACTTGGGCAATCATCCTCGGAATCGTGTCCCTCATCGCCGGCGCGCTTGGATTCGGCGGCGTGGCTGGTGCCTTCGCCGGCATCGCAAAGATCCTCTTCTTCATCTTCCTCGCGATCTGCGCGATCCTCTTCGTGCTCGCCTTCATGGCAGGCACCGCCGTGACCTGAGCCCGGGATCGTTCAGCCCCCCGCCCGCGCCCGTCGCCGGCCAAACGCGGCGCTCGCGCCCAGCATGCCCATGAGCAAACCGGCCGCGGCCGGCTCCGGAATGACCGCGATGGACATTTGGGTGAAGTCGATCATCACGCTCCGCAAGACCACTCCCTCGCCAGGATCGATGTCCAGGTCGATGAGCGAGTTGCTACCGGAGAAGGTGAACGAGTGGGATCCAACGAAATCAGCAAAGAACCCCGTCATCTCCGGAGGCGTCGGAGCGCCAAAGGTATAGTCGGAGCCGAAAGGCACCAAACCTTGGACCAAAATCCCCACGACCGGAAAGCCACCGGAACTCAGGCCCATCGTGGCGCCAGGGACCTCGTAATCCGCATAGGCCACAGCCAAAAAGTAACGCGAAGCGAGATCGATGTCGCCGAAATACACCGACGACTCCGGCGCTTCCTCGTCGTTATCGGGTCGGCTCCAGACCCCGGTCGCTCCGGTGAAAGAGACACTCGCCCAAATCTGGGGATCAGCCATGAGCTCCTCGTGCCACTGATAGTTACCCGAGGGGCCAGGTTGGGTCATGCTGAGCGAGCCGTCTCCCGTAACCAGCGGCATTGAGACGAAGGTGATGGAGATGGGATCGCCCACGGCGAAATGCGAAATCTCCCGCGGCACGTGGGCGACCGTGCCGGTAAACGTAAACACGACCTGCGCGACCGCAGGCGAAGCGAGTGAGACGACCGCGCCAAGGGAGGCGCAGCAGAGAAGATTGCGACGGTTGATCATCAGTGATGGGCTCGAGCGAATAGATCCGGACGGACCTGATAAAATAGGTGAGAATGCCCCGGCGCTCTTGGTCAATTCCAAGGTGCCTGTCCTCGGTTAAAATCGTGCAAACACGAACGGTTGCCGCTGAATTTCGGCGGCTTGCGTGGCACGGGCGTCTCGCCCGTGGGTGCGGAATAGAGCCGCGGACGTTTTTTTAAGAATGAATTGGCCGCAAAGAGGCACAGACGTCGCAAAATCAATCCAAAGCTGCGCCCACTCTGCTTGTTCTTTGCGCCTCTTGCGCCTTTTTGCGGCCATTCTCTGACCGAATTTACTCAAATCACTTCGGTGACGGGACACTAGCTGCTAGTGCCGGTTCTCGCCAGGCTGAGAAGCGCCCGCGTCTCGCGGGCTGGCTTAGGCTTCGCCCCGCGACCTCGCCGGAAGGCGCTGGGCGAGACGCCCAGCGCAGCACCCGGGACGAAACGGGGGGGCGCTCCCGGACCTCGGTAAGCAGGGCCCCGTATCGGCGCGACGCCCATGCCCCTCCAAACCGGCTACATGCTCTTAATCGGCGCGGTGGCCCGGCCGGCGCCGGAGCGCGGCGACTCCGAGGGCGCCCAGACCAAGGAGGGCCGCGAAACTGGCAGGCTCGGGAATGACGGTGGCGGAGACCGTCAGCGAAGCGTCGTCGAACGCCGCGCCGTAGTAACCCCCCCAGAAATTGCTGTCTTTGCCCGCCACCTCCACCAAGGCGCTGCGCGCGCCGACGATGTCGGTGAATTGATACAATTTCAGAATCCAGCCGCTGCCCGCGGGCAGGGACTCGCCGGCATACTCGAGCGCGAGAATCGGCGCATCTCCGGGGATAAAGTTCTCGCCATCAAAGCCCAGGTCGCCGTCGTCGCCGCCGCTGAAATCGGGGGGCGGGAGCACGCTGCCGACCCCTTGTTGCGCAAGCTCCGCCCCGAAAGCGTCGAAAAGCGTCACGCGGATAAAATACTCGACGCCCGCATCGAACCGGGCACCCACCCACTGGCTGAAGGTGATGTTGACCCCGGCGTCGAGCTCGGCGGCGCTGAAACCGGCGGAAATGAAATCGACGGTCTGGGAGAGAGCGCCCCACTCGTAGGAGGTGTTGAAGACAAAGCTGCCGGAGACGGGAGCCTGCCAATCGCCGGACGCGATCACATCACCGGTGACCTGCCAACCGGTAAGCCCGGCTTCGGCTCCCGGATTTAGTAGCAGATTCTGGTTAAAGGGACCGGCGAGCGCGGCGCTGCTGACCCCGGCGACAAACAGAGGGAAGAGGATGGTTCTGGGAGACATACGGCCGCACCTTCTCGCCCCATCATCCTCGACGTCCAGACCGACTTAAGATACTGCGGCATAGATTGTTGTTTAGGCATCCGTGATGCGTAAACTGAGGGTTTTCCGCATTGTGACATCCGCAGCGCTGCGCCGAGCCGGGATCATTTAGGCGCAGGCGGAGGGTGAACCCTCAGGGCGAACAATATCTGCGTCGATCGGCGGCATCTGCGGTTAAGAATGAAGTGGCCGCCAAAAGGCGCAGAAGTCGCAAAATCAACCCAAAGCTCCGCCCACTCTGCTTTTTTGCGCCGCTTGCGCCTTTTTGCGGCCATTCCCTTCCGGCAGTAGAAAGTAAGCGCAGACTGTGCAGCGTGCGCAGATAAAGCTGATTCCCGCTGAACTGATCAGCTGAATCTGATCACCGCCAAGGAGAGGTGTTTCCGAGCCTCAATGGCTTGGTCATCTGCGTCCATCGGCGGCATCTGCGGTTTAGAATGAATTGGCCGCAAAGAGGCGCAGAAGTCGCAAATCAGTCCAACGCTCCGCCCACTCTGCTTTTTTGCGCCGCTTGCGGCAGCATAAAGTAAGCGCAGATCGCGCAGCGTGCGTAGATAAAGCTGATTCCCGAAGAACCGATTGTCTGAATCTGATCACCGACGAGGAGAGGTGTTTCCGAGCCGCAAGGTCTTGGTTATCTGCGTCCATCGGCGACATCTGCGGTTAAGAATGAATTGGCCGCAAAGAGGCGCAGAAGTCGCAAAATCAGTCCAACGCTCCGCCCACTCTGCTTTTTTGCGCCGCTTGCGCCTTTTTGCGGCCATTCCCTTCCGGCAGTAGAAAGTAACCGCAGATCGCGCAGCGTGCGCAGATAAAGCTGATTCCCGAAGAACCGATTGGCTGAATCTAATCACCGACGAGGACAGGTGTTCCAGAGCCCCAAGGTCTTGGTATCTGCGTCCATCGGCGGCATCCGCGGTTTCCACTGCCGTTTTGGGTGCCGCCAGATCGCCGCGATGCGACCCGGGCGACTGAATAATCCCGGCTGAGGGAGCCGCAAGCCCGTGCCCCGAGCGGGGCGCCTTCCTCCACCACGGCCGGCTCAGGCCGCGGTCGATTTTGCACACAGCCCCGCTTCGGCGGGTGTGGCGCTCACGGGATTATGATGGTGCTGGGAGATCCAGGGAAGCCGGCGCCAGCGAGCATACTGAGCCCGCTGGAGCGGGTTTCGGTTGCGCCGATAGCGCAGGCCCGCGCCCAGGCCCGCGAGGTAGCCGCTCAAGACACTGCCGTAGCATGCCCGCGGCACCAACACCAGGCTGCCGACAAACGCGGACGCCAGGCGAAAGGGCAGCGCCCACCACGGGAAATGCCAGAGCGCAAGCAGGACACGATTGCGGCCTTGGAAGTAGGCGATGCGCGAGGCATTTCGCCCGCTGTCGGCGACATTGTGACGAAACAACATCGCGGGGAAATAGTGCACTTCATACCCATGCCGAAATAGCCGCGCGCAATATTCGCCTTCCTCTGCGTAATGGACGAGCTCCTCCCGGTATCCGCCCAAGGAAAGAAAGAGCTCTCGGCGCAGGACGTGGGCGCATCCGATGAAACGCTGCACGCTGAAAGGCCGGCTGTTCAGGGGCACTCCCGGGATGGTGGCTTCATCGCAGAGGATGTTGCAGGCGAGCGCACCCACTTGGGGATTTGCGTCGAGGTAATCCCCCGCATCGTCGACCGAGCCGAGGATGGGGTGGGCGTCGTCGTCCAGGATCAAGACATAGGCCGTATCGAGCAGCCGAGCGATCTCGTTTCGGCGCCGGATATAGCCTTGGTTGACCTCGTGGCGGAGAAAGCGCACCCAAGGGTGCCTCTTGAATAACTCCGCAGGCGCGGGGGTGCGGGAGCCGTCATCCACGACCACAACAGGGTGCCGGCGGTGGTAACCGCCTGCCTCCAGCTGTCGAAGCGTCTCTTGGAGATCCAGCCAGCGATCTTTGGTCGCGATACCGATGCCTACGCGGGGGGCAGTGGGGGCGAGAAGAGTATTAGTCATAGGAAATGTTGCACCAAGAGGCTCAAATTCCAGCCCTTACGAAACAAGCATGCGCTGGGTTCGTTTTTCCCGAACCTTCGCGCCGGGCATTGCCGATTTACGCGGGTAAGCTTTTGCCAAGGGGCATCCCTTAGACCCGACTGGGCGTCTCTCTCCCGACAGAAGCCCCCCAGCAGGAGTCCCGGCTCGGCCTTCATCGCCCGCCCTCCGAGCCCCCTCACGCCCACCCCCGAATCTAGCCTCGGATACTTGGTCAATCTCTCCCAAGTGTCGCCCATGTCCCCGGACCATCTGTCAGCGATCCGCGGATCGAAGCCGCGGTGGAGCTTACGCTTGCTCAAGATCCGCGCCTCCACCGTCCCAGACCTGCGCTCGGAAGAGCGATGCGGCGATGGGTGCGTGTTACGCCAAGCCGGCGAGTCCCAGCTCCGCGCCGTGGCGCCCGAGGTGCTTGTCGGCGGTCATGCGGCGAGAGCAGTTCCCAAGAAGCCGTAGCCGGCTTGGAGTGGCATGGGCGTCCCGCGCCTGTTCCGAACCCACGGGCGCTCATGCCGCACCGAGCTCAGCCACATCAGCCACTGCTCGAACAGGTCGGTAAGGGGGCGAAGCCGCGTCGCAAAATCCGGGTTCGCCAAAACCCGCGCCGCCCCGCAAGCTCCCGACGATGAGTGCCTTCGCGGCATCCGCCCGCCAACTCCTCCTCGCGCTCGCCCTCGCCCTTACGGCCACCCTCGGCACCGGGCTCGGTGCCCGCCCCATCGAGGGACTTCCTGATCGCGATTGGAGCGCCCGCGGCGGCGGCGCCAAACTCTTCGGCCGTCTCGCCTGGGTGCCGGAGGGCCCGCTCGCGCTTGACCGCCATGTCCTCATCGTCCCCGCCGATCCGGCCCGCGCTCCCGTATCCGTCCCGGCCGGTCAACTCTCGCTCGAGGACCAGGACTACCTGCGCGGCGTGCGCTCGATCTACCGCGGCGGCGGCGATTGGCGGGAGTTGACCAAGACCCCGCTCCACTATGCGGACGCGACGCCGATCCCCGGCACCTTCCGGCACGTGGATACCCTCCGCCGCCGCGTCTACTTTGAGGTGAAAAAGAACGAGACCTTCCTGCTCGCGCTCGACTCCCTCGACCCGGATTCCATCGCGCGAATTCGCGCCATCTACTTCATCCCGCCGCCCCTCGAGGTGGGGCTCGGCGAGCTCCAACCGCTCGACCTGCGGGCGCCCACCCCGCCTCGCTTCGAGGTGAAAAACGTGCCGCTCGAGAAGCAGGAAGGCAGCTACTGCGTGCCCGCCTCGGCGGTCATGATTGCCGGTCACCACGGCTTCCGCATCACCCAAAAACAACTCGCCCACCTCTCCTCCGACGCCTCCCGCAAGCACCGGGGCACTTGGTCCGGCGACATGGCGCGCGCCATGGAAGCGCTCGGCTTTTATTCGGAGACCCGCCTCTGGGCCGACCTCGACACCAAGGAGGACTTCGCGCGCTTCCAACGCGAGATCCTCCCCTTCATCCGCCACGCCCTCCTGCGCGACGGCCCGCTCTACGTCTCCTTCAAACCCGGCGTCTATGGACCCGGCGGCGGCCACGGCTGCGTCATCGTCGGCTACAACGACGGCAACAATGGTTCCTTCGAAATCCACAACCCCTGGGGCCGGCGCGAAAAGCATTCCTACCGCGACTTCAGCCGCGGTGCCTGCGAGGTCGTGCGCTTCCATCTCCCGCCGCCTGTCTCCGGAGATTCCGCCCCGCTCGCCGCCAAAGTTGTCGCCGCCTTCCCGCGCGCACCGGTCGACCTCACCGATGCGCAACAATTCCTCCGCGCCGCCGGCCTGCGCAGCTTTCTCCGCTTCCACGCCCGCCACGATCGGCGCGAGGACTCGCACGAGGTGGAGCGCTGGGCCCTCGCGCAAGGCCCTCGCATCCTCCGCGCCACCCTCGCCCGCCACTCCGCCTGCCTCCTCCCCGCGGTGCGCGAAGGCCGCATCGTCGGCTGGCACCTCCTCCGCCTCGAAGGCGAGGACCCCAACCCCATCGTGCGCTCCTGCGGCCCCCAAGGCTGGACCGCCCCCAGCCGCATCCCCCTCGACAGCCTGCTCAAAACCTGGAGCACGCCCGTCAACATCCCCGGCGAGTCGGCCTGGGACATGCCGGTTTTCGAGATCGACATCTGAAACACCGCCACGCACGGGCCGTTCCCGCGCCCGGCTGAATAGCGCGCCGGCTTAACCGGCGTCAGCTTTAGCTCCAACGTTACCAGGGGCGCCCCAACGCTAGCGTGAAGCCCGGATCCGCGGCGGGAGCGATTCGGCTCACATCGGCCACGAGTGGCCGATGGCGTAGGCGGTGAACTTTCTGTCGACGAGGCCGCAGGCGCGGGCCGCGGCGCGCCAAGGGTCCACGTGCGGGGCCTTGAGGTGCCGCTCGAGGCTTTCCTTGTCGGGCCAGAGTTCGGAGACCCGGATCACGCCCGGTTCGAAGGCGTCTTCCGCCACGTCGAAGAAAATACACCCGTCCTTCTGGCGGGTCTCCTCCACGAAGGTCTTCAGATGCGGCAGCGCCTCGGCGACGCGTTCCTTCGGAAACCTGAGCATGCCGATGACGGCGACGTGTGTGTCCATGAATCCCTTTGGTGGCGTCGGGACTCCAAGCCCGCGACAGAAAAACGCGCTCCCGCACCTCCAGCGCAAGGGGGTCAGGCCGCGTTTTGTTGCAAGACCGACTTGCGGAGCTTGCACAAACGGCTGCGCAAGGACGATTCGTGCCCGAGCTGGAGGCGGCGGGCGAGCCAAGCGACCGAGGCCCCCGCCTCTCGCTGCACACGGTCGGCGAGCTTTAGCTTCCACGGGAGCGTGAGGGGCTTGCTTTGAAGCGCCTCCTCTTCCTTCCCCAGCGCATGCAGGCCCTCGCGCACCGCCTGCTCCCAGACGAGCTCACGCATCTCGCGCACCTCCGCGCTCTCAAGCCCCGGATTGAGCGCCAACTGCGCGTGCTC
>JAUVVA010000124.1 GCA_030604905.1 Verrucomicrobiota bacterium | reverse complement strand
CTCGTGCAGATCGTCGAGGTCATGGGCCGCAACGCCGGCTGGATCGCCGCCGGCGCCGCCCTCGCCAAGCGCCGCGACCACCCGCACGATCCCCCGCACCTCATCTACCTCCCCGAGGTCGCCTTCTCGACCGAGAAGTTCGTCGCCGACGTGCAACGCGTCCTCAAGCGCGAGAAGTTCTGCCTCGTCGTGGTCGGCGAGGGCCTCGTCGACGCCGACGGCAACTACATCGCCGCCGAGGACAAGACCGACGCCTTCGGCCACGCCCAGCTCGGCGGCGCCGGCGACTACCTGCAATCCTTGGTCGAGCAAAACCTGCCCGGCATCAAGTGCCGCACCGTCAAGCTCGGCATGGCCCAGCGCTGCGCCGCCCACGTGGGCTCCAAGACCGACGCCGACGAGGCCTTCCTCGCCGGTCAGTGGGCCGTCAAGGCCGCCATCCGCGGCGAGACCGACAAGATGGTCACCCTCCAGCGCGGCGAAACCGATCACTACAGCATCGAGACCGGCCTCGCCCCCCTCTCCGAGATCGCCAACGGCGTCAAAAAGCTGCCCCGCGAGTGGATCAACGAGGACGGCGTGTCGATGAACCACCAGTTCATCCGCTACGCCACCCCCCTCATCCAGGGCGAGACCCAGGTGACCTTCGAGCACGGCCTGCCCGCCTTTGCCAAGCTCGACAAGGTGACCATCGACAAGGTCCTCCCCGCCTACGAAGTCTGATCTGCGGAAGAAGCGCTCGCCTCGGACCGCCGCAACCCCGACCGCGTTTGTTCGCGTGTTGGGTGCGACGGGCCCGGGCCGGGGGGCCTCGAGTCCATCTTCCTCGTCATTTCACCGCCCGCGTCGTCTTCGGCGACGCGGGCTTTTTTACGCCCCGAGTCCGGAGTGCGGGCTTTCCGGCCGCCCGAGTCGTGTTACCGAAAACGGCAGCACCGCTCCGGCTCCGACCGTCGGATCCGCTTCGAGCCGGGATCCGCGGTGGTCGCGCGTCGTCTCACCCGAGCGGCTGGCCGCCAGTCCGCCGCGGCATCCGCTCCCTGCACTTCTCCCGCGGGACGGGATACGCCTCGTCGGCAGAGCGCGAGCGAGGCGGGACACGCCTCGTCGCTCAGGCGAAACGCGCGGCCATGCCGGCGTGGAGATCGCGCACGAGCCGCTCGGTCGTTTCCCAGTCGATGCAGCCGTCGGTGATGCTCACGCCGTAGCGCAGCGCGCTCTTTGGCTGCGGGAAGGCCTGGTTGCCGGCGCCGAGATTGCTCTCGATCATCGCGCCCATGATCGAGCGGTTGCCGCCCTGGATCTGGCCCAGAAGGGCGCGCACCACGTCGGGCTGCAGTTCCGGTTTTTTGGACGAGTTGTCGTGCGAGGCGTCGACCAAGATCGAGGCCGGCAGGCCGGACTTGAGCAGCAAGGCCTCGGTCTCGGCGATGTGGGCGGCGGAGAAGTTTGGGCCCTTCGAGCCGCCGCGGAGCACGATGTGGCAGTCGCGGTTGCCGCTGGTGCGCACGGCCGCGGCGGCGCCGTCGAGCCCGATGCCGAGGAAGGTCTGCGGCTGCGAAGCGGCCTTGATCGCGTTGATCGCCACCTGCAGGCCGCCGTCGGTGCCGTTCTTGAAGCCGATGGGCATGGATAGGCCGGAGGCGAGCTGGCGGTGCGTCTGCGACTCGGTGGTGCGGGCTCCGATGGCGCCCCAGCACACGAGGTCGGCGATGTATTGCGGGGTGATGGGGTCGAGAAATTCGGTGGCCGTCGGCAGCCCGAGATCGAGCACCTCGCGCAGAAAAGCGCGCCCGAGGCGGAGGCCGCCGGCGATGTCGTGGGAGCCGTCCAGATGGGGATCCATGACGAGGCCCTTCCAGCCGACGGTGGTGCGCGGCTTTTCGAAGTAGACGCGCATCACGATCATGACGCGGTCGCGGACCTCGGCCGCCAGCGCGGCGAGGCGGCGGGCGTAGTCGCGCCCGGCCTCGACGTCGTGGATCGAGCAGGGGCCGACGATGAGCAGGAAGCGGCGGTCGTCGGTGAAGATGAGTTTCTGGATCTCGCGGCGCGCGGCGGTGATGAACTCGGCCTGCGCCTCGGACTTGGGCAGCTCGGCGAGGAGCTGGGCCGGGGTGGGCAGGGGCCGGGTTTCGACGACGTGCAGGTCGGACGTTTTTTGCATTTTCGAAAGGGACGGGGGAGCGGGAAGCGGGGAGGGAGCTGCGGAGCGGACGCGGCCGGGGCGGGGGCGGGCGGCGGCGTTCAGGCGAAGCGGGGAGCGAGCGCGGCGTGCAGCTCGCGCACGAGCGCCTCGGTAGTTTCCCAGCCGATACAGCCGTCCGTGATGCTCACTCCGGGGCGCAGTTCGTGACGGGGCACGGGGAAGGGCTGGTTGCCCGCGTGCAGGTTGCTCTCGATCATCGCGCCCATGATGGAGCGGTTGCCGGCCTGCATCTGGGCGATGAGGGCGCGCATGACCTCGGGCTGCAGCTCGGGTTTCTTGAGGGAGTTGTCGTGCGAGGCGTCGACCAGGATCGAGCGAGGCAGGCCGGCCTTGACCAGCAGCGCCTCGGTCTCGGCGATGTGGGCGGGGGAGTAGTTGGGGCCCTTGGCTCCGCCGCGCAGCACCACGTGGCAGTCGCGGTTGCCGAGCGTGCGCACGGCGGCGGGCACGCCGTCGCGCCGGATGCTGAGGAAGGTGTGGGACTGGGCGGCGGCCTTGATCGCGTTGACCGCGGCCTGCAAGCCGCCGTCGGTGCAGTTTTTGAAGCCGATCGGCATCGAGAGCCCCGAGGCGAGCTGGCGGTGGATCTGCGACTCGGTAGTGCGGGCTCCGATCGCGCCCCAGCACACCAGGTCGGCGATGTATTGGGGCATGATGGGATCGAGAAACTCGGTCGCGGTCGGCAGCCCGAGGTCGAGCATCTCGCGCAGGAAGTTCCGGGCCATGCGCAGGCCGGCCGCGAGATCCGCCGAGCCGTCGAGGTGCGGATCCATGATGAGGCCCTTCCAACCGACCGTCGTGCGCGGCTTTTCGAAATACACGCGCATGACGATCATCACGCGGTCCTCCACCTCCTTGGCCAGCGTCGCGAGGCGGCGCGCATAGTCGCGTCCGCTCTCGACATCATGGATGGAGCAGGGGCCCACGATGAGCAGGAAGCGTCGCTCATCGGTGAAGATGATGCGCTGAATCTCCCTCCGGGATGACGTGACAAAGGCAGCCTGCGCCTCCGTAATCGGCAGCTCCGCCAGCAGTTGCGCGGGCGTGGGCAGCGGCCGGGTCTCCACGATGTTGAGGTCGGAGGTGACGTGCATGGGGGGAAACCCGATAACATGCCCCACCGCGGCGCCCGAGGGCAAGCCCGGCGGCGGGGGCGCGGAGATTGAAGGAGGAGGAAAGCCCCGAGCTTCCTGCTCGTCCGCCGCGCGGTCGAAATTGGGGACTTCGGTAAGCTGCGGTAAGCGGAGGCTGGTTGTCCCGCGGAACGCCAAGCGCGAAATCCGGACAAAAAGTTGCCCGGTCGCCTACCCCTAAGCGACCGGGCATTTGCTTTCTTAGTTACCCCAAAACTCCTGTTTGCACAGGAGAAGTGAAAAGTGATGAGGCAGAAGAAGCCTCGCCACCGACCCTTCGTCAATCAAATCTCTCAAGAATTCTCAGCTAATTTCGCTAAATGGCATATCATCGAGGCTTGGAACTTTTTCTTTCCGCCGCCCAAGGCGTCCTTCACGGCCGCCCCGGGGCGTGGTTGCGCGTCAGTGGCCCCGACGCCGCGAGTTTTCTCCAAGGCCAGTGCACCCAGGACCTGCGCCCATTGGCGCATGGGCAATGCGCCGAGGCCCTGTGGCTTAATACCAAGGGGCGCATCCTCGGGGAGAGCCTCGTGCTGCACGAACAGGTGCCTGGGGGCGACGACGTCTGGTGGCTCTGGAGCGCCCATACGGCCGGTGAGACGCTTCGTGCCCGGCTTGAGGATTTTATCATCGCCGACGATGTGACGGTGAGCGCGGAGGAAGGTGCGTGGCGACAAAGCACGCTCGCCGGCCCCGCGGCCGAGGCGTGGTTGAGCGAGGCGCTCGGCGGCCGCCCGCCGCCCGCTCCCGGCACTTGGGCGCCGCTCGCGGAGGGCTTTGTCTTCGCCGCGCGTCGCGGCCTGCCCCGGACTTGGGAGTGGCTGACCCCGCTCGCTCGCGCGGCGACCTTGCCCGAGCCCCCGGCTTCGCTGGGCGAGCTCTCGCTCGTCGCCCTGCATCGGGCGCGGATCGCCGCCGGCGTGCCCGCCATCCCCGGCGAGTTTGGGCCGCAGGATCTGCCGCAGGAGGCCGGCTTGGAGGCGGTCGCCATCTCGTTTACCAAGGGCTGTTACCTCGGGCAGGAGGTGATGGCCCGGCTGCACTCGATGGGGCAGGTGCGTCGCCGTCTGGTCCGAGTCGGCGGCCCCGGCCCCGTGCCCGCCGCTCCTTTGGAGATTCGGCAAAATGACAAACGCGTCGGCGAGCTTCGCGCCAGCGCCGACGACACCCGCGGCGGCTGGATCGGCCTTGCCATCCTCAACCTGCTCGGGCTCGACCTGGGCAAGCCCCTCCTCACCGCCGACCAACACGCGCTCGAGGTGCTCGATCCTCTCCAACCGTGACCGAACGCGAACAACTTCTCGCCCTCTGCGCTCGCCTGGGGGCCACGCCCGCGCAAGCCGCGACCCTGGCCGACCAGTTGATCAAGCGCTGCGATCAACTCGTCGCCGAACGCGGCCTCACCCGCGTTCAAGCCATGGAGCACCTGCTCACGCTTCTCGTGCGCGGTCGTTCCGGCGAGACGGCGCCGGGCTTTGAGGGCGGCCGCCCGCCCGAGCCTCCGTCCGCCTGATCCGCGCGCGCGGGCCTCCCCGTGCGGAGGCTTCCCTTTGCGGCCCTTTGGGGTTCTCTAGCGCTTCTTCATGCTTTCGCTGCTCGAGATCATCATCAAGACGACGGATTTTTTCGCGGCGCGCGGCATCGATTCGCCGCGGCTCAATGCCGAGCAGATCATCGGGCACGCCCTTGGGCTGAAACGCATGCAGCTCTACGTCCAGTTCGAGCGGCTCCTCTCCGAGCCCGAGCTGGAGAAAATCCGTCCGCTGGTGAAACGCCGCGCCCAACGCGAACCGCTCCAGCACATCCTTGGCACGGTGGAGTGGGGCGGGCTCACCCTCAAATGCGACAAACGCGCCCTCGTGCCTCGCCCCGAGACCGAGGAGCTGCTCGAGCTCGTGCTCGAACGTGTCCAACCCGCCGAAGGCGCGCCGCTCCGCGTGCTCGACCTCGGCACCGGCACCGGCGCGCTCGCGCTCGCCCTCGCCAAGGCCTGGCCGCAGGCCCGGGTTACGGCGCTCGACGCCAGCGACGAAGCCCTCGCGCTCGCCCGCGAAAACGCCGTCGCCACCGGGCTCGCCGAGCGCGTCCGCTTTTTCAAATCGGACTGGTTTTCCGCGCTGCCCGCCGACGAGCTTTTCGACGTCGTCGTGAGCAACCCGCCCTACCTCACCGAAGCGGAGGTGGCGGAGGCCGAGCCCGAGGTGCGCGTGCACGATCCGCGGAGCGCGCTCGTCGCTCCCGATCAAGGCCTGGCGGATCTGCGCAAGATCATCGCGGGCGCGGCGGCCCGGCTCCTTCCGGGCGGCCTGCTCGCGCTCGAGACGGGCGTGGCGCAGCACGGCGCGCTGCTCGACGCCCTTGCTCCGGCGGGCCTGCGCGATGGCGAAGGCAGAGCGGACCTGCGCGGGCGGCCCCGCTTTGTGTTGGCCCGGCGCTGAGCGCGGGTTCTGCCTTCACCTCCGCCACGCGGTCGTGCACAGTGATCCCTTTTCACCCATGTCCTCCACTTACCTAGCCGACGCCCAGACCCGCATGAAGAAAGCCGTGGACCACACCTTCCACGAGTTCGCCAACATTCACACCGGCAAGGCGAGCCCCACCATGGTCGAGGGCGTCATGGTCGAATCCTACGGTTCGATGATGCGCATCAAGGACTGCGCCGCCATCTCCACGCCCGATCCCCGCCAGATCGTCATCCAGCCCTGGGACAAGGGCGCCCTCCAAGCCATCGTCAAAGGCATCCAGATGGCCAACATCGGCCTCAACCCCCGCATCGACGGCAGCGTCGTGCGCATCGGCCTGCCCGAGATGAGCAAGGAGCGCCGCCAGGAATTCGTGAAGATCGCCCAGCGCCTCGCCGAGGAAGGCCGCGTGCAGGTGCGCAACGTCCGCCGCGACGTGCTCGAATCCGCCAAGAAGGCCAAGCTCCCCGAGGACGAGGCCAAGCGCGTGGAGAAAGAGGTCCAGGCCGCGACCGACAAGGCCATCGCCGACATCAACACCGCCCTCGCCGCCAAGGAAAAAGACCTGCTCACGGTCGGCTGATGGCGCGGTCGCCGACCGCGCCGTCCAAAGTCACAAGGTCTCCCGTCGATTGTCCCTACCGCGCGGCTCCGCCGCGCCGCGCTCGACCTTCGACCTTCCGACCCGCGACCTTCGACTCCCGCCTATGTCCGCCACCCTTCCCAAGCGCATCGTCGTCAAGCTCGGCACCGGCGTGCTCACGCACGGTATCGGTCAGCTGAATACGGAGCGCATCGCCGCGCTCGCCTCCGGCATGGCCGTCCTCCGCGCCCGCGGCATGGAGGTGATCGTCGTCTCCTCCGGCGCCGTGGGCCTCGGCATGGGCCGCCTCAACCTGAAGCGGAAACCCGCCGAGGTCTCCCGCAAGCAGGCCTGCGCCGCCGTCGGCCAGTCCCTGCTCATGCAGACCTGGCAGCGCGCCTTCGACCCTCACGGCACGACCGTCGCCCAGGTGCTCCTCACCCACGAGGACCTCCGTTCCCGTCAACGCCACCTCGGGGTCAAGGCCTGCATCGAGGAACTGATCGACTACGGCGTCGTCCCCGTGATCAACGAGAACGACACCGTCAGCGCCGCCGAGATCAAGTTTGGCGACAACGACACCCTCTCCGCCATGGTCGCCGGCCTCGTCGGCGCCCAGGACCTCGTCATCCTCTCCACCGCGCCCGGCCTCATCGACATGAAGGGCACGGGCAAAATCATCCCGGTCGTCGAAAAAATCACCCCCGAGATCGAGGCCATGGCCGGCGGCACGACTGACATCACCGCCACCGGCGGCATGATTTCGAAGATCTCCGCCGCCAAGGTCGCCCTGCGCGGCGGCTGCGGCGTCTTCATCGCCAGCGGCGCCGAGCCCGACATCCTCGGCCGCCTTTTCGCCGGCGACAATCCCGGCACCTACTTCGTCCCGGCCGGCGCCCCCCTCGAGTCGCGCAAGCGCTGGATCGCCTTCTACCAGCGCCCGCATGGCGCCATCCTGGTCAACGCCAACGCCGTTCCCGCCATTCGTGACCAAGGTCGCAGCCTGCTCGCCATCGGCGTCACCGGCGTGCGCGGCCGCTTCGCCGCCGGCGAGGTGGTCAATATCCTCGGTCCCGACGACACCGTGCTCGCCCGAGGCGAGGCCGCCTTTGACGACGCCGAGGTGCGCGGCATGGCCGGCAAGAGCACGGACGAGCTCCGCCCGCTCTTCCCCGGCCGCAAACGACTGGAAGTTGTGCACCGGGACGACTTGGTCGTGCTTTGAGGGGAGAGGGCGTCGACCTCCACATGACCGCCCGCCTCGCCCTCATGCCCCAAAACTTCCCCTAACGACGGGTCCAGCCGGGCTAATAGCTCCCCGAGGGGCCGCACTCCCTGCGCGGCCTCCGCGGACTTTCGGTTGCATGCGGAATCAAATTTGCTCACGTAGCGGACCTTATGGCCAACACCGCTACCCTTAAGATCGAAGGCAAAGAGCTCCAACTACCGGTTGTGATCGGTTCCGAGGGCGAAAAGGCGGTCGATATCAGCAAGCTCCGCGGCGAGACGGGCTACATCACCTTTGACGACGGCTTTGGCAACACGGGCTCCTGCCTGAGCAAGATCACCTACATCGACGGCGAGGTCGGCGTGCTCCGCTACCGCGGCTACCCGATCGAGCAGCTCGCGGAGAAATCCAACTTCATCGAAAGCGCCCTTCTCGTGATGAACGGCGAGCTCCCCACGCCCGCCGAGCGCTCCTCCTTCTCCCAGCTTCTCACCGCCAACGCGCCCCTGCGCGAGGGCCTGGTGCGCTTCATCCAGAGCTTCCCCCGCGACGCCCACCCCATGGCCGTCCTCTCCGCCACGCTCAACGCGCTCGGCGCCTACTACCCGCACCTCGCGAGCAACAACCACCAGAACGACCTCGAGCACTTCGACGAGGCCGCCGCCATCGCCATCTCCAAGGTGCGCACCATCGCCGCGCACACCTACCGCGTCAGCAAGGGCCTGCCCTTCAACTACCCGAATCCAAAACTTGGATACTGCGAGAACTTCCTCCACCTCATGTTCTCCGAGCCCTACTCGGAGTATGTGCCCACGCCCGAGGTCGCCTCGGCGCTGAATCTTTTCCTCCTCCTCCACGCCGACCACGAGCAGAACTGCTCCACCTCCACGGTCCGCATGGTCGCCTCGGCCGGCGCCAACCTCTTCGCCTCGGTCTCGGCCGGCGTGAACGCCCTCTGGGGCCCCCTGCACGGCGGCGCCAACATGGCCGTGATCGAGATGCTCAAGGCGATCCACGCCGACGGCGACGACGGCACCAAGTTCATCGCCGCGGCCAAGAGCGGCAAGGGCGACCGCCTCATGGGCTTTGGCCACCGCGTCTACAAGAACTACGACCCGCGCGCGAAGATCATCAAGACCTCCTTCTACAAGGCCCTCGCCTCGCTCGGCATCAAGGACGACCCGCTCCTCAACATCGCGATGAAGCTCGAGGAGTGCGCGCTCAACGACCCCTACTTCGTGCAGCGCAAGCTCTACCCGAACGTCGACTTCTACTCCGGCCTGATCATGCGCGCGCTCGGCATCCCCGAGAACATGTTTACGGTGATGTTCGCCATCGGCCGCATGCCCGGCTGGATCGCGCAGTGGCGCGAGGTCGCGGCCAACCCGAAGCTCAAGATCTACCGCCCGCGCCAGATCTACATCGGCGAGCCGCAACGCAACTACGTCCCGACCAACCTTCGCCAAGGTTGAGTTCGCGCTGGGTCTCGCGCCCCGCGATGTCCGTCCCTTCGCCGCACCCGCCTTCGCCCGAGCGGCAAGCGGAGGCGGTGCTGGCGGAGCTCGGCGCCTTGCGGGATGGAGCCACGATGTGCCCCGGCGCCCTCGCTCGTAGGCTCGGCACCACGCAGGCCCGCCTGCGGCCCCTGCTCCAGGCTCTGGCCGCGGAACGCCGCCTGCGGATCACCCAGCGCGGCGAAGCGGCCGATCTCGCCACCCTCCGCGGGCCCTATCGCGTGGGCCGGGCCTAGGGTGTTTCAAAACTGTGGCCGGCACGGGGTGGCCTGGGCGGTCCGCCCATGTTCCGAACCCGCGGGCGAGACGCCCGTGCCACGTCAAATCGTCTCAACCCCAATCACGCGGTTCGATCCGACCGCGGATAGCACAGATCCCACGGATCAAGCCGGATACGAAGTAAGCGCAGGGATGTCAGGCGGCGGAGCCGGCCAGGGCGTTGGCGGTGTTGAGGTGGTCGACCCCGGTGTATTTCTGCGACTGTTCGTCCGCGTGGTAGCTGGAGCGCACCATCGCGCCGCTCTCCACGACTCCGATGCCGAGGCCGAGTCCGACCTCCTTCCACTTCGCAAACTCGTCCGGGTGCACCCAGCGCGCGATCGGCCAGTGCTGCGGCGTGGGCTGGAGGTATTGGCCGATGGTGAGGATGTCGGTCTTGTCGGCCGCGATGTCGCGCAAGGTCTGCTCGATCTCGTGCGGCTCCTCGCCGAGGCCGAGCATGATGCCGGTCTTGGTCGTGAAGCCGCGGCTCTTGGCGTGGCGGAGGATCTTGCGCGAACGGTCGTAGCGGGCCTGCACGCGCACGGGCTTTTGCAGGCGCTCCACCGTCTCGAGGTTGTGGTTGAAGATGTCGGGGCCGGCGTCGAGCACGAGGTCGAGCAGCTCGGTCTGCCCCTTCCAGTCGGGCGTGAGCACCTCGATGGCGGTCTGCGGCATGCGGTGGCGGATGGCGCGGATGGTGGCGGCCCAGACGGCGGCGCCGCCGTCCTTCACCTCGTCGCGCGCGACCGAGGTGATCACGCAGTGCTTGAGGTTCATTACCGCCACGGCCTCGGCCACGCGGGCCGGCTCGCCGAGATCATACTCCGTGGGACGCCCGGTCTGGATCGCGCAAAAGTTG
>JAUVVA010000199.1 GCA_030604905.1 Verrucomicrobiota bacterium | reverse complement strand
TTCAGGACATCCGCGCCCATCCGCGTCATCTGCGGTTTTCTTTGCACGGGGCAGGAGCCCCATGCCTCCGTGTCCTCCGTGGTTAAAAAACAAAACCGATCCCCGCCGCGCACCCCGCGCTGCTGACAACCTGAGACCTTCGACTCTTAGACCTTCGACCCTCCCTCCTCGCCCCTCCCTCCTCGACCCCTCGGCTACTCGTCTCCTCGACCCTTCGACGCCTCTGCGCCCATCCGCGTCATCTGCGGTTCTTTTTGCACGGGGCAGGAGCCCCATGCCTCCGTGCCCTCCGTGTCCTCCGTGGTTAAAAACAAAACCGTTCCCCGCCGCGCGCCCCGCGCTGCTGACGACCTGAGACCTTCGACTCTTAGACCTTCGACCCTCCCTTCCGTCTTCCGGCTTCCGCCTTCCGACTTCAGGACATCCGCGCCCATCCGCGTCATCCGCGGTTCTTTTTGCACGGGGCAGGAGCCCCATGCCTCCGTGCCCTGACGAGCGGGGGCCGCCGCTAGCCTCGCGCGCATCGGCGCACGGTCTCCGCGACCCGCGCCAAATCCTCGTCGCGCAGGGCCGAACCGGAGGGGAGGCAGAGGCCGTGATCGAAGAGTCTCTCCGCGATCTCGCCTCCCACCCGCTCGCATCCGGCGAAGATGGGCTGCAGGTGAAGCGGCTTCCACACCACGCGCGCCTCGATGTTCTCGGCCTCGAGCGCGAGCCGCACCGTCTCGCGATCCGCGCCGAAACGCGCCGGATCGATCTGCACGCAGGTGAGCCAACGGGACGAGCGCCCGTAGGGCGCCTCGGGCATGAAGCGGAGCCCGGGCAGATCGCCAAGCAGCTCCTGATAACGCGCAAAGTTGCGACGCCGCGCCTCCACCCGGTCCTCCAACACGCGCAACTGCCCGCGACCGATCGCCGCGAGCACGTTGCTCAGGCGGTAATTGTAGCCGATCTGGGAGTGCTGGTAGTAGTTCACCCGGTCCCGCGCCTGCGTGGCGAGGTAACGCGCCTCCTGCACCAAATGCGCATCCTCCGAGACGAGCATGCCGCCGCCCGAGGTCGTGATGATTTTGTTGCCGTTGAACGAATAGATGCCGCAACGCCCGAAGGTGCCGGGGCTGCGTCCGCGGTAGCTCGCGCCGAGACTCTCCGCCGCGTCCTCGACCAGCAGCACGCCATACTCGTCGCAGAGCTTGCAGACCGCGTCGAGATCGGCGGATTGCCCGTAGAGGTGGACCAGCACCAGCGCCTTGGGCAGACGCCCCGCCGCGCGACGCCGCTTGAGGAAGTCGGCGAGCAGACCGGGATCCAGATTCCAGGTCGACTCCTCGCTGTCGATAAACACCGGTGTGGCGCCGAGGTAGCGGATGGGATTGGCGCTGGCGACGAAGGTGAGCGTCGAGCAGGCGACCTCGTCGCCCGGGCCCACGCCCGCCACCTGCAAGGCGAGGTGCAGGGCCGCGGTGCCGGAGACAAGCGCCGTGGCGTGCTTGGCGCCGACCTTGGCCGCAAACTCCCGTTCGAAGGCGTCCAGTGCCGGTCCGGCCGGAGCGACCCAGTTGCTCGCAAACACGTCCGCCACCAAGGGCGCCTCGTGCTCGCTCAGATGAGGCGGGGAAAGGTAGATGCGGGGCTTGGACATGAGGGGATGTCGAAGAAGATGGGGAATTTTCTTCGGCTCAAGGGCGAGCACGAATCTCTTGGTGTGTCGGGCTTACGCGGCAGCACGCGCTTTTCCGGATGCAGCCTAAGGGGTCTGACCCGGGCCGCGCAAGGGGGCGGGCTCCGGGGCCCCCGACCACCAGCGCAGCGAGGGAGGATGGATCTCCACCCAGTCTCCGGCTTGTTGATCAAGGACGGCCACGATGCAGAGGACGCCCGTCGCCTGCGGCGGTTTCGCCGTGAGCGCCAACGGCACCAGGGCATGACGCCACTCGCCTGCGGGAAGGATCAGGCCGCCGGCGGGACCGATCCGATTTTGGTCGGCGTCAAACCACGCCGCGTGGACCAAGACCCGCGCCCAAGGGCTGATCGAGCCGTCCAGCCGCAGTGAAAAGAGCCCCTCCCCCTCCGGCGGCACCACCGCGAAGGAGCGAAACTCGCTCAGCTTCGCGTGCTCGAGCCGGAGCACGCGGCCGCCGTCGGCCGAGGCCCGCAGCTCGGCGACCAGGCCCTCGGTGGGTTCGGTGCGTCCGGCCCAGCCGGCCGGCAGCGCCGGCGCGTAGAGCAGCCCGGCGATGCGCAGCTCCGGGGAGTCGGGCCCTCGCCAGCGCGGGTTGGACGACAATTCCGGCGCCTCCGCGGCCCGCTCCGCCCCGCCCGCGAGCCACCAATCGGCCGGTGGCCCCCAGTCGCTGCGCAGGATGTCCTCGAGATGCACGCGACCAAAGGCGAGCGGATGGGCGGCCTGCACCTGGGCGAGCTCGTCGAGAAAGACGCGCCGGGCCTCGCGGTCGGCCTCGCGCCGCGCGGCGATCCGCTCCCGCTCCGCCTCCGAGCCCGCCCCGGGGCGGCCGAGCACAGCGAGCAGCGCGCGGGCCAGCGCCTCGCGCCGCTCGACCATCTCCACGTAGCGCTCGGTGACGCGAAAGGCGGCGCTCGTGAGCTCCACCCGTCGCCGCGCCAGATCGTCGTCCGCGGCCAGCGCCGCCGCCTCGTCGAGCAGGGCGCGCAGCTCGCGCCGCGCCTCCGGGGGAAAGAGCAGGGCCTGGCTGTCGCTTCGGTAGTGCTTTAGCCAATACACCGGGCCCTCCTGCTCCATCCAGAGCCGTTCGCAAAGCTCGAAAAAGCCCCGCATCGGCCGGGCCGCGGCGCGGAAAAACCGCGTGTAATACTCGTCGAGCAGCGCGGCGGCGTCCTGCTCCGGATCGAGCAGCAACTGCGCGACCAGCCAGGGCTGGGGGCCGTCGAGCCCCCAATGCGGGATCATCTCGGCGAAGTAGTCGGTGAAGCCGGTCCGCCGCGCGTGCCGGAGATGCCGCGCGAGCAGCCCCGTGTGGATGCGCGGCACCAGAAACCCGTGCCCGTAGATGTAGTCGTAGATGCCCAGCCGCTCGGGCCCCGCCGCCGCCCAGCGCCGCTGCAGCTCCTCCTCCTCGGCGAGAAAGGCCGCGTCGTAACCCTGGCTGCGATCGGCCGTGAGGAAAGGCATCACCTTCGGGTGCACCGGAAAGGAGGGCACCTGCTCGCTCCAGTAGTAGGCGAGCGCGCCGAGGTGGCGGTCCGGGTGCTCCGGCGCCACGCGCTCGGCCACCCGGTTCATGAAATTGAACACCAGGTCGGAGTAGTCGGGCCGACCGCGAAAGAAGCGCGGCGGATACACCCAGGCCAAGGTGGCCGGAGACTCGCCGTAGCGCAGGCCGTCGTTGGTCCCGAGCGCGAAGGACCAGGCCTCGGGATTGTCCCGGAAGAAGGTTCGCGCCGCCTGCGCGGCATGATCGGCCACGGCCTCCTCGCCCAGATCGGGGTTCCAGTTCACCGGCCCGGTGGTGGAGGGACGCCAGCGACGGCCGCCGATCCACGGAAAAAACTCCGGGTGCCGGTCGAAGAGCTCGACCGGGAAGATGCGCGAGAGGTTGTGCGAGAAGTGCTGCCCTTGCGGGGCGAGCTGGTTGCGCTCGTTCCAGCGGCCTCCGTCGTGCAGGCTGCTGCCCCAAAAGGCGCGACTGCGGAAAGCGTTGGGTCCGGGGGCGGGCGGCTGCCGCCCCGGCTCCTCGCCCAACTCGCCGGGGATGAACCAGCGCGCCAGCGGCTCGGCGGCGGGCAGCGGGCGCGGCGCGGGCTCGGGCGTCGCCTCGGGCTTCGGCAGGTGCCGGGAGCGCCACTTCTCGTGCGGCGCGTGGCGCTCCGGATTGGCCGGGCCGAGCAAGGCGGGAAAGACCAGACAGGCGAGAAGGGCGGTGATCCGAGGGGCCAGGGGCAACATGAGCGAAGCCCCTAGCTTCGGGCCACCCACAGAGTTTTCGCAAGCGTCGCGGGCGACTTGGACGCGCGCCGCCGCTTGCAAATCACCGATCTCGGTTGAACAAGACGGCGCGGGAGCTTTCCTAGGGGGGACTTGGCATATCGTCCGATGAATCCATTCCGCAAAACCGCCCTTCTTGCGGGCGCCGGTCTGCTGCTCTTGAGCGCCGTCGCCGTCCAAGTGTATGCGATCCGCACCTACCCCTACATCTCCACCTTGGGCGACCGAAGCGTGGCCGAGTTGATCCCGGCCCGTGCGCCGGGCTGGGCGGTCCAGGATCTTCCAATCGCGCTAAGCGAGGCCGCGGTGGGCAACGTCGAGCGCATCCTGCGCTACGATGACGCGGTGTTTCGGCGCTACTCCCGCGGCAACGTGCATGTCGACGTCTACGTCGCCTACTGGTTGCCGGGCAAGATGTCCTACTGGGATGTCGGCTCGCACAACCCCGACAGTTGCTGGGTGAACAACGGCTTCACCCGCCTGAAGCGCATCCACGGCAAGGAGCTCGAGGACCCCGCCCTGCCCCTCAAGCCCTTTGAATACGGTCACTACGAGCAAAACGGGACCCGCATCGACGTGATGTTTTGGCACTTGGTCGGCGGCGAACCCAACCGCTACGAGGAGCAGGTCGAAGGCTGGCGCAACGGGCTCGCCGGAAGAATCGAGCGGCTTCCGCTGATGCTAAAGGACATCCGGAACTATGGGCTCGATATGCACCGCGAGCAGTTTTTCGTGCGCATTTCGAGCAACGCCCCGCTGATGCCCTTGCTCAGCGACCCGGAGTTTCGCGGCCTGCTGAAGGACATGCGTGAGCTGGGAATTCTGCGCGATCTGCCCAAGGTCGACGAAGAGCGCCTCGGCGCCGAAGCGACCTTGGCCGGCCTTTGAGCCGGGAACGGCTCCCGCCCGGCATTGATCGAGCCGTCTCAGGTCGAAAAGTCGAAAGTCGAAGGTCGAGTCCTCGCGCTGGGGCGCGAATCCCTGGGAGCGCCGAGCCCCAGCTCGGCAATGATCGAGCCGTCGCCTATCGGAGCGACGGGGCTCCCGCCCCGTCGGATTGCCCCTGGGAGCGCCGGGCTCCCGCCCGGCATTGATCGAGCCGTCTCAGGTCGAAGGTCGAACGTCCCAGGTCGAGTCCTCGCGCGGGGGCGCGAATTCCTGGGAGCGCCGAGCCCCAGCTCGGCTTGGTCGAACCGTCGCCTATCGGAGCGACGGGGCTCCCGCCCCGTCGGATTGCCCCTGGGAGCGCCGGGCTCCCGCCCGGCAATGATCGAGCCGTCTCAGGTCGAAGGTCGAACGTCCCAGGTCGAGTCCTCGCGCTGGGGCG
>JAUVVA010000203.1 GCA_030604905.1 Verrucomicrobiota bacterium | reverse complement strand
GAGGCGTCGGCTTCGGCGCTCGCCGCCATGCGGGCCTGACGGGCGGTGTTGGTGCGGCGCTCGGCGTTCAGCTTCTCGTTTCCGGCGTCGATCTGCTTTTGCCCCAGCTCGCGGAGCTTGGCCGCGACTTCGGGGCGGCGGCTTTCCTGCTTGGCCTCGATGCGCTCGGCGCCGTCCACGCGCTCGCCGGAGCGGAATTGCTCGGCCTGCTCGCGGGTGCGGAACTGGAAGCCGGGGATGGCGCCGCCCTTGTTGTAGGACGAATAGGAGCCACCGAGGCGCTTGGCGCGGGTGTTAAGGGCATCGTAGGCTTCGCGCTCCACGCGCTGATTGAGCTGCACCACGAAGAGGTCGTGCCCCTTCTGGGTGTGCTTAGTCTCGATCACCTCGGAGAATTGCGCGCCGGTCGGCAGGGCGACGGCCTCGACGGTCTTGGTGCGGGCGGCGTCCGCTTCGCGCTGGGCGCGGGTGGACTCAGCAAGCAAGGCGTCGTAGGTGGCGCGTTGCTCGGGGGTAAAGGCGTCCAATCCTCGGCTGCGTAGGTAGTCAATCATGGCCTCGCGCGGCATCTGACGGACTTTCTTCACGGCCTGCGGCCCCATCGCGTTGATTTGCTTCGCGCCCTCGGCGTAGGCGAACCGCTGGAACTCCTCCAAGGTCTCGGGATTCGTCAGCGCCTTCTCCTTCGCGGCCTTGGCCTTCTCCGCCTCCGCCATGCGGGCGTCGCGCTCCGCCTTCTTCTGCGCGATCACCTCCGGCGTCCACTTGGCCATCTGTTCGTCGATGGCCTTTTCTTGGGTCATGCCGGCGGTCAGCCCGTAGGAGAGGGAGTCGCCCGCAACGAACGTCCACTGGAGGGAGCTTGCCGCCAGCTTCACCAGGTTGGCCTTGGAGTCGGACGCGCGGCCATTCATGGAGAAGCGCAAAAGCTGCTCCTTGGTCATGCTCGCGAGATCCTTCTGGAGCGTCGGCTTGTTGGCCTTGAGCGTTTCCCACGCGGCCTTGATTTCCTCGACGGTGGCCTCGCCTGCCGTGATGCGGCGACGGAGGGCGATGAGTCCGGCGGCGGTGGGCTGGAATGCAGGCGCAGGCTCCGCAGCCGCCACCGGGGCAGTAACGCCGCCCGGCGCAGGGAGTGACGGCGACGGCGCGGAGGGGGAGGTGGTGCTCGCGGCCTGCTCCTTCTCGAACTGCGCGCGGAACGACTCCACTTGCGCCTCGGTTTTAATTTGAGCGGCGGCAGACGGCGGCAGCTTGGACTTGGCGAAACGAATCAGCGGCGTGTCTTCGGCGGGGGCTTTCCGCTCCGCCTTGATCTTCGTCTGGCTCGTTTGCTCACCTTGGCCAAGCGGCACCTCGGCAATCGGCACGGGCTTGGCGGTTTTGGTCTTGGTGTCGATGCGATAGGCTTTGCCGTCCGGCTGGACGACGTAACCGACGCCACCCGTCCCAAGGTTGTCGCGAACGCGCATTGCCGCTGCCCTGAACTTCGCCGCCTTGGCGCCGGGCGTGTCGTCCATCACGACCTCGCGACCGTTGTAGATGGCGGTGAAGTGCTCGGTGTTGTGGGCGGGCTTTGAAACGGGGCTTTCGGAGCGGGGCGGAACCAACGGCGACTTGGCCGACTTCTTTAGCGCGGCGTGAATAGCCTTGCGCCAAGGGGCGAGGCCGGCGCCTCCACCGAGAGACGCCCGCTGCTGAATCCGTGAGAGCGCGTCGCGGGCGCTTTCACCCGGGTTCGCCTTTTGCCGAAGCGCCCTGAGTGCAAGCTGAGCAATAGCGTCGGCCTCCACAAAATCGCGCTCACTAACGGCGTCGATAGCCTGCAAGGGAAAGTCCACGTCGCGGGAAGATTCGGCATCGAACTCCTCGAGAGACATGGCGGCGGCGCGTGCCGGTTGGGAAGTTTGGCCCGCCTCCGGTGCAGGAGCGGGAGTTTGGGCGGGAGTTTCCTGCGGTTGGTCACTCGTCGCTACCGGAGGCTGGGAAGGGGTGGGCGCGCGGCGGGCGCGAACCTGGTCGAAGTAGCCGGCGGGAAGGCGCGGCTCTCCGGCCTCGGCAATCTTCACGGCACGCTCAAACGTATCGGCATCGGCGGCGGGGCTGAATGCAACGGCGATGGCTACGCGCTGGCCGTTGGGCAAGGGCGCCTCCTCCAGCTTATCGAGGATTTTGCCGAGCTGCGCGGGCTTGCTGGCTTTGCTTGCGGTGCGCTCCAGCACGTTGCTCAGGCGGGAGCGGCGCTCTAGCTCCTCGGAGGGGAGGTCGGCCAAAGAAACTGGTGCAGGAGGCTGCGCGCCGGCATCCGCCTCTTGTGTGGCGGTAGCCTGCCCGGCTTCGGGCGTGACGGGGGCCTCCTGCGTGATTGGAGCCTGCACCACTTCGCCCGCCGGGGCGCTGGGCGTCTCGGCGTTGACGGGCTGGATGGCGGAGGGTGCGGGCGTGGAAGATTGAGAACGTTGAGCAAGCCACTGGTTAAACGCGGTGGCGTCATCCATGCTCGGGATGTTGCGAGCGGCGCGCACGGCACGCACTACCTCGGCCGTCGTCCCGGCTTCGGCGGCGACTTCCTTGGCGGTCTTGCGCTGCGCGGAAAGCTCCTCGATGCGGTCGGAGATTCCGGCGCGATCCGCTTCTTGCACCATCGCGTCGATGTTTTGCCGCGCCCAATCGGGAATCGGGGCGTCAACATCAGAACTGGCAACGCCGGCAGGAGTCGAACCTGCGACCGGCAGTTTTGGAGACTGCTGCTCTACCGGCTGAGCTACGACGTTGGAAGGAGGCTCCGCCACCGCAGGCTCCGGCTGTTCAACCACGTTGGCCTGCGAGTTATCCGGCGCAGGTGCCTCGGCAATCTCGGCGGGGGCGGAAGGTGCGGGGGCCGGGGCGGGCGCAGCCGGGACGGACTGCCCGGGTGCTTGGCCGGCAGAGACGATGCGCGTCTTGCTCTGGTCGGGCACGAAGCCGGCGGGGAGCTTCGACGTGGCCTCCTTGAGCCCGGAGGCGGGAACGTGGATCGTGCGACCGGTGTTTGCGTCCACGAACACAAACGCCTCGGCGGGGGCGCCGTTTTCGGGGTTCGCGGTCACGTCCGGGGCCTCGGGCGCGGGAGCTACATTTGGCGTAGCGGGCGCTACGGGCGGCGCAGCGGGAGGCGGAACCGAGGGATTGGACGCAGGCCCCGCGCCAGGAGCAGCGGGCGCAGGACGCGAGCCGGTCAAAGCACCGACGCCACCACCAAGCCCAACGGCAGCAACGGCGGCTTGGCCTAGCGTTTCACCAAGCCCCTCGGTGAGGCTCCGGTTCGGATCCACGTCGCGAACGGCAAGGTTGGTGGCAAAGTTGCCCGTGCCCTCTTCGGCCATTTCTTGCGGAACCTCGGTGGCGATGCCCTTGGCCGCGCCCTTGGCGGCGCCGACAAGCCCGCCTTTTCCCACCGCAGTCGCCTGATTAGTCGCTGCTTTGGCGATCAAGTCTTCGACTGAGCCGGGGATCGTGTTCAGCGCAAACGAAGTCGGGGCGGCGATGGCGAACGCCTTGCGTGCCTGATCCACTAGGAACTGAGCCTTGGCCTCTTCGATCGTCTTTCCGTCTTTTAGGTAAACGGCGATGCCCGGCACCGCCGACGCCTCCTCGGGGCTCATGTTGGCGAGCACTTGGCCAATCTCCTCCTTGGTATTGTCAGCCACGTCCGCGCCTTGCAGGAGGGCGCCAGCGCCGGCACCAGCCAGCTTTGCACCTCGGGCGGTCTTGGCCATGCGGGCGGCGGATCCGATAGGCAGCAACATGGCTACCTGCTCGGCGATGGTGTTCGTAAACTGCACCGGGTCGCTGATGCCCTCGGCCATGGCCGTGAGGGCTTGGCTGGCGATTTTCTCCACGCCTTCCTTTCCCTCGCCGGCCTTGGCGACAACTTTGGCGCTCGCTTCGCGGCGGGCCTTGAGGTCGTCGGATTGAGCGTCGGAGATTACCGTGCTGCGTTGAGAACCCGGCGCAACAGAAGTGATGTCGTCGATGATGTTGGCGCGGCCCTCGGCGGCGTTGACGACGGCGGCAGCGGTGGCGCCTGCGGCATCGGCCACAGCTTGGAAGGGGCGGAGGTCGTTGCCTGTAATCTTCCGGTAGCCTGCGCCGAGTGGCGTGAAGTCGGAGACCAAGGTATCCAGCCCTTCGAGGACGTTTTGGCCGCCCTTGGCGAGCGAAAGGCCAAGATCCCCTACTCGGCGCCAGAATCCGGGCTCCATCTTTTCCACTCGGGCCTGACGCTCCGGGTCTAGCGTGCCGTATCCGGTCGCGATTTCGGCGGCGAGGCGCTTGGCGGTCTCGGCGTCACCCGAGGCCGCGGCATCCTGCATCTGCTTGCGCAGGCGCACAAGGCCGGCGGGGGTCACGCCCTCGGAAGAAGCGGACGCCGCGGGTGCGGCCGCGTCTAGTGCCGGTTGCGCAGGGGCCGCATCGGCGGAAAAATCAGGGGCGGAGGGCTGCGGAACTTGGACTTGGGCCTGGAAAGGCGACAGCGGCTCCCACCCTTGGCGAGCGGCGGCAAACTGGCCGAGCTGCGCCTCGGTCTCCTTCTCGGCGGCGTCGATGCGGGCAAGCTCAGCTTGATACCGCTGATACTTCTCCAACGCGAGGCGCGTGACCTTGTTGAAATGCTGCTCTTTCTGGGCCAGCTCCTCGCGGGCGGCGGGATCGGAAAAGGCACGCTGGCGGAGGCGGATCATCTCCTGCGAGGCGGAGCCATCCGGCCCCCACTTGAGCACGAACTGCTTGCTGTTCGGATCGCGCTTAAACTTCTGCGGAGCCTGCCCGTCCAACGTGATCTCCGGGTCGTCGGGCTCGAAAATGTTGGCGCCCTCGGTCTTGATGAAGTCGTCCAGCTTGTTGCGGAGGTCCGTCCGCATGTATCGAAGGTCAGCGCGCTTGGTCGAAAGGGCGCTAATCGCGTTTTTCACCGGGTCCACTCGGGCGGCGCGGGCCGAGTCTCGTTCGGCTTGGCGCTGTGCCCTCACCTGCTCCTGCTCCATCCGGCGCTGCTCTGCGGCTT
>JAUVVA010000209.1 GCA_030604905.1 Verrucomicrobiota bacterium | reverse complement strand
GGACCATCGGGAAGATGTAGTCCTTCGCGAACTCCTCGACCAGATCGAGGGTGTAGTGCTTGGAGGCGCCGGTGGCCTTGGCCTTCTTGTCGAGGCCCTTGAGCTCCTCCTCCTGGCCGACGTCGGCGGCGAAGGTGACGATTTCGGCGTCGTAGGTCTCTTTGAGCCACTTGACGATGACGGAGGTGTCGAGACCTCCGGAGTAGGCGAGAACGATCTTCATGGATGGATGGGAAGGGGCAGCCTCTGGGCCGCAGGCGAAGCGCGCAAGGAAATCGCTCGCGGAGCATCAGGAGCTTTCCGGGAGGGGTTTGCAGGAGAAGCGGACGTAAAAAAATGTTTTGTTGTGCCTGGCTGGCGATTTGCTATGGGGTCTTAACCCTAGTTGCCCGCCAAATGAATGTTTCCTCCCGCTTTTTCATCCGTCGCGGACGGTGTTCCGAGCCGGCGTTTAGTTTGATCGAAGTGATGATCGCGGTGGTGCTCATCGGAGTGTTGGCGGCTCTGG
This sequence comes from Verrucomicrobiota bacterium, assembly GCA_030604905.1. Classification (GTDB taxonomy): domain Bacteria; phylum Verrucomicrobiota; class Verrucomicrobiia; order Opitutales; family Opitutaceae; genus IMCC26134_A. The sequence continues at coordinate 4,175 of JAUVVA010000209.1, read as the reverse complement.
CGGTGCCGGCCTTCCAGCGGCTGCTCGGGTCGAGTCGCGACACGATGTTCGCTTCGGATCTTCGGGCGGCGACGCATGCGATCGAGCGTTATGCGCTGGAGCACGGGTCTTGGCCGCCGGACGCCGGCGGTTCCTGGCCCGAAGGGTTGATCGGCTTCCTGCCGCCTCCGGATCGTTGGAACAAGCCGACGCCGATCGGCGGTTCTTGGGTTTGGAGCCAAGGGGTGGGCGAGCACAATGCGGCGTTGTCGGTGGACGGGCTGCCGGGTGGGGCGGCACACGCTTTGGCCTTGGATCGCCGCTTGGACGATGGCGACCCGGCCGCAGGCTCGTTACGAGTGGCGGGCGCCCGCTTGGTCTACGTCTTCGAGTAAAGGAGGGGCTCCGGGCTCACGGGCGCGGCTGCCCCGCCAGCGGGCCGACTCGAGTGGAGGACAAGAAAAAGCCCCGCGAAACAGGGTCTCGCGGGGCGGCAAAAGGCTTTGCTAAGTGGCTGCCCGATAAGGACTCGAACCTTAACAAGCAGAGTCAGAATCTGCTGTGCTACCATTACACCATCGGGCAGTGGGAAAGTGGGGACCAGGGGCGACGAGCGGATCGGGAGGCGAGGGCGCCGGAACGAGCGGGCGGCTGGAGCCGGCGACTGGAGTCGAACCCGCAACCGCCTGTTTACAAAACAGGTGCTCTACCATTGAGCTACACCGGCGTCTAAAGCCGTCCAAGCTGTCGTCGAGAAGGTCGCAAAGAACGGGCCCGCCTGAAGTTCAAGCGGGCCGGAAAGTGGTGGTTCCCCAGGGACTCGAACCCTGAACCAATTGATTAAGAGTCAACTGCTCTACCATTGAGCTAGGAAACCAAAAAACGGAGGGACGAAAGGGAAGATTTGAGCGAGCAGTGTCAATGCCCTTTTGCGCAGAAATCCGCGGGCTGGTGACGGCGCCCGGCTCCGAGCCCGTCCGGCGGCTGCGTGGAGCGTCCTCCCGCGACTCGACAGGACTCGGGCGGGCGCGTTTCTCTTCGGCCAAATGGACATCCTTTTTCTCGGCACCGGCACTTCGCATGGCGTGCCGATGCTGGCCTGCGATTGCGCCGTCTGCACTTCGTCCGATCCGCGCGACCAACGCACCCGCGCCTCGGTGCACGTGGTGATGAACGGGCTGCGCATCCAGGTGGACGCCGCCCCGGAGTTTCGGCTCCAGGCGCTGCGGGAGAAGATCCGCGACATCGATTTGTTCGTGCTCACGCATGGGCACGCCGACCACGTGCTGGGCATGGACGACCTGCGGCGCTACTGTGATCTGCGCGAGGACGGGGTGCTGCCGGTCTATTGTTCGGCCGAGGGAGAGGAGCGGGTGCGGGCGATTTTTCCCTACGCGATCCCGGAGCCGGGGGCGGGGCCGGTGCGGGATGGCTACGCGCGCTTCGACCTGCGGCGCATGCCGGCGCGGCTCGAGTTGCCCCAAGGCGTGATCGAGAGCGTGGCGCTGCCGCACGGGCGGATCGAGACGCTCGGGTTGGTGTTCACCGAGCGCGGGAGCGGGGTGCGTTTCGTCTATTTCACGGACTGCAAGAGCGTGCCGCCGGCGGCCCGGGAGCTGGCGCGCGGGGCGGACCTGTTGGTGTTGGACGGACTGCGGCCCAACCCGCACCCCACGCATATGTCGATACCCGAGGCGCGGGCCGAGGCGGCGGCGATCGGCGCGAAGCGCTGCTTTTTCACGCACATCGCCCACGCGGTGCCGCATGTTTATGGCGAGGGGCTGGGGCCGGAGGTGCAGGGCTTCGCCTACGACGGTTGGCGCGTGCGGCTCTGAGCCCCGAAGCGGGTGCGCGGGGCGGGGATCGGCGAATCAATCGGTGAGAGTGGGGCTGCGCCTGCCCGCGCCGGCCCGGTGAGCGGCGGGCCCGCCGGCGGGGTCAAGCCACCAGAACTACCCACGGCTGCTTCCGCGCTTTTTTGCGCCGGAAAATGCAATCTGTGCGTGTCGCCCGCGCGGAAATTGGCCTAGGCTCGGCGCTTTCCCTTTTCCCAATCCCATGAGCACCACCGCCTCCCCCATCCGTGTCGCTGTGACCGGCGCCGCCGGCCAAATCGGCTACGCCCTCCTGTTCCGCATCGCCTCCGGCGCGATGTTTGGCCCCGACCGCCCGGTCATCCTCCAACTGATCGAGGCCCCGGTCGAGAAGGCGATGAAGGCCCTTGAAGGCGTGGCGATGGAGCTCGATGACTGCGCCTTCCCGCTGCTCAAGGGCATCGTGATGACCGACCAGCCCGAGGTCGGCTTCAAGGACGCCAACTGGTCCCTGCTCGTCGGCGCCAAACCCCGCGGCCCCGGCATGGAGCGCGCCGACCTGCTCAAGGACAACGGCAAGATCTTCATCTCGCAGGGTCAGATCATCGACCGCGTCGCGGCCGACGACGCCCGCGTGGCCGTGGTGGGCAATCCTGCCAACACCAATTGCATGATCGCCGCCTCGCAGGCCAAGCGCCTTCCGGCCGACCGCTTCACCGCCATGGTGCGCCTCGACCAAAACCGCGCCCAAACCCAGCTCGCCAAGAAGGCCGGGGTCGACCTCACCGCGGTGAAGGACATCTTTATCTACGGCAACCACAGCCCGACCATGGTCTCGGCCTACTGCAACGCCACCATCGGCGGCAAACCCGCCGCGGATGTGATCAACGACCGCGCCTGGCTCCAGGGCCCCTTCTTCGAGACCGTCGGCAAGCGCGGCGCCGCCATCATCGCCGCTCGCGGCGCCTCCTCGGCCGCCTCCGCCGCCAACGCGCTCGTCGACCACGTGCGCGATCTCATGACGCCGGGCAAGGTCCACTCCGTCGCGGTGAAGAGCAACGGTCTCTACGGCTTCGACCCCGAGGTCTGGGCCGGCATGCCTGTGCGCACCACCACGCCCGGCAGCTACGAGGTCGTCACCGGCCAGGAGCTCTGCGATTTCTGCAAGGAGAAGGTCGCCATCACCAACAAGGAGCTCGTCGAGGAGCGCGCCGCCGTCGTCGACATGCTCAAGGGCTGACACGCTGCGCGTGAATGACCAATGACCAATGACCAAGGCACCAATGCCGGGCCGGTCGTGGGCATTGTTTGGAGCGGAGCGGGCGTGACCTCACGCCCGTAGTTTGACGTCGGTGGAGGGGCGCCGCACGGGCGTTGGGGCCAGGCCCGTTCGTGCGTCCGAGCGCCTCAAAACTGCGAGATCGCCCGCGCGCTCTCCAGCACCACCCAGCCCAGGCCGCTGGCGGCGGCCAGCATCACGATAGCGCGCATCAATTTCTGGCGACGCAATTTGCGGTCCTGGCGGTCTGGGTTGCGGGTCTTTAGGCAACCGCTCGCGTCCACGAAACTCACGAACTGGGCATTCCGAATCCTCGTCCGGCGGATGCGCGCGTTGTCCACCCGGCCCATGCGAATGGGCGGACGACGGAACAGGTTTTTGAGCAGACGCAGCATCGGTGTTTTCCGGAGCAGGAGACCGAGAAATTTGGGTGGTGTTCGCAAGGGGAAAGCGGCCAAGTTCTTCCTTTTCACCCGAGTTTACCGTTTCCCGTTTTCCCGCCATGCACCACTTCCGCTACGTCGGTCAGAACCTCCACTGCGAAGGCGTCGACCTCGCCGAGATCGCCCGCCTCTACGGCACGCCCACCTACGTCTACAGCACCGCCACCATGGCGGACAACTACACCCGCCTCGCCGCCGGTCTGAAGGGGCTCGACCTCCAGATCTGCTACGCGATGAAGGCCAACTCGAACATCGCGATCCTGCGCCACTTCGCCAACCTCGGCGCGGGCTTCGACCTCGTGAGCGGCGGCGAGATCCGCCGCGTGCTGGCCGCCGGTGGCGACATCAAGCGCTCCGTCTTCGCCGGCGTGGGCAAGACCGAGGCCGAGATCGAGCTCGCGCTCAAGCACGGCATTTTCGCCTTCCACGTCGAGAGCGAGCCCGAGATCGCCCGCATCAACCACGTGGCCGGCAAGCTCGGCGTGAAGGCGCCCATCGCCATCCGCATCAACCCCGACGTCGACGCGCACACCCACGCCAAGATCACCACCGGCAAGTCTGACAACAAGTTTGGCATCCCGCTCGCCCACGCCGCCGCCGCCTACGAGACCGCCGCGCGCTTCCCGCACATCCAGATCAAGGGTGCGCAGATGCACATCG
>JAUVVA010000075.1 GCA_030604905.1 Verrucomicrobiota bacterium | reverse complement strand
TCTGCCGCCTCATCCGCCGCCTCTCGCCCGACTTCCCCATCCACGGCTCCACCCAGATGACCGTGACCAACGACGCCGGCGTCGCCTTCGCCCGCGATCTCGGCGCCGAGCTCGTCGTCCTCGCCCGTGAAAACTCGCTCAAGGAGATCGAGCACATCCAGGCCGCCCAGCGCGCCTCCGGCCAGCCCCCGCTCCCGCTCGAGGTCTTCGTCCACGGGGCGCTCTGCGTCGCCTACTCCGGCCAGTGCCTCACCAGCGAATCGCTCGGCGGACGCTCCGCCAACCGCGGCGAGTGCGCCCAGGCCTGCCGCCTCCCCTACGGCCTCGTCAGCGACGGCCAACCCGTCGAGCTCGGCGACCGCGCCTACCTCCTCAGCCCGCAGGATCTCTCCGGCCTCGACGTCCTGCCCGAGCTCGTGCGCGCCGGCGTGGCCTCGCTCAAGATCGAGGGCCGCCTCAAATCCCCCGAATACGTCGCCAGCATCACCCGCACCTACCGCCAGGCCCTCGACCGCGTGATGGCCGAGCTCAACGGCGATTCCCCGGGAACGCCGAGCCCCGGCTCGGCCGCCGCGCCCTCCGCCCCGTCCGCCTTCGATCCCGCCGCCGCCAGATACGAGCTCAACATGGCCTTCTCCCGCGGCCTCTACACCGGCTGGTTCCGCGGCATCCACAACCAGGAGCTCGCCCACGGGCGCTTCGGCACCAAGCGCGGCGTTTACCTCGGACAGGTCTCGCGCGTGGGTCCCGACCACGTCGCCCTCCGCCTCGAAGCGCCCGCCAAGCCCGGCGACGGCGTCGTCTTCGACGCCGGTAAACCCGCCGAGCGCGAAGAGGGCGGCCGTATCTACCAACTGAATACCGACGCCCGCTCCGGCGAGAGCGTGCTCCGTTTCGGCCACGGCGATCTGGATTTTCGAAAGATCCGCCCCGGCCACCGCGTCTGGAAGACCAACGACCCCGCGCTCGACCGCGAGCTGCGCGCCACCTTCACCGGCGAGAAGATCCGCCACACCCGCCCGATCCGCGCCGAAGTGCACGGCCACGCCGGCTCGCCGCTCACCTTGATCCTCGACGACGGCCACGGCCACGTCGTGCGCGAGTCCTCCACGATCCCGCTCGCCGTCGCCGAAAAGCAGCCGCTCGACACCACCCGTCTGCGAGACCAGCTCGGCCGCCTCGGCGGCACGCCCTTCCACCTTGGCGAGCTGGAAAACCGCCTCGAAGGCGCGCTCATGCTCCCGGTCAGCGAGCTCAACCGCCTCCGCCGCGAAGCCGCCGCCGCGCTGGAACGACTACGTGCAGCGCCGCGGAGATGGACGCTCACCGCCAATGACGGCGGAATGACCAATGACCAATGTCCAATGACCAATGTCTCGGACACTGCTCGCGAAGTGCCAGCCGCTTCCCAGCTCATCCCCCTCGTCCGCGACTTCGCGCAGCTCGACGCGGCCCTCTCCTCCGGCGTCCCCTTCGCCGACCTCTACTGCGAGTTCGAAAACCCCAAGCACTACCGCGAAGCCGTGCAGCGCTTCCGCGCATTTCAAATTTCAAATCTCAAAGCGGAAATGCAGCAGCCAGACGGCGGGCGCGGAGCGCCCGCCGTCTGGCTGCTGCCGCCCCGCGTCTTCAAGCCCTCCGAGGACTGGATCCTCAAACAAGTCCTCTCCGCCGAGCCGGACGGCATCCTGGTGCGCAACCACGAGCACCTGCGCTTCTTCCCCGCCGCCGCGCCCGCGCTGCGCCTCCGCGGCGACTTCTCGCTCAACGTCGCCAACCCGCTCGCCGCCGAGTATTTCCTTTCCCGATACAAGCTCGAGCGCGTCACCGCCAGCTACGACCTCAACGTTGCCCAGCTCGAGTCGCTCCTCCGCGCCGCGCCCGCGGCCTGGTTCGACCTCACGCTGCACCAGCACATGCCCATGTTTCACATGGAGCACTGCGTGTTCTGCGCCTTCCTCTCCAAGGGCAAGGACTACCACGACTGCGGCCGCCCCTGCGAAAAGCACAAGGTCGCCCTGCGCGACCGCGTGGGCGCGCTGCTTCCGCTCAAGGCCGACGCCGGTTGCCGCAACACCGTCTTCAACCCCCGCGCCCAGACCGGCGCCGAGTTCCTCGACCGCTTCACCGCCCTCGGCGCGCGCCACTTCCGCGTCGAGTTTGTCGACGAATCGGCCGACGAGGTGGCGCGCACGCTCCGCGCCTACGAGGCCCTGCTCGCCGGCCGCGCCGACGGCGCGCAGCTCTGGCGCGAGCTCAAGCTCCTCAACCAGATGGGCGTCACCCGCGGCCAGCTAGAGACCGCGCCCCAGGTGATCTTCAAGAAGCGCTGAACCGGCATCATGCGGGCTCCCGGCTGAGGCGTTACCCCCGAGGCGGCCGGGCCAAGAGGCCCGGGCCCCTCGCGCGCTTCACACGGCCCGAGGCACAGAAGGGGGACGCCTCGGCTCGAGGACGCCCCCCGCCCTCGGCCGCTCACCACACGTAGGTCGCGCCGACCGACCAGGTGCGGGGCGTGTGCGGGGTGAGGGGCACATCCTGGAAGGCCGTGTCCCAGAGGTTGTCCACCTGCGCGTTGAGCACGAGGCCCTTCACCCCGGGCACGTGGTAGAAGAGTCCGAGCGCCGTATCCACATTGTCGCGACCCTCCTGCCGGAGGGGATTGTCGGCCTGGCGCCGCAGTTCGTTGTCGACCCGCAGCTCAAAGCCGCCCCCGAGGCGCGCGATCGTGGCGAAGGTGAAGCGATGCTGGGCGAAGTTGAGCGCGTAGAAACTGGCGAGGTCGGGCCGCGTGTAGCTGTCGCGTTTCTCCAGATAGGTGTAGCCGGCCATCACGTCGATCCGGCTCCAGGATCGACGGGCGAAGGTCTCGAAGCCGTAGGTGTCGACGTCGACATTCACCGCGCGGCGGGCGGACCCGACGTTGGTCGGATCAAAGACGTAGTCGAGGAGGTCGCGGTCCTCGCGGTAGAAGACCGCGGCTTGCACGGTCCAGGCGCCGAGGGCGAGCTCGGCTCCGAGCTCGGTGTTGGCGGCGGTGGCGCGGCGCAGGTTCGGGTCGCCGCGGAAAAGCCCGCTCGTGGCGGAGGCGTTGAGCGCCTGGTAGGTCGGCAGCTGCGTGGTCTCGGCGTAACTGAGATAGGCGCGCCGCAACACGCCGCGCGTTTCGCGCAGCTCGATCGAGGCGAGCGGCGAGGTCTCGGAATCGCTCCGGTTGCTGTCGTCGACGCGCGCGCCGGCGGTGATCACGAGGTCGCGCGTCTCGCCGAGCTCGATGGTCTGCTCGGCGGCGAGGAGACCATAGCCCTGGGTGCGTCGCGAGTAGGGGCCGAAGATCAGGGTGTCGGAGTCGATGTTGTCGCTCGCCACGCCGCCGCCATAGCGCAGCGCGGTGCCGGGGATCAGGGTCTGCCGACCGTCGAAGGCCGCGCCGCGCACGAGCGTCTGGTGATAGGTGTCGAAGCGACCGGGCACCACGATGAGGTCCGGAATCGAGTAGTGGTCGCGATGGCCGCGATAATAGGCGCCGGCCTGCACATAGTCGCCCTCGGTGCCGAGCTCGACGCGGTGGTTGACCAAAAAGAGCTTGGTCTGGAGGCGCTCCACCTCGGGACGCAACGGCGTGGTGGGACGCGCGCCATACATGTTGGGCCAGCCGAAATTCTTGGACTGATACCCGGCGAAGAAATCGGTCTGACTGGTTTCGGAGACAAACTGCACCCGGCCGTTGTAACGATTGAAGTCGTGATCCGCGCCGCTGCGCGGGCCCGAACCCTGCGAATGCGCGAAGGAGACATCCGCGCCCACGGTCAGGGAGCCGAGCTTCTCCGGCGCCACCACGCCGACGTAAGCCTCGCCGCGGGCGAGATTGTTGTCCCCTCCGCCCACGCTCACCGCGCCGCCCGTGCGGATGGGCCGCCAGCCGTAGGCCACGCCGCCCGCGGTCGCGTTAAAACCCGCCGCGGCCTGCGCCGTGCCCGTGCGAATCTCCGGCGCGCCCAGCAAGTAGGGCGAGACCGGCAGCTCGGCCGAATAGTGGCCGGTCTGCGGATCATAGATCGGCAGGGCGCCGACGCTGAAGCCCGTGTTCTCGAAGGTGCCGCCGCGGATCGTCACATCGGCCTGCCCCTCGGCGAAATTGCGCGCCTGCACATCCACCTGCGGCTCGAAACGCAGCGCCGAAACCGGCGCGGCGAAGGTCGCGCTCGGCTCCTGAAGCGCCACGCGCGAGGAGAAAACGGTGAACGGCTCCAGCTCCACCGTCTCGCCCGTGGCGGGCGCGGAGGGAGCTTCGGGCGGGGTCGTCTCGGCCAAGGCGACCGAGGCGAGCGTGAGCGGAGCGCAGAGTGCGAGGAAGGTCTTGGACATGGCCCGGCCACCGCACCAAGCTGGTTAAGCCAATGCAAGCATTTGCTTAACATCGACGCGAGCTTCGCCAAAAAACGCGCGGCCACCGCTCGCGGAGCGGACGCAAAAAAAACCTCCCCCGAGTCGCGGGGGAGGTCTGGGAAGTGGGAGCGGTCCGCCGCGTCGAGGAGGACGCGCGGGAAGCGCGACTCAGGAGTCGCCGTCTTCGCCGATGGCCTCGACCGGGCAGCCCTCGAGGGCCTCGCGGCAAAGAGCGGCCTCTTCCTCGGTGGTCGGCTGCTTGAACACGTAGGAATAGCCACCCTCGTCGTGACGGGTGAAGAAATTGGGAGCGGTCTCGCGGCAGAGATCGCAGTCGATGCACTGCTGGTCGACGTAGAATTTACCCGCGACGTTCTGTTCCCACTTGTCGGATTTATTGGCCATAGATCGTGCGGAGCAAAGGCCCGCCCCAACCCCTGTCAAGCGGGCTGTGACGCGGACCTGAATTCCGGCGGGGAACGAGCCTGTTTTCCGCCCCGCCGCCGCCCCCGCCGCCCGCGGCCCGCCGCCGCCCCGCCGCGCCGCCGCGGACGGAGTCGCCGGATCTCGTGACATCTCACGAGGAATTCACGCCCGCCCTTGAGTTCGACCGTCACGCGCCTAGGCTCGTGGTCGAATGTTGTCCGACCGCTCCTACATGCACCGCGACTTCGGTCGCCCGGGCCCGAGCTTTCTCGTGTGCCTGCTGGCCACGCTGGCCGTGGTGTTCGTTTTGCAGCGTGTCGTGGAGGTTTTCTTCGGCTCCTACTTCCTGATCGACCACGGGGCCCTCTCCGCCGCCGGCCTCCTTTCCGGCAAGGTCTGGACGCCGTTCACCTACGCCCTGCTCCATGGCAGCCTGCTCCACCTCTTGCTCAACGGGCTCGGTCTCTTCTTCATCGGCCGCTACCTGCAGGAGACGCTCGGGCCGAGCCGCCTCGCCTGGCTCACCGTGATCGGCGCGCTCGGCGCCGCGGCCGCGTGGCTTGGCATCAACTTCCAACGTCATGGCCTGGTTCTCGGCGCCTCGGGCGTCTTGATGGCCTTCCTCGGCGTCTTCGCCTGCCTGCAACCTCGCCGGCCCATCACGGTCCTGCTCTTTTTCATCATCCCGATCACGGTGCAGCCGATCTGGCTGGTCGGCATCATCGCGGCGATCGACGTGCTGGGCCTGCTCACCCAAGAGCTGCCCGGCGGCGGCTCGCTCTACGGCATCGCCCACTCCGCCCACCTCGGCGGCCTCGCCGCGGGCTGGCTCTTCCATCGCTACGCGCTCGCGCGCCCCGCCGGCCTCCCCTCCATCGAGCCCCCGGCTTGGTTGCGCAAGCACCGCGAACGCCCTGCGCCCGGCTACCGGGTCGACGTGGGCGGCTCCCCCGCCGCCCCCGCCCGCGGCACCCCGACCGCGCGCGCCGCCACGCCCCCTCCCTCCTCGACCCGCGAAGCCCTTCGCGCCGAGGTCGACCGCATCCTCGCCAAGATCAACCTCCACGGCTTCGGCTCCCTCACCGACGCGGAGAAACGCGTCCTCGACGAAGCCCGCCAACACCTCAGTCACCGATAATCCCCCCACCCGCGGCGGCGACATGCGCCTGCGCCCCGCCGCCCGCCCGCGGCCCCACCCCGCGGGTCCTTCGCCCGAAAAAACCGGTTTTCACGTCCGCAAATCTCCCACCTCGCGCAACTTTTTCCCCCGCGCCCTTTCCCACCCGTTCATGTCTTTCCGCCGTTTGTTCCCCGCGCTGCTGCTGGCGCCGCTGCTCGCCCTCGCCACTCCCCCGCCCGCCGCCCCCGCCGCGCCCGGCCCCACCGCCGCCCTGGTTCCCCCGCCCGCCGTCCCCCCGGTCGCGACCGCGCCGACCCGGAACCTCGAAGCCACCGCCGCCCTCCGCCAGGAACTGCGCGCCCTCATTCACCTGCTCGAAGAGGTCCATTTCAACCGCGACCAAGTGCGACCCTCGTCCTACGTCGAGCTGATCCCCAACGCCTTCCGAGCCCTCGACCGCCAGAAGCTCTTCCTGCTCAATTCCGACCTCGAGGAGTTTCAGGAACGCAACCGCCCCGAGGCCCTCTACTTCAACCTCGCCACGCTCGGCCGCCTCGAGACCGCCTTCGCCATCCACGCCCGCTACGACCAGCGCGTCCGCGAACGCGTGGCCTGGATCCAGCAACGCCTCCCCGGCGACTTCGACTTCTCCACCGACGCCACCTACGAACTGGAGCGGCGCGAGCTCCCCTGGCCGGCCGACGCCGCCGAGGCCGACGCCCTCTGGGAACGCCGCCTGAAGTTCGAGCTCCTCCAGGAATTGCTCAACAACCGCAGCCTCGACGAGGCCCGCGCCAAGGTCGCTCGCCGCTATGAGCGCGTGCTGCGCAATCTCGACGACTTCGACTCGGGCGACGTCGCCGAGGTTTTCCTCACCGCCATCGCCGGCCTCTACGACCCCCACTCCACCTACTTCTCGCCCGAGACCTACGAGGACTTCGGCATCAACATGCGCCTCCAGCTCTTCGGCATCGGCGCCCTCCTCGGCCTCGAAGACGACGTCTGCGTGCTCAAGGAGATCATTCCCGGCGGTCCCGCCGACCTCTCCCGCCAGCTGCGCCCCAACGACAAGATCCACGCCGTGGCCCAGGGCGACGGCGAGTTCGTCGAGATCGTCGGCATGAAGCTCCGCCGCATCGTCCAGATGATCCGCGGCGAAAAAGGCACCCAGGTGCGCCTCCTCGTCCAGCCCGCCGACGCGGCCGACGCCGCCGTGCGCCGCGAGATCGTGCTCACCCGCGATCTCATCAACCTCGACTCCGCCCGCGCCCACGGCGCCATCTTCCAGGTGCCCAACGAGCGCGGCCAGACCCGCCCCTTCGGCGTCATCCCCCTGCCCCCCTCCTACGGCCGTGAGCGCGACGGCGCCTCCCCGCAGACCTCCGCCTCCTCCGACATCGCCGAGCTCATCAAACGCCTCAAGGCCGAGAACATCGAGGGCCTCGTCCTCGACCTGCGCCGCAACGGCGGCGGCCTCCTCTCCGAGGCGGTCGCCATCACCGGCCTCTTCATCCCCTCCGGCCCGGTCGTGCAGATCAAGAACTACGCCGGCGAGGTGAAGATCGACGCCGACCAAAACCCCGCCGTCGCCTACTCCGGTCCGCTCGTCGTCCTCACCGACCGCTTCAGCGCCTCCGCCTCCGAGATCGTGGCCGGCGCCCTGCAAAACTACGGCCGCGCGGTGATCGTCGGCGACAGCTCCACCCACGGCAAGGGCACGGTGCAGACCGTGATCGAGATGGAGCGCGTCATCCCCGCCCGCAACCGCACCGGAGCCGCCACCGGCGCCTCCAAGCTCACCGTGCAAAAGTTCTACCTGCCCAACGGCGCCTCCACTCAGCTCCGCGGCGTGGTGCCCGACATCGTGCTCCCCTCGGTCAACGAATTCTTCCCCATCGGCGAGCAGGACCTCCCGCACGCCATGGCTTGGGACGAGGTGTCCCCCAGCCTCTTCGACGCCACGCCCATCTCCGGCACCGACTTGAAGTTCCTCCGCCAGCGCAGCGCCGCCCGCATGGAGGAACTGCCCGAGTTTGCCCTGCTCCGCCGCAGCATCGAGCGCTTCCGCGACCGCCAGGCCGAGCGCACCGTCTCGCTCAACCTCGAGACCCGCCGCGCCGGCAAGGTCGAGGACCGCACCTTCGGCGAGGAGACCCGCGCCGCCCGCCGCTCCCTCGAGGAAAACTACGCCTTCGCCTTCACCGAAGTCTTCGTCGCCCCGCCGCCGCCCCCGCGCATCCGCGCCGAACGCCGCGACGATGACGACAGCGGCCTCGACGGCGGCGAGGAGGAGCCCGACAACGACACCCGCTACGCCAAGATGGACGTGCATCTGCGGGAAAGCCTGCGCATCCTGCACGATGTGCGCGCCCTCTCGCCCGCCGTCGCGGTCGCGGCCGGTTTCACCGGCGCCACCGGGACCAAGGCCAGCACGGCGAGCCTCCCCGCCAACTAGTGTCACCGAAGTGACTTGAGTAAATGCGGTCAGAGAATGGCCGCAAAAAGGCGCAAGAGGCGCAAAAAAGCAGAGTTGCCGGAGCTTTGGGTTGATTTTGCGACTTCTGCGCCTCTTTGCGGCCAATTCATCCTCAAAGAAACTCCGATGACGGGACTCTAGGAGCGTTTCCACGAGTAGCCGGTTTGGAGTGGCATGGGCGTCCCGCCAAATGGTCGGAATTCACGGGCGGGACGCCCGTGCCACGGCCAATTGCCTCAATTCATCGGCTACGGTTCTTTTGGTAATGCGCTTGCGCCCAGCCGGCGTCGCGGCGGCGACGCGCGGCGTCCCCTGCCTCTCGATTCAGCGGGGCGGGGAATCCCGGTTGCCAGCCCGCCCGCGCCCGTGACACTCCGCGGCGCACGAGTCACCGCATCACCGACACACGACGATGAAGCTTTATTTCATGGGCATCTGTGGAACCGCCATGGGCAACGCCGCCCTCCTCGCCCGCGCCGCCGGGCACGAGGTGCTCGGCGCCGATTCCGGCGTCTACCCGCCCATGAGCACCGTGCTCGCCGAGGCGGGCATCACGCTGCACGAGGGCTACGACGCCGCCCGCCTGGAAAAGCTCGCGCCCGACCTCGTGGTCATCGGCAACGCCATGTCGCGCGGCAATCCCGAGGTCGAGTGGCTGCTCGACACACGCGCGCTGAAGTTCACCTCGCTGCCCTCGCTGCTGCACGACACCGTGCTTGCCACGCGCAAAAACATCGTCGTCTGCGGCACCCACGGCAAGACCACCACCACCGCGCTCACCGCCTTTCTCCTGCGCGAAAACGGTCGCGACCCCGGCTTCCTCATCGGCGGCGTGCCCCTCGATCCCCCCACCGGCAACCACCTCGGCGCAGCCGCCGATCCCTTCGTCATCGAGGGTGACGAATACGACAGCGCCTTCTTCGACAAGCGCTCGAAATTCATCCACTACGCGCCCCACGTCGCGGTGCTCAACAACCTCGAGTTCGACCACGCGGACATCTTTCGCGATCTCGCCGACGTGCAACGCACCTTCTCGCACCTCGCGCGCATCGTGCCGCGGGGCGGTCATGTCGTGCTCAACGGCGACGACGACAACCTGCGCGCCCTCGGCCCGCTGCCCTGGACGCGGGTCACGCGCGTCGGTCTCGGCGACACGAACGACGTGCGCATCGTCGACTTCGCGGAAGGGCCGCGGGGCGTGACCTTCAAGCTCCACTGGGGCGCGGAGGTCTGGGGCGAGGTGGCCTGGCCGATCCCGGGCCTGTTCAACGCGCGCAACGCCGCCATGGCCGCGACCGCCGCGGCGCTCGCGCTTGGCGGACGCTCGCTGATCTCGCTCGCCCCGCTCGCCCGTTTCCGCGGGGTCAAGCGCCGGCAGGAACAACTGGTGGCCCGCGCGGGGTTGACCGTGATCGAAGATTTCGGCCACCACCCGACGGCGATCGCCGAGACCCTGGCCAGCCTGCGCAACCGATACCCCGGGGCCCTGCTCACGGCCGTGTTCGAGCCGCGCAGCAACACGGCGCGCACGAAGACGCTGCAGGCGGGCTTCATGCGGGCGCTGGCCCAGGCGGACGAGGTTTTCATCGGCGCGGTGAACCGGGCGGACAAGCTGAAGGAGACGGAGCGCTTCGACGCCGAGGCGGTGGTCGAACACCTGGAAACCCAGGGAGTGCACGCGGCCACGGCGGCCACCAACGCGGAGCTCGGCGAAAAACTCAAAGCCGCCGCCCTCGGCGTCGGCGCGGCAAAGAGGAAGGAGCGCGTGGTGGTGTTTTTCTCCAACGGCAGTTTCGACGGCATCATCGGCGCTTTTGCGGACGCGGCCCGCGCCTGAGCCGGCATCATGCAGCCCCGGAAGCAAAACGCGTTTTGCGGTGGACGGGAAGAAACAGGGTTGGCGGGAGCGGCGCCTGTTTCCTAGGAGATGGGCGGCGGAGCAGCGGGGCGAGCGGGCGAGTGGGCGAGCGGATTTCGGTGCGGGCGCCGGCCGGGCCGCCGCCCTCTCCTCGGGCTCAACGTTGCCAGCGGGCCACGAGCGAGGCCCAGAGTTTGCCCAGATACTCCCGCCAGGCGCGCGTCGTGTTGGAGAGGGATTCCGCGTCCCAGGTGATCCAGGCGGTGCGGGCGACGGCGGCGTCGCGTCCGCCGAGGTAGTCCGAGGGACAAGGGAAGGCAACGAGCCCCTCGGCCTCGGCCAGTCGCATGGCGCGTGGCAGGTGCCACGCCGAGGTGATCAAGGCCACGCGCTCGTCGCCGACCAAATGACGGAGCGCGGCGACCTCTTCCGCGGTATCGCGGGCGTGGTCGATCTCGATGATGCGCTCGCGCGGGAAGCCCAGCTCCACCGCGGCGTCGGCGAGGGCCCGGGCGTGGGTGGTGACGATGGAGTTTTCCCCGCGTTGGCGGGCCGGGCCGCCGAGGGTGGAGCCGCCGAGGGGGCCGGTGGTGACGAGCCAGGAGTCGGGCAGGGCCGCGGCGATACGCACGCCCTCGTGGAGGCGGGCGCGGGCGGAGGGGCTGAGGCGTTGGCCGGCGGAGAGGCCGGCGGCGTCGCCGTGGCCGCTGCCGAGGATGGCGACGAAGGGCGCTTCGCGCAGCGGCTCGGGCCACTCGGAGCTGGCGGCCGGCACCGGAGGGAAGCTGTGTTCGAGCGAGGCGGTGAGCGCGATGGAGATGCCGCGGTTGGAGGCGACAAGAAGCACGAGCCAACCAAGGGCGATGAGTTTCCATCCTCCGATGCGGCGGCGCAGGGAGACTAGCAGCACGCCCAGCGTGAGCAGGCCGAGGCCGAGCGGCAGCGGCATGAGGAGGTGCCCGAGGATCTTTTTCAGCACGAACATGCGCCGAGCGTGCGCGAGCCGCGCGGCGGTGCAATGCCTTGTGGGAACGGAGCGGCCCGGCGACCCGTCCCTGTCACCGGGTCCGGTGGCGGCAATGCCGCCGGCCCGCGCCCCCTCACGGAGCCGAAAGCCGCCTCAGCGGAAGGCGGCCCAGACGCGCTGGACGTCGTCGTTGTCCTCGATGGCGTGCAGGAACTCGCCGACCTCGGCGCGTTGCTCGTCGTTGAGCTCCGGATATTGCTTGGCGATGTAGCCCATTTCGGAGGTGACGACGGTCCACCCGTTGCCCTTCAGCCAGGTGGCGACGGCGTGGATCGAGGTGAGGTCGCAGAGGAAACGCGCGCCGCTCACGTTCTCGCTCGGGATGTCGTCGTTTTCCGCGTGGGAAAGCGGAACGAAGTCGTTTGCGCCGGCCTCGATGGCGGCGGCCTCGAGGTCGGGCGAGGCGGCGGTGGTGAAGGCTTCGACGATCCCGACGTGGTCGAACAGAAACTTGTTGGAGCCGGTGGTGCCCAAGATGCCCTTCTTGAAGAGAACACGCATCTCGGGCGCGAGGCGCTGGACGTTGTCGGTAAAGCACTCGACGACCACGGGCACCTTGTGCGGGGCGTAACCCTCGAAGGTGACGGCGGTGAGCTCGGTTTTCTCTCCCCCGGTGCCGGCGCCCTTGTGGATCGCACGCTCGATCACGTCGCGGGTCACGGAGGCCTTTTTGGCCTTCTCCACGGCCGCGAAGAGCCGCGCGTTGGCGCCGATGTCGCCCCCGCCGAGCTTGGCGGCGACGGTGATCTCTTTGACGAGCTTACCGACGATCTGACCCTTCTTGTTGTTAACGATCGCGCGTTTCGCGTGCAGCCATTGACGTCCCATGGGATTGTGAGTGTGCGGTGAGTGTTGGAGGGGAGAACGGCAGGGTTAACCATGCTTCCGGCTCGGGGGCACGGAGAAAAGTGTGGCCCACCGCGGCGCGTGGTTCAGGCCGCAGAACCCGCCCCCACGACCCCGTGGCGCCGCGCCCTCAACCCGCCTGCCACCGCAACGGGTTTCGCCAGCCGCTGGTCGTCAGTCTTGCGCAAGCCGCCTGATAAAGGGGCTGCCTTCGTCGGCGCGCCGCCATGCCCCTTGTTTCCCGTCGCCCTCGCTCCCTCCGCCGTCCTTCGCGCTCTTCGGGCTTTGCCCTGATCGTCACGGTCGTCCTCGTCGCCTTTCTGGTGCTCATCCTGGTGGGCCTGGCCACCTTCACCCGGGTGGAGACCCGAGTCGCGGAAAACACCCAACAGCTCGCCGCCGCCCGTCAAAACGCCCTCGTCGGCCTCAATGTCGCCGTCGGGCAACTTCAGCGCTATGCCGGCCCCGACCAACGGGTCACCGCCCGCGCCGACCTCGTGCCGGGCGTGGCCAACCCCCTCTATACCGGCGTCTGGGATAGCACCGCCGCCGGCGCCCTCGATCGCGCCACCCCCGCCGTCTGGCTCGCCTCCGGCAACGAAGACCCGGCCTCGCCCCGCGCGGTCGACGCCACCACCGATCTCTCCGGCGCGAGCGACGCCATCGTCCTCCTCGGCGTCAACACCGCCGGCGCCGAGACCTCGCCCTCCAACCACGTCCGCGCCCGCCGCGTGGCGATCACCTCCAGTTCCGTGCCCGGCTTCTCCGACCCGCGCGAGGTGGGCGCCTACGCCTTCTGGGTGGGCGACGAGGGCGTGAAGGCGCGCGTGGATCTCGCGCCCCCGGGACTCGCCTCGACCCCCTCCGCCGCCGACGCCGCCCGGGCCTTCGCCTCGGCCCCGCGGGCCGCCGTGGAGCTCGTGGAGCGCGATCCCGGCCCGGCCAGCGCGCAGATCACCCAGACCTGGGGCGCCGCGCTCTTCCCCTACTCCACCGACACGATCCGCCGCGTGGTCCACACCAGCCAGCTGCCCTTCTACGCCGCTCCCGGCAACACCACCCAGGCGCGCGCCGCCGCCCGCGCCCGCGCCCACGATCTCACCACCTACTCGGCGGGCGTGATCGCCGACAGCGCCGCCGGCGGCCTCCGCCGCGACCTCACCCGTATCCTTTCTTCGGATACGACCGGCCCGGCCGGCACCGACTTCCTCTTCCCCGCCCTCGGCGCCGTCGGCGCCGCCAGCCATCAGAGCCCGCCCGCCTGGGGCCGCCTGCGCCACTGGTGGCAAAACCCGGTCGCCCACACCGGCTCCATCAGCCCCTCCCTTCCCTCCCCCTCCGGCTCCCCCGCCGTGGCGCCCGTGCCGCTGTGGACCGAGCTGGGCCTTTCCTTCTTCTACGAAGACCTGAGCCCCGCCGCCACCCCGGGCTCCGGCCCCTTCCGCCTCCGCTTCCAGGGCTTCCCCCGCGTCGCCCTCTGGAATCCCTACAACGTCACCCTCGACGGCCAGGACTACGAACTGGGCATCAGCAGCATCAACAACGTCGTCAACCTCCGCATCGAGCGCGCCGCCGACGCCGCCTACGTCCGCCTCTTCACGCTCTTCGGCTTCCGCTTCGCCGCCAACAGCTCCTTCGCCGCTCCCCCCACCGGCCAAGGCGAACGCCAATACCTCCGCTTCCGCGTCGTGGTGCCGGCCCTCGCCCCCGGCGAGGCGCGCCTGTTCTCCATCGCCCCGTCCGATAGCGGCGCCCTCTTCAACAACGGCGGCACCACCCTGCGCAGCGGCGACTTCCCCGGCTCCTACACCTTGTTCAACGGCTCCTTCGACGCCGCCGCGCCCCTCACCCCGCCCTTCCGCGCGCTCGCCTTCGCCAACGAAAGCTCCTCCGCGGGCGTCACCGCCGGCGGCGAGCACCAGCTCTACCTCCGCCGCGCCGCCCTGGGCAACCCCGGCGTGCCCGCGGAGAACAGCATCCCGTCCGACACCTACCGCTTCATCCACCGTCTCGGCTTTGGCCAGCAGGGCCTCTTTGGCCTCACCGGCAACCCCGGCTCTTTCGACCTCGCCGACGCTCCCACCAGCACCCCGCACCTGCGCATGGTGATCCGCGCCCGCAAAGGCGACGTGCACCCCTCCCACCCGCAGCGCTGGTTGGCCAACGCCAACCCCGTCGCCCCCTTCAACGGCCGCCACCCCGCCGACGGCGACACCCACCCCTTCTACACCTCCGCCTTCTTCTTCCAGACCAACACCGCCCCGTCTCCCGATACCGACGACAATCTCTCGGTCGGCCGCAACTTCGCCCTGCCCTCCTCCGGCACCGCCAACCGCCTCCCGCTTCTCGAGCCCCGCCCGCTCGACCCCGGCCTGATCCAATCCATCGCCCACCTCCAGCACGCCCCGCTGGTCGACAGCGCACACGGCCCGCTCAACGCCGTCGGCAACAGCCTCCAGCCACCGCGCATCGCCACCCGCGCCAACACCTCCCTCGCCGCGCCCGGCGGCGGCTCCGTGGTGGGCGCGCACTACGATTACTCGCGCCTGCTCAACACCGCCCTCTGGGATCGCTATTTCTTCTCCACCGTGCCCGCCGGCCTCACCGACGGCCAGGTCGGCGCCGCCGGGTTCGCCCTGCCCAACCACCGCCTTCGCCCGCTCTCCACCAACGCCGCCGCGTTGCTCAACGTCGACACCGCCGCCGCCCAGCTCCTGCTCGCCGGCGCCTTCAACATCAACTCCACCTCCGAACAGGCCTGGCGCGCGCTCCTCGCCTCCGCCCACGGCCTCCGCTACGACCCCGTCACCGGCGCGGTCGTGCCCGCCGCCGACGCGCTCGAGAACCCCTTCTCCCGCTTCCATCGTCCACGCGGCGATTCCTCCGACCCGCTGCAAGGCTACCGCGAGCTCACCGAGGATCAGATCGCCGCCCTCGCCGCGAGCATCGTCGCCGAGGTCCGCGCCCGCGGCCCCTTCCGCTCCCTCGGCGATTTCGTCAACCGCCGCCTCGCCAGCGACGTCACCGGCCTGAAAGGCGCGCTCCAGGCCGCCATCGATGCGACCGACGCCTCGGGCGTGGCCTCGCGCCGGCTCAACGACCGCGCCCCCTTCTCCAGCGACGCCGTGGGCGCTCCTCCCAGCGGGCACGCCCTCGACCTCGAGGCCTACCGCGGCGTCACCGGCACCAGCGCCGTGCTCCCCGTCTCTTCGCGCAGCGCCTTCGCCCCCGGCCACCTCACCCAGGCCGACCTCCTCTCGCGCATCGGCTCCACCCTCTCCGCCCGCTCCGACACCTTTCTCGTCCGCACCTACGGCGAAGCCGTCAATCCCGCCACCGGCGCGGTCGAAGGCCGCGCCTGGGCCGAGGCCGTGGTCCAGCGCCTGCCCGCCTACGTCGACCCCGCCCTGCCGCCGCAGGAGAGCCCCGCGGCCGGCAGCGAAAACGAACGCTTTGGCCGCCGCTTTGTCGTCGTCTCGTTCCGCTGGCTCGGCCCCGAAGATCTCTAAAAAACGCCATGCGCCGCCTCCTCTCCCTCCTGCTCGGCCTCACCGCGCTCGCCTGCACCCTCGGTGCGCAACCCGCGACGGAGCCCCCGCGCCAGATCCGCTTCCTCGCGTGGGAAGCCGTCGACGGCGAGCTCACGCTCGGCTCCGGCCCACGCGCCACGCCGCTGCGCCTCTCCACCACCCAGCTCGGGCCGCTCATTGATCTCCCGCCGGGGGTCGAGCGCCTCTTCCGCCAGGGGCCCGGCCCCGCCGGGCAGCCCGTCCCGCTGCCCTTTGCCCAGCTACCGCCCTGGCCGGCCGGCGAGACCCGCGCCATCGCCCTGGTGGTGCCCGGCGCCCGCCAAGGCGACTACCCGGCGCGCATCGTGCTCCTGCCCGACTCCGAGAGCGTCCACCCCGAGCACAGCGTCCGGATCCTCAACCTCACCCCCATCGCGCTCGCCTTGCGGGCGGGCTCCGCGCAGGCCGTCGTCGAGCCGCGCGGCGAACTCGTGGGCCGCTACGATCCCGCGGCCGGTCGCCTCCGCCTCGATCTCGCCGCCCGCTCCGATGGCGAGTGGCGCCGCATCCTCGCGCGCAACCTGCCGGCCCCGGCCGGACATCGTCTCCTCGTCCTGCTCCGCCCGCCCGCCAACGACGAGCCCGGCGCGGAGAACAACCAGCCCGGACTCCTGATTATCTCCGACCGTGTCGCCCAGCCCATCGGCCCCCGCACGCCCCTCCCGCGTTCGGACGCCGAGGACGCGATCTAGGTCTAGCCTAGTCGTTCACGACGCTTCGGGGTGCTCAGCACGAGCAGGCAAAGCGCGCCGCGCAGAGTGCGCAGATAACGCTGCTTCCCGAAGACCCGATTGGCTGAATCCGATCACCGACGAGGGGAGGTTTTTCAGAGCCTCAATGTCTTGGTTATCTGCGTCCATCGGCGGCATCTGCGGTTTCCACTGCCGTTTTCAGGCTCGAGCTTCGCGATGCAGCGACAGGTTCCCTTTGCGCGGCACTCCCCAGGCGGCACCGGCACGGGCCGGTGCTACAGCCACCCATCCCACTTTTTCTGACAAGCCCCCGGCCTTCAGGCCGACGGCTCAAGCCGCGTCCTTCGCCTCGGGGGGCGGCACGGCGGCGGCGTCTTCCTCGGATTCGGCCGAGGCCCGGCTGGACGAGGCCCGACGACGAAGCGCGGGACGCCGCTTGCCCGCCACCACCGAGGCGTCGATGACCACTTCGGCCACGTCGTCGCGCGCGGGCAGATCAAACATCACCTCGAGCATGAGCTGCTCCAGGATCGAGCGCAGGGCGCGCGCGCCGGTCTTGAGCGTGATCGCCTTTTGCGCGATGGCGCGCACCGCGTCGGGCGTGAAGCGCAGGCTCACGCCGTCCATCGCGAAGAGCTTGGAGTATTGCTTCACGAGCGAGTTCTTCGTCTCGAGCAGCACTTTTTCGAGGTCGGCCAGCTTGAGCGGCGCGAGCACCGAGACCACGGGCAGGCGGCCGATGAACTCGGGGATCATGCCGAAGCGCACGAGGTCCTCGGGCGCGAGGCTGCGCATGAGCAGCTCCGCGGCCTCGTCGCCGCCCTCGCCCGCGGCGGCGCCGCCGGCGACGGGGAAAAGGGACGCGGGCGCGGCGGCGGCGGACGACGCGGCGGGCTTGGCCGCATGGGCGCCAAAGCCGATGCCGCGCCCGCCGAGGCGGCGCTGCACGATCTGGTCGAGCCCGACAAAGGCGCCACCACAGATGAAGAGGATGTTCTGCGTGTTCACCTGCACCAGGTCTTGGTTGGGGTGCTGGCGGCCGCCCTGCGGGGGCACGTTGCAGACGGTGCCCTCGAGTATCTTGAGCAGGGCCTGTTGCACGCCTTCGCCGGAGACGTCGCGGGTGATGGAGACGTTCTCCGTCTTGCGGCCGATCTTGTCGATCTCGTCGATGTAGATGATGCCGCACTCGGCGCGTTTGACGTCGTAGTTGGCGCTTTGGAGGAGGCGCAGGACGACGTTTTCCACGTCCTCGCCGACGTAGCCGGCCTCGGTGAGCGTGGTGGCGTCGGCGATGGCGAAGGGCACGTCGAGCACGCGGGCGAGGGTGCGGGCGAGGAGCGTCTTGCCGGAGCCGGTGGGGCCGGCGAGGAGCACGTTGCTCTTCTCGACCTCCACGTCGTTGAACTCGGGCGCGAGGGTGTTTTGCCCCGCGCGGTCGGGCGAGCCGGCGGCGAAGGTGAGGCGCTTGTAGTGGTTGTAGACGGCGACGGAGAGGACCTTTTTGGCGTGGTCCTGGCCGATCACGTGCTCGTCGAGGGCGCGCTTGATCTCGGAGGGCTTGGCGAGGCGGAAAACCGGACGCTGATCGACGGCGGGGGTGTTGGCCTCGCGGTCGATGATGGTTTTGCAGACGTTCACGCAGGCGTCGCAGATGTAGACGCTGGGGCCGGCGATGATCTTGCGAACCTCGGATTGGGATTTTCCGCAGAAGGAGCAGAGGTTGACGCGGGTTGCCTTGGCCATGCGAGTCGGTGGGGAGAAGGGTTGCGCGGAGGCGGGGCGAGTCGAGCCGCAAACGGTCGTCGCGGCGGAGGCGTTTTGGCAAACCGAGGGCGCAAAAAAGGCGCGCCCGGATGGAGGCGCGCCTCGGGGGAAGGATCGTGGAAGGGGCGGCGGGAGCCGGAGCGATGGCCGAGGGGAGAGGCCCGCTTACGAGGCCTTGATGGCCGCGTTGACGAGCTCGACGAAGCTGCGGGCTTCGAGCGAGGCGCCGCCGATCAGGCCGCCGTCGATGTCCTTCTGGGCGAGAAGCTCGGGGGCGTTGGCCGGCTTCATCGAGCCGCCGTAGAGGATGCGCACCTTCTGGGCGATGGCGTCGCCGAAGAGCTTCACCAGGAGCGAGCGGATGAAGGCGTGCACCTCCTGCGCCTGCTCGGTGGTGGCGACCTTGCCGGTGCCGATCGCCCAGACGGGCTCGTAGGCGATGACGACGCTGGTCGCGAGGTCCTTGGAGACGCCT
>JAUVVA010000066.1 GCA_030604905.1 Verrucomicrobiota bacterium | reverse complement strand
GAGCGCGAATGCGGTTGTCCGCATCGCCTGACCGCTCGCACCGAAGATGTCAAAGAATCGGGCCGCGGAGGCAGGTCTCCACGGCCCGCAAAACCTAGGCCACGTAGCAGGGCGGATCGATCTTCACGTAACTCTGCCCCAGGGCCGTGATCACTCGTTCGCCCCGGCTTTCCGAGGGACCAAGCGCGATGAACAAAATCTGGTCCTCCTCCCGGTCGATCAGGCCACGCAGGCGGCTCTCGAAATCGATCTTCTCCGCGGGCGTTAGGTCACACTCAAACACCGACAACTGCAGGTGCATGCAGTATTCCTTGCACGCCTTGAACACCTTTCGCAGCCGCTTCGCGTTCGCGATGTCGTAGGTTACGATGTAGTTGGTGCGGCTCATGGCGGCTGTGAAGGCTCAAGACACGAAAGCGCTCCGCGCTTCCGCTACGTTGGTGTTTCCGGGGCTCATCGCGTCGTGAAGGGCATGTAGGCCTCGATCTCGCCCGTGAGCGTGCGCGCGAGCAGGCGGAACTGAAGCTCGATCGCGCGCCGGTAACTCACCTTGTAGTCGAAAAGTGGATGCGTGACCGTGTCGCCCAGCCGCTTCTCGTAGGCCAGGAAAAACCGTTTCCGCCCCTCTGGCGTGAGGTTGACCGCGTCGCCCGCGCGCACGAAGTCGATCGGCGTGATCATGCGGTTGTTGATCGCGGTGAGCACAACCGAGTCCGCGATCAACGGGCGAAACTCCTCCATCACGTCGAGCGCGAGCGCGGGGCGGCCGAAGCGCGGCTGGTGGCAGAGCCCGACGTAGGGATCGAAACCGACCGCGAGCGCGGCCACGGTGCAATCGCGAGCGAGCAGGCTGTAGGCGAGCGAGAGCATGGCGTTGACCGGATCGCGCGGCGGGCGGCGGTTGCGCGTCGTGAAATCGAAAGGAAACTCCTTCTGCGCGTCGCGCGCCCGCGTGGACACCGAATCCTCCAGGCCCGGCAACTCGTCTTCATCCTCGTCGGCGCGGCCTTTGATCATGCCGCTGAAGTTTTGAAAATACACCAGCGCAGCCGCGCCCTCGACGCCGAGGAGCGAGGGCAGGTTGGGCGCGACGAGCGCGGCCGAGGCGGCGTTGCGCAGC
Source organism: Verrucomicrobiota bacterium (assembly GCA_030604905.1). Taxonomy (GTDB): domain Bacteria; phylum Verrucomicrobiota; class Verrucomicrobiia; order Opitutales; family Opitutaceae; genus IMCC26134_A. The sequence goes on along the minus strand of JAUVVA010000066.1, from coordinate 19,495 downwards.
GCGCGCAGGGCGACCGGCGGCGCCTCGACGTGGTTGCGCATCATCAGCGTGCGTTGGTTGCGGATCTTCCCGTAAACGAAGAGCCGCGCGAGGGTGATCGCCTTCTCCGGATCGGCCGCCCAGGCGAACTGGCGGATGCGTGTGAAGACATTCGTCAACCCGTGCCCGCGCGTGAGCCCGTAGAACCAGCCGCCCATCGAAAAATACGAGATAGGAACCTCCTTTTCGCAGAGCGTCTGGACAAGCGCGGTGGAGATCTGCGCCGAGCCGAAGACCGCGAGGTGGTGCAGGTCTTTGATGCGCACGTCGGCGAGCGTGCCGGCCTGATCCTTCACCACGACGACCTCGCCTTTGCGCGTCACCGAGACGCCGGGCGTGTTCACGTAGAGCACCTTGGTGTCCACGTCGGGCGCCATGAGGCGACGGACCTCGCCGGAGGCGGCGCGAGGCATACGTGCCTCGGGCAATCGGGTCCAGGTCGGGTCGTCGATCGATAGCTCCGCGGCGAGGGCGACGGGATCGACGGGAGCGGGCGGGCCTTCGTCGGCCGGGCCGGCGACGCCGAGTAGAAGGAGTTGGGCGGGCGCGGCCGCCGCGCCGATGTCGGGAGCGGGAGCGCTTTCGTGCAGGAAACGCGTCTCGTCGGGCATGCACACCGGCGCGAGCGAGCAACGCGGGCACTTGGGCGAGTGGTCGAGCGGGGGAGGGATGGGGCCCTTGGCGCAGGCGCGGGCGGCGGCGATGCCTTTGCGAATCCAGGCCTCCTCAGCGGCGGTGAGGACGAAGCGCACGCGCTGGCGCGTTTGCCGGTAAAAGATGACGCCTTCGGTGCAGTTGTAGCCGTTTTCGCGGAGGAGGAGAATTTGCAGGCCGAGCTGCATGCGGTCGGCGTCCCAGAGGCGGGTGCCGTCCTCGCCTTCGCGCGGGGCGCCGGTCTTGTATTCGACGGGCACTACGGCGCCGGCGAGGCCAGGCGCGGCGGTGTCGCCAAAATCCAGCGAGGGCTCGAGCGTGACCTCGACGAGGTCGAGTTTGGCCACGACACCGAGCGCGGCGGAGCCGAGCATGACGGAGCGGGCGTGGATCGTCTCCGAATTTATGATCGAGGATTTATCATTGATGATTGGCCCGGTGGCGGGGGCCGGTGGTGAGTCGGGGGTGCCGGCGTCGGCGGGCGGTTCCGAGGCGCGGTGGTCGGCAAGCGACGACCCTACAGGGGCGGCGGGCTCGGGAAGTTCGCCTTTTCCGGCATCGACGCGGGTGTGCTCGGCGGCGCCTTTCTTGGTGTCGGCGTTATGCAGGAAGACGCCCTCGACGTGCTCGTAGTAGAAGAGGCGCGGGCAGTAGACGAACTCGTTGAGCATCCGGGCCGGCAGCAGCTCGGTGTCGGGCGGAGGGGCTGCGGTATCGGCGGGGGCGCTCATGGGTCGAACGAATCGCTTGGGTTAAGCGGGATAGACGAGGTCCCCGAGGAGGGCTTCCGCGACCGCTTCCTCGTGGACGGCGCGGCCGTCGCGTCGCATGGCCTCGGCCAAGGCGGGGTCCCAGGGGGTGGCGAAGCCTTTCGTCGCGAGCAGCGCTTTGCCTTTGGGCGCGGCGGCGTAATCGGCGGCACCGAAACGCCAGGACGCGGCGCCGGGAAACGCGAGCACGCGGCGAGCGATGACGAGACCGCCAGCGTCGAAATCGCCGTGGTAGCGCAGCCGGGCGCCGGCGGCGGCGAGCTGGCGCAGAAGCGTTTTTGCGGGCGTGGCGAACTGGCCGTTCACGCAGACGAGCGGCGCGCAACGCCGACCGAGACCGCGCGCGGCGAGCGCGACAATGGTGGGATTTTCGCAGACGAAGATTTCGCGTCCGGCCAGAATCGGATCGGCACCGAGCGGCCAGAGCAGCAGATGGCGCAAGGTGAGGTGCAGCGGCTCGGCGTCGGCGTGGGCGGCACGGAGCAGTCGTCCGGTCGGTGTGTCGGCGGATGCGGGGAGATTCAACACCAACGCGGGCGTGCTCAGCTCGTCGCACAATACCTCGACCGAGGCCCAAGCCTCGCGGCGACCTTCCGCGTCGTCGGTGAATTGTCCGATCTCGCCCAAGCGCGCGGCGGCGCGGACCGCGAGGGTGGCGAGGGGCGAGCCGGCGTCGAGGGCATGGGCGTCGCCGAAGAGCCGGGCGGCCAAGGCGGCCAGCGCCTCGCCGCGGGCGGGGAGCGCCGCGGCGAGCGTGACGAGTTCGCTCAGCAATCGCGCGGCCTCGGCCGGAGCGGCGGCGAGCCGCTTGAGCGATCCGGTGTCAAAGAGTTCGTCCAACCAAGAGCCCAAGGCCGGCCAGCACGCAAAATCGGACGCAGCTTGTTCGCGCACGGCGGTCCACGCGCGCTCGTTTGTCTCTTCGTCGGCTCTGCGATCACGGACCGGACCGAGCAGGGCCTCCACGCCCTCGCGCAGCGTGTCGCACAGGTCGGCGTCGGCAAGCGTCGCGGCGAGCAGGTCGAGGTCGATGCGGAGCGACTCTCCGGACGTGGTGCGGCGGCCGAGGAGATTGTCGAGCGCATGGCGTTCGGTCTCGGTCGCGTTGGAGAGCGTGAGCGCGCCCGTGAGCGGCCGGCCGAGTTCCAGGCGACGACGCAGCGCCTCGAGCAAGCGTGCGAGCGCTGGGTCGCCGAGGGTGCTGCGTAACCGGGAGGAGGATTTCATGTCTGAAATCTGGAATTTGAACCATGACCCCAGTTCAGCCGGAGTCGTGGTCTAGCTGGCGTTTTTCGCGACCGTTCCAGAGCCAGCGGGTGGCGGCGACGGCGTCGATGCCGGGCAGCGTGGTGAGATGGTAGATGGCGAGGGCGGGCACGGTGGCGTAGCAGCCCCACTCGAGTTCGCTGGTCATGACGACATCGAGGTCGAACTGCGCGAGCACGCCGAGGCACTGCGCGCGCATGGTGGGGTCGATGCCGGCGAAGGCCTCGTCGAGCATGACGAGGCGGGGCGCGTTTTTGGAGGCACCGGTGTAGTGCGCGGCGGCCGCGGCGAAGCGTGGGAGGGTCAACGCGAGCGCCTTTTCGCCGCCCGAGCCGGTGCCGTAGGTGGTTTTGTTGAGGCGACGCCACTGGCCTTCCTGCTGACGCTCGATCACGAAGCGATGCCAGCGGCGGTAGTCCAGCGCACGGGAGAGGTGGTCGCGCCAGGAGCCGGATTCGTCGGCGGTCTGCTCGGCGGCGATGCGCGCCTGGAGGAAGCCGGAGACGGCGGCGCGTTCGGCGGGTGTCCAGAGTTCGCCTTTTCGGAGGAGGATCGGGCGGATCTCGTGGAAACGGATCTCCGTGTCGGCCTCCCATTGGAAACGGAAGCGCACGCCCGAACTGGTGGGGCGTTGGTGCATCTCGGCGTTGGCGGCGGCGCGCCAGGCCTCGGCGGAGCGAATGAGTTTTTGCAACTCCACCGCGGCCTCGGCGAGGAGGTGGTTCTCGATGATCTCGCGTTCGCGCTCCTGGAGCAGGCGGCCGCGCTGCGCGATCTCGCCGTCGAACGCGGCTTGCAGCTCGGTCATGGTGTGCGGGCGGGCCTGGAAGAGGCAGCGCACGAGCACGATGTCGTCGAGTTGGTGGGTCTCGGGTTGGTGACCGTGCGGGACGAGGCGGTCGCGCAGTTCCTGGATGTGGCCGTGGATCTGGTCCTGACGTTGGCGCCAGAGTTCGGGGTCGGCGGGGGTGTCGGCGAGCACGGCGTCGAGGGCGCGGGCAAGATCGACGGCGTGGCTGGCGCTCCACGGTTCGTCGAAGCCGCCGGTATCCACGCCGGGCGCGGCCTCGGCGAGGAGGCGTTGTTCCGCGAGTTCGCGCAGGCGCGCGATGGCGGCGCGGCGTTCGGCGTCTTTCTCGGAACGTTTCTCCTGGGCGGCGCCGAGTTCGGTCTCGGCGGCGCTGCGTTCCGCGGTGCGGGCGATCTGGGCGGCGGCGTTGGTGCGGAGATCTTGTTTGGTGTCGGCGACGGCGGCCTGCGCGGCGGCGAATCTGGCGAGGACCTCGGCGATGGTTTTGCCGTGGGTGTCGCGCAGCGTCTCGAAGCGGCGGCGGGTTGCCTCCGCGTCGCTCTGGGTCCGGGCGCGGCGGTCGGAGCGCGTGCGGTGTTCGATCTCGGCCGAGGAATGGTGCTCTCGGAGCTGGACGATTTGCACGGCCTGCGCGGCGGCGTGGCGGAGCGTGGGCCAGAGGCCGGCGAGCGCGGTCGTGTAGGCCTGGGTGGCCTCGGCCAGCGGATCGAGGCGACCAAGCCAGGCGGCTAGCCCCAGGTCGTCGGCGTCGGTTTGGAGTTTGGCCTCGGCCTCGGTGTGGTCGATCCGGCGAGCGTCGGCCTCGCGGGTGGCGCGCTCGGCGGCAAGGATGCGGGTGGAGTGGGCCTGGGTGGCGGTGGCGAGTTCGTAGCCGGCGCGGCGCAGAGGCTCCTCGTCGGGAGCGGCGGCGAATTCGGCGGCGGCCTCCGCGCGGGCGGTGGCCAAGCCGGCGAGGTCGGCGCGGGTGTTCTCGCGAGCGGCGAGGGCCCCGGTCTCGCGCGCCCGGAGAGCTGCGATCTGACGGCGGCGGGCGGCGGCGCGGGTGCTTTCGCCGATGTATTCGGGTTCGGATTTGCTCCAGCGACCGGCGAGTGGACCGAGGCGCCAGGAGCCGTCGGGCGCGACCCAGTGCGGACCTTGCTCGGGAGCCGAGCCGATGCGGGAAAGCACGCGGGTGACGAGGTCGGCCGAGAGGTCGCGGGCGGCGGGCGAATCGGGATCGATGGCGGGGACGAGCAGGTCGGCGAGCGACCGGCTGATTGCGGATCTCGGATCTGGGTTTTCAGATTCGCCGTCGCTCGCGAGGACGTAGGTGTCTTCGTCGAGGGCGAGGAGGCGGCCGTCGGGAAGGAGCCAGGCGTCGAGGAGGCCGGAGGCTTGGAGGGCGGCTTCGAGGCCGGCCCGGTCGGAGGGGGCGAGGTCGGGGTGAAAGTCGCAGAGTCGCCAGAGCGGGGCACCAGGGCGGTCACGGCGTTCGGCGCGGCGGGTGGGTGGCGGTGGCGGTGGAGGGGTGTCGCCTTTTTCGAGGCGGGTGATCTCGGCGGCGAGTTGTGCGAGCAGCGCCTCGTGTTCGCGGAGGGCGCGTTCGAGCTCGGCGGCGCGAGCGGCGAAGTGTTGCTCGGCGGCGCTGCGGGCGTCTTCGGCGGATCGGCGGAAGGGGCTCGGGCCTTCGCGGCGGTCGAGCCAGGAGGCGAAGGCGTCGGCGAGGTCGGCGGGCGAGGCGGGGCGGAGATGGCGCGTGGCGGCGTGCCACGCGGCGTAGGCGTCAGCGAGCGTGGCGGCGGCGGCGGCGAGGGCTTCGCGGGCGTCGTGCTCGGCTTCGCGGGCGGCGTAGACGGCGGCTTCGGCGTCGCGGAGGGCCTGCTCGGCGGCGGCGCGGGCGGAGGCGAGGGTGGCGAGCTTTTGCTCGGAGGCGCGGAGGAGCTTGATGGATTGGCCGCGACGCGAAAGGTGTTTGGCGAGCGACGACTCGGCGGTGGGCTCGAAGGCCAGCTCGGAGAGGTCGGCGGCGTCGGCGGGCGGGCAGTGTTCGCGATGCGGATCCGTGAGTGCGGCGGCCTGCGCGGCGGCATCGGCGGCGGTGAGCGAGGCGCGGCAAAGGTCGAGCAGCGCGGCGGCATCCTCTTCGGCTTGGCGGAGCCGCGATTCGGCGAGCGCGAGCGCCTGGGCGGCGGCGGCTTCGTCGGTTTGCGCGGACGCGAGAACTTTTTCGGCGGAGGCGGCCGCCTCCTCGGCGAGTTGGATCTCGCCGGCGGTCTTCATCTCGGGGCTGGCGGCGAGCGTGCGTTCGTCGGCCTCGGCGCCGGCGAGGGCGACCTCGAGCGCGGCGGCCTCGGTGGCGAGGGCGTCGAGCGCGGTGGAGGCGGTGTCGAGGCGTGACTGTGCGTCCTTGGCGGCGCGTTGGGCGTGTTCGTAGCCGGAGTTGGCGGAGCGGACGGCGGCGGCGCGGCGGCGGACGGCGATGCGGAGGTAGCCGGCGTATTCGCGGAGGAAGGCGGCGACGGCCTCGCGGGCGGAGGTGAAGTCGCGGAGCGCGTCCTTGTCGGCCTGGAGGCCGCGGAAGGACTCGGCGACCTCCTCGACGATGGCGGAGGGGAGGGTGGGCAGGGCTTCGCTGAGCGCCTCGGGGAGTTCGTTCTCGTCGAGTTTGCGCGTGAGTTGAGGGCGGCGGAGGCGGAGCAGGAGGTCGATCAAGGCGCCGTAGCGGGGGCCGAGGCCGAAGAGGGCGTCATCCACGGCACGGCGGTAGTCCTCGGCCTTTTGAAACACGCGGCCCTCGGCGCCGAGCTGTTCGGCGAGGCGGTCGCGGCCGAGCGGGATGCGTTGCTCGCTTTGCAGGATGAGATCGCGGCCGACGCGGCGGGAGGTGACGAAGAACCAGCGCGAGTGGAGACCGGTGTGGCCCTCGACGGCGCGCAGGCCGCAGCCGAGCGTGACGAAGTGGGTGGCGCCGTCGGCGTCGCGGCGGCCGAACTCGATCCAGGTGTAGCCGGTGCGGTCCTTGTGCCGGCCCATGAGGAGATTCCACTCGATGCGCTTGGCGGAGTCGCCGTCGGGCTCCACGCGGGCGGGAGTGACCTCGCCGTCGAGGAGGAAGGGGAGTTGGAGCGCCAATACACGGGACTTGCCGCTGCCGTTGTTGCCGCGAAGCAGCAGGCGACCGTCCGCGTAGTGAAACTCCTCCTGGTCGTAGCGGTAGAGGTTGACCACGCCGCTGCGGAGCGGCTGCCAGCGCTCGCGGGCGGGCGTGGGGAGAGCGGCGGTCGCGACCGAGTCGCGCGTTTCAAATTCGAAACTTGGGATTTTGGATTCGGACGAGTCGCTCATTCGGAGAGGAGGAGTTCGGCGGGGTCGTCCTCAGCCGGGGCGAGGTCGGCGCCGGCGCGGAGGGCGAAGCGGCCGAGGGCGGGGAGCGGGCGGATGGAGTCGCCTTCGCGGCGGACGAGGGCGAGACCGGCGAGACGCTCAAGGACGAGCTGGGTGAGGGGAAGCTCGGCGCCGCGCAGGCTGGCTTCCTTTTTCCAGTGGTGGCGGTGCTGGCGGATGAGGTGGGCGGTTTTTTGGCGGACGGTTTCGAGTGGGACCGGGCCGAGATCGCCGGAGCGGAGGCGGTCGGCTAGCCAGGTGGCGAGAAGGAGCGTGAGGTGGCCCTCGGTGCCCTCCTCGGGCAGGCCGGCGTCGGTGCAATCGCCGTCGAGGTCGGCCAACGCGATGCCCTCGGCGCGCACCTCGGCGTGGAGTTCGGTGGCCTGGGTGAGATCATCGAGGATGAAGGCACGCTGGCGGTCGAGGTAGGCGCGCGCCTCGGCATCGAGCGTGTGATGGTAGAGGATAGGGTCGTCGAGGAGACGGGCGACGAGGCGGGTGCGAAGGGCGCGATTGCGGGCGTCGGGGGTCTCGGGGAGTTCGTGGTCGAGCAGGGCGGCGAGGCGGGACTCGAAGACTTCGGCGGTGACGAGGGATGGGCTGCGACGGGCGGCGAGCAGGAGTGAGAGGACGGGGCGGCTGATGTTGTAGAGCACATCGGAGCCGGCGTCGCGAAGGTGTTGCTCCTCATCGCCCTGGATGCGGCGGAGGGCGCCGAGATCGACCAGCAGGCGCAAGGCGTGGACGAGGTCGCGGCGGCCGGAGGCCTGGTCGCGCGACCAAAGAAAACCGGCGGCGGCGAAGGCGGGATCGGCGGCGAGGGCGATGGCGATCTGTTCGGCGAGACGGCCCAGGGTGATCTGGCGGTCGCCGCGTTCGAGGACGGCGAGGGCGAGGCAAAAGAGGACGTAGCGAGCGCGGTTGAAGGGCTCGTCGCTCTTCGGATCGCGGGCGGGGCGGGTGGCGTCGTCGGCGGTGGCGGGGCGCTTGCGCAGGCGGGCGGCCTCGGCGGTGACGACCAGGGGCCAGTCGGCGTGGTGGGCGAACCAGTCGGCGAGCCACTCGCGATGGCGGCGAACAAGGGTGAATTCGGCGGCGGTGTCGCCGTCGGGGGTGAGCAGCGGGCGGCGCAGGAGGATGCGCAGGGCGGCGCGGCGCTCCTCGGCGACGAGCGGCTCGGCGTCCTGGCGTAGGCGCGCGAGGCGGGCGCGGCGGGTGTTGGGGCGCGAATGGGATGCCGCGAGCGGAAGCGGCGGAGCGGAGGAATCTGAGATTGCAGATTTCAAACTTGGAAAGCGCGTCAGCGCGTCGGCTCGATGGTGATCCAGTGGTCGCGGCCGTGGAACTCGCCGTGCGCGGTGACGAGGGTGACGAGTTCGCCGTCCGGCACGGGATCGAGCATGATGCGCAAAGTGCCGTCGGCGGATTCGACGTCGATGGGGCCCTCGCGGTCCTTACGTTTGGTGAGGGCGTGGCCGAGTAGATCGAGGAAGAGGCGGAAGGAGTCGTCGGCGAGCGGGCCAAACTCCGCGAGGCGGCGGCGTCCGCCGCGGACGAGATGCTCGCGGGCGCGCTCGGCCTGTTCGGCTTGCTGGCGGGCGAGTTCGCGCAGGCGGGCTTTGTCGGCGGCGCGGTCAATGACGGCCGGGGAGGCGCCGCGCGGGGCGTGAAAGCCGCGGGCGCGGAGCCGCGGCGCGAGCCAGACGGGCGCCGCCTCCAGCCAACTGGTGCGCGGGGTCTCGGCCGCGGTGGCGCGGGCGGCGAGCGTCTCGGAGTTGACCCGCAGGTGGCGGGCGGGGGCGAGGGCGAAGGATGCTCGCCAGAGCCGGTGGCATGCGGCCTCGTCGGGCGCCTCGGCGAACCAGCGGGCGAGCGTGGAAAAATCGGCGGCGCGGTCGGCGCGGCTGGCGCGGCGTTCGTTGATCTGGGAGACGGCGGTGAGGAGCGCGGGGATGGCGGAGCGGGCGCGAGCGCGGAGCAGTTCGCCTTGGGATGGCTTGTCGCCGGGGACGAACCAGCGGCGGAGGCCGTCCCAAGCGTCGCGCCAGCGGCGCTCGGCGCGCTCGAAGGCGTCGGGCGCGGGATCAAGCGTATCCACAAGATCACGACGAGCGGCGGCGGAGAAGGCGAGGGCGACGCCGCACTCGTCGAGGGTGGCGAGGGACTCGGCGATGCGGCCGGTCGCGATGACGAGTTCGCCGATGAATTTCTCCAGGTAGTCGATGAGCTTCTCCTTGTAGGCGAGGAAGGCGTCCACGCCGATGCCGTGGAGTTCGAGGGTGCTTTGGAGGCCTCGCATGAAGGACTGGGCGCGCGAGGTGAGCTGTTCGAAGCGGGAGACGAGAGTGGTGAGGACCTGGTGGATCTTGGCGTCGTCGGGCGGGCGGTCGGCGAGGAGCGGAAGGAGGGCGTCGAGGAGCTCGGCGATGTCCTGAAGGGCGGCGGTCTGGAGTTCGCCGGGGCGGTGGAGGTGGGCGTCGAAGGCGGCGAGGGCCTGCTCGGCGGCTTCGCCGGCCGCGCTGAGCTGGTAGAGGCGGCGGCGTTGGTAAAATTCCTCGATGCTGGCGGCGTCGGCGTTGTCGGGCGTATCGTCGAGGTTGCCCCAGGCGCGAAGCTGGTCGAGGGCGGCGGAGACGGCCTCGAGGTCGATCTCGGATCTGGAAGGGGAGATTTCAGGTTCGCCGCCGGCAGCGGTGGAGAGGGCGGCGAAGATTTCGGAGGGGCGGAGCGAGATGACAAAACGGGCGCGTTCGGAAACGAAGACGCGCAGGATGGCGCGATAGAGCGGAGTGTTGTCGACGTTCAGATGAGCGAAGACGGAGTAGGCGGAAGGCGGGCTCATCGCGGGTGGCGTCCGGGAAAGATGGCGCAGGAGGTGATTAAACGTGTCGCGACGCCATGCCGGTTACTCCTCCGCCGCGTTGAATCCGGGCAGGAAGGGGTTGAGGACGGTGACGCCGTCGTAGGTTTGGCCGTGACTCAGGTCTTCGGAGAAGACGGTGGTGGCGGAGAGTTCCTTGGCGGCGGCGAGGATGGCGGCGTCCCAGTAGGAGATTTGGTAGCGGTCGCGGAGCCGGATGGCGGCGAGGACCAATTCGGCGGTGATGGGGACGACGGGAAGGGCGGAGAGGGCTTCGACGATGGCGCGGGCGGTGGCGGCCGGGAGGCGCAGGCCGGGCTTGTTGACGGCGTTGTGGTAGAACTCGGCCAGCACCTGGGCGGAGAGGCCGATGTCGCCGCGGCGAAGGAGGGTTTCGGCGACGCGGCGTTTGGCCTGCTCGTCCGCGGCGGTGGAGGCGCGGTAGAGCAGGATATTGGTGTCGAGGAAGCAGGCGGCGGTCATGACCGGGGTGCCGTGGAGTCGAGGACGCGTTGGCGTTGATCGAGCTCGCGCATGAAAGCGCGGTCGTTGATTTGTTCGCGGGTGAGGCGATCGGCGGCGGCGAAGGCGGCGATGCCGGAGAAGGCCTTGTCGATGGCGGCGGCGCGGCTGGTGTGGCGGGGGCGGCCGGTGGCGATTTCGTGGAGGATCGAGGCGACCAAGGCGCTGACCGAGGTATCTTGGCGGGCGGCGGCGAGGCGGGCCTTGCGGTAAACATCATCGGGCACGGAGAGGGTGATGTTTTTCATGGCTGTGAAACTGTGAAAATGTGAGACTGGGTCAAGTTTGTGAGCGAGTTCGGCTTGGGGTGCCCGGGAGGGGAAGAGGCCGAGCCCGAGGTGGGCAGCGAGGGCGGAGTGGGCTCAGCGGGAGGCGAGCAGGAGCCACGCGGGGTGGCCGCGGCGGGCGAGGACGAGGGATTTGGCGCGGAGGTCGTCCATCGGGGAAACGAGGGTGCGGGATCGAACGGGGGGCTAACGAGAGCGACGCGGGAGGCGGCGCTTCTTGGGGAGGCGAATCGGAGGGAGCTTGGCCCGGCGTTCGGCGACGGCCTCGGGGCTGCTGTAGCGGGCGACCGCTTCGACGGCGGCGCGGAGGGCCCGTTGCTCCGCACGGCGCTCGCGAAGTTGCTCAAGGTTGCGCTCGGTCTGCCAGGCTAGGGAGCGGTGGTGGCCGTGGTGGCGCCAGAGGGCGAGGAAGGCTTTCTCGTGGTTCGGGGGCGCTTTGGCTTTGGCACGCTGCTCGAGGTAGGATGCGCGGTTCTCGCGAGCTTGGGACTCGGCGCGGGCGCGGAGGGAGTCGTCGTCTAGGTCGGCGAGGGAGTAGTCCGCCGGGCGGTGCCGGCGGATGTGTTCCCAAACGGCGAGCGGGATGCGGAGGGTGGTCTCGGCGACGATGCCGGAGGGGCCGGCGGCGCCGAGGTTGTGAGGCTGTTCGATATGGAGCCAGACGCCACCGCCCTCGTCGAAGCCCTCGGTGTAGAGGTGAAAGTTTTCGCCGTAGGTGAGGGTGGATTTGGTGCTCATGAGGCGGACTGAGTGGCGGGTGGGTGCGGCGACTGTTAATTTGGCAGATCAGGAGGTCCGAGGCCGCGGTGGTCAGGTTGGGGCGGATCAGAAATGGAACCAGGGGTTGGCGCGCATCTCGACGAAGGCGGCGTCGAGGGTGAGGTCGCGGGCGAGGACCATCCACTGGTCGTTGTGGCGGCGGGCCCAGAGGTTGAAGCGGTCGCGGGCGAAGTAGCCGAGGCGGGCGAAGTTGGTTTCGAAGCCGGGGCTGAGGGCGTTGGGGCCGGGACAGGCGTATTTGGCGGTGAAGAGAAGGTAGGCGCCGTGCCAGCGGGCGGAGAAATCGACGATATAGTTGAAGCGGGGCTCGGCGGGAGGTGGTTTGAGGAAGGTGGGGCGATAGAATTCCGCAATGAAGGCCTCTGCCCGAGCGACGAGGGCCTGCTTGGCCCAGCGGTCGAGGGTGCACTTGGGCGGGGTGTCGGAGGAGCCCCAGACGTAATTGCGGCTCATGGTAGAACGGGGGTGAAGAGGCCGAGGCCGAAGTGGGCGGCGTAACCGAGTCCTAAGGGCAGCGCCGTGGGTTGAGCGAACTGGAGTTCGAGCGCGAAACCGCGGTGGTCACCCCGAGTGCCTCCGCCGTGGCGGCGTTGGCGTTGGTAGTCGAGCGCCGGAATGCTGCGTGCGCCGACGGAGAGGCGGGAACCGAGGATTTTGATGGCAACGGGTTTGACGGCGGGCAAGGCGAGGGAAAGCAGGCGGAGGCAGTCGTGCTCGGGGGAACCAATCTGAAGGCCGTTGGCGGGGTCTATCTTCGCAACGCCGGTGCGGGTGGCCTTGGCGTGGCGCACGGGGACGAAGGGCGTGAGTGAGCGCCAAACGCGAGACGGGCGAAAATAGGGCGAAGCGGGGTTGAAATCGGAGGCTTGGCCCGTCGCTAGCAGGATAACGTCAATCTCGGCTCCCTTGCCTTCGATGGACCAGACTTTGCGCAAACGCGAAAGGGCGCGGGAATCTGCCGCGGAGAAACCGCAGGGCGCGTGGACGGTGACGTGCGTGACATAACCATGGTGGTCGCACTCGGGCAGGAAGTAGGCGTGGGCGTTGCCGACGAGGGGCCGGCCAGACTCGTCAACGCCGGTGAGCGCAGGGCTGGCGACGCCGTCGAGGTGTTTGCAAAGAGCCTGATGGAAGCGTTCGGCGAGGCTAAGGGATTGGGTGATGCCGGGCGGGACTTTGGCCGTGAGCGCAAAACGGGCCACGGTGGGCAGCGCGGTGGGGCGTGCTGCGCGAGGACGCGAAGCGGGAGCGATTTTGAAGGCGTCGCGCGGGCGAACGTAGTCGAGCCAGCGAGAACCGGGAGGAAGGTTCCAGCCGTCTTTCTTCCAATCTGCGGTGTCGAGTTGTAGTGCGTCGTGCAGCGTCGTTGGCAGCGTGGCCCCCTTCTTTTTTCCTTTGGCTTTTTTGCCCGCGGAGGCTGGCTCGTTTTGTGAGGCGGCCCAAGCGGCGTAGGCGTCCGGCGGTTGGGGGGCGAGAAGACGAATGGGCTCGCCCGCTTCGGCGGTGGAAATTTCGGCGGGGCGGGTCCACTCGGAGACGCGGCGGAGGGGAAGGGCTTTGGCGGGGATGAGCGCGGCCTCAACCAGGCTTTCGGCACGGCCGAGGTAGGAGAAGGACGCGAGCAGGCGGGCGAGGAGCGTCTGCTCGGCGTCGCTCAGCTCGAGGTCCCAGCGTATCCAGAGCGGCTGGCCTTCGCTGACGTGCACGAAGGTGTCGAAGATTTTGGTCTTCGTCTCCTTCTTGCCCTCCACGACCGGCATGTAGTGGCGGGTGTGCGCGGAGGCGGCTTCGGGGAGCAGGTAATCGGGGGCGACGGCGGCGAGTTTCTCGACCAGAGAGCGGAGAATGGCCTCGTCGCGCCGGTCTTTCCAGAACCAGGCGGCGAGGAGCGCGCGGAGCAGTCGCCAAGGGCAAGGGGGCCATTCGGGCACACCTTCGTTGACGTGCGTGCCCCAAGCGGTGGCGTGCCAGCGCCCCGCGGGGAAGGTGATTTTTATCGCGATCATTCGAAGACGACGGTCGTAACAGCGGGGGAAGCGAAGCGGGAGGATGTGGCCTTGATAAGGCCGGGAAGGGCGGCGGTGATTTCGGCGAGGCTGGGCAGCGTGTAGCCGTCGGGGCGTTTCACGGTGATGCCGGCGACTTCGAGGTCGCAGGCGGTGCGCGGGCGGAAGGGCGAGTCGAGGAGGGCGCGAATCTTGTAGAGCGCGATGGCGACCAGGAGATTTTCGACCGCCTCGCCGAGGCCGTATCCACGAATTTGTGACAAATCGAGGTTGAAGAAGGCGGTGATGTTGCCGGTGAACTCGTCGCGGTGGAAGGGGACGTTGCCGAAGCCTTTCTTCGCGTCTCCGGCAGGATTGACGGCGTCGTTCTTCACGCCGCCGCTGGCGGCGACCTTGACCTCGGAGGCCTCGATGAAGGCGGTGAGAGCACGAGGCAAACGCATGCGACCACCGGAGATTTCCTTTTTGGCGATGAAGACGCCGTGGAGGAGGGAGTTGATGTCGTATTTGAGGAGGACGGAGGCGAGTTTTTGCAGGTCCACTCGCCCTTCCTCGTCGGCGCCGAGTTCTTTGCGGAGAGCGTTGAAGAAGGTCTTGTCAGTGCCCTCTAGGATGTAGGGGCTGTTGAGGCGGTGTGCTTCGAGCAGCGAGTTGGTGACAGGCGCACCCGACTTGTCCGTGACGGCGACGAAGGGCAGGCCGGCGAGAGGAGCGGCCCAGGTGTTGGCGGCGGGATCCCAGGCGACGGTTTCGAGACGGTTGGCCATGCTCTGGGCGGACTCGACGAGAAGCATGTCTTTGCCGTCGGCGGTGGAGTATTTTGCGGCGCCGAGGTCGGGAAAACCGGTGGGCTGGAAGCGCGTGCCGAGCACGGGCTGGAGCGAGGCGGTGATGAGCAGGCGCGGAGCGGATTTGAGGGCGGTGAGGTCCATGATGGTGTGATTAGGTTGGGTTGAAGTCAGACTTGAGCGGGTTGGGAAAAGAGGTGGCGGGCGACGGGTTCGCAGGCTTCACGCAGTTGCGAGTCCCACAGCGGGAAAAGCAGTGCAGCGGCGCTGCGTTCGGCGGCGCGGCCGGACAGGGTGATGTGGACGTGGGCGACCGGGATGCTCGACGCGTGGAGTCGGCGCAGCGCCTGCTCGGAGGCGCGCGCGCCGTCGCCGGAGGCGGCGAGGTGGAAGATGGACGGAGTGACTGGAACCTGGCGGTCTTCGGGAAGCTTTTGGGCGAAGCAGAGCTTAAGCTGGCCGTAGAAGGCCGGGGGCAACGCATCGTCGGGCGCGGGGCGCGGGAGCCGCGGCGTGCGGTCTTCGTCGCGGAAGGTGACGAGGCTCAACGCCCAGAGCAGGCGGATGAAACGTTCCTCGTCGAAACGTCCTTCGATGAAGGCGGCGATGTCGGCGGGCCAAGCGGTGAGGCGAGCGTATTCAGGCCAAGAGTCGCCGCCGAGCTTTTGCGCGAGGAGCAGGCGGCGTCGTAGGATGGCACAGAGGAGCGAGGTGGCGTCGCAGTCCGATGAGACGACATCGGCGGCATCGTCATCCCAATCGGCCCAGGCTGAGTCGCCGGGGACGACTTTTACGGGCTCAAGGTGACGGCGGAGCGGGAAGAACTGCTTGTTCACCCAGAGGCCGAGGGAGGCGAGCGAGGCGGCGAGGCGGAATTCGGGATCGGCGGAGCAGGCGGCTTCAACCCATGCAGCGGGAAGCGGAGGAAGAGGCTTGAGATAGTTTTCGCCCGTCCATTTGGCGCTGGTGGCGAGAGCGCGTTCACAGTCGCCGAGGGAAGCGAGAAGCTCCTGGGCGGTCGGGCGGTGATCGGTTTGCGCGGCGGCGCATTGGGCCAGGATGGCGCTCTCAAGGCGGCGGGCCGCGCGGGCTACGGAGCCGGGAGAGTTGGCGGCTTTGGCCTTGGAGAAGAAGCGCTGAATCCAGCCGTCGCAGGCGGCGAGGAGGTCGGAGGTGACGCTGTCGCGCTGGACGCGGAGGCGTTGAAGCGGCGTGGCGAAGTAGGCGAGGCCGTTGCGAACGTGAAAACCGTAGCGTTGGAACTCGCCGATGCCGCGGTCGACGCCGAGCGAGGCGATGGCCCGGGCAAAATCGACGCCGTTTTTCGCAGGACGTTTTCCGACTTGAGCACGGCCTTCGGCGAGCAGGGTCTGCAGCTCTACTAGGTGAACGGGAGCCTGCCAAAGCGGCATCCAGATTTCGCAACGCGCGTCCTTTTCATCCGCGGAGGCGGAGCTGCCGTAGCCGGAGCCGGAAGCTTGGACGCAGAAGGGGTAGACGAGCTGTCCCGGCTCGGTGCCTTCGAGGCGCTTGATGGTGGCGGCGGCGAATAGGAGCGCGCCTTCGAGAGCGAGAACGAAGTCCCAGGGGTTGAGCGTGCTCTTGGCGTCGAAGCCAGTGGAGGCGTTGGCGCCGCCACCGACGGCGGGGCTAAACTGGCCGATGGGCTTGTCGGACAGGCCGCGAGCGGGCGTGGCGAAGAGCGCGTTGTCGAGTAGGGCGACGGATTCGCGAGTGGCGGGAGCGGCGTGCTCGGCGAGGTCGAAGAGTTCGCAGAGGCGCTGCATGAAGTTGTTGGTGAATTCGAGGCGCCCGTCGTTGCCGCCGGTGCCAAGCAGCGGAGGATATTTGGCGCCGTCCTCGGTGAGGACGAAGGCGCTGTCGAGCCAGTCGAGAGCGGTTTCGGAGAAGGTATTACGGCAGCGAAGGAGCAGGCGCTCCTTCCGGTCTGCGTCGGGCTTTTCGATGAGCGCAAGAGAGGCGATCGCGGCGCGGGCGGCGGTGAGCGTATCGCGGTAGGCGGCGAAGCGCGGTGCGCTGGAGGCCGCGATGGCTTCGACGGCGTCGGTGTTGTCCTTCGGGTAGAATCCACTGCCACCGTTCCAAGGTGCGACGAGCGGAGACGGGGCGTAGTGGTGGATGAGAAAATCGCGCAGCGCGTCGCCGTCCAAGGTCGAGACAAGCATGAAGCTGTTGCCTTGCCAGTAGGCGCGCGGGGAGGCGTCAGGGCGTTGCTGGGAGAGGACGCGGAAGAGGCCGAGCGCCTTGAGGTAGGCGGCTAGGGGTGTCGGTGTGCAGCCGGGGAGAGGGAGCGTGTGCATTTCGTCGACGTGATTATTGTTTCGAGCCTTCCGCGTCGGCGGCGCGGAGGAGGGTTTCGAGCCAAGCTAGGCGGAAGAGGCCGAGGTCGTCGGCGTCGCGGAGGGCGAGGAATCGGGCGGTCCAAGAGGGCGCGCCGTTGGTTTCGCCGAGGCGCATAGGTGAGAGGTCGATCCGAGGGAGCGGTGTTGGCACGCCTTCCAAGTCGAGCGACGGCGCGCCTTCATCCGGGATACGGTCGCCTTGCCAGATGCCGCGGGCGAAGAGCGGCTCCGAATCGGGCCCAGTGGACGGTGGGGCTTTCTCGCCCGGCATGGCGCGGAGGGAGAGGCGAATTTTGCCGTGATGGGTGGCGATGAGGTAGGCCACGAGGTTGCGCACGCGGTCGTCGTTGGCGTCGCCGGCTTGGAGCCAGGCGAGGGCGGAGGCGAGTTCGTGGCGGAAGTGGGGGCGCTCAAAGCGGACACCGGCACGCCACGTGGCTTTGGCGAGGAGGCTGGAGCGGTGGGGCTCGGGGATGTCGCGTTGGGCGGTGAGGAAGCGCTGGAAGGTGGGATGGGCTTTACCCACATCGTGCCAACGGGCGGCGGTGAGGAGCGGCGCGCGCCACGGCTCGATCCCGGCAGCGGGTAGGGCGTCGAGTTTGCGGGTGCACGCGGTGACGACGTGCCCGGTGTGCTCGGCGAGGCTTTGGAAGCGGCCGTGTTTTTGACTTTCGTCGTCGTTGCCTTGGCCGTCGCGCGGGTCGGCGGCGAGCGAGGTGACATCTTCGCCAAGAACTTCAAAGGCGTCTTTCGATTTTTCGCCGGTCCAGCCAAGGGTGACGGAGTAGCCACCGATTGCGGCGTCGATGAGGAAAATTTGGCCGGGGGCGACGTGGTAGGTGTCGCGAAACTCCTCCCAAACGCCGTCGAGCGGATCGCGACGCCAGATGGAGCCTTTGTTTTTCTCGGCAAATTTCTTGAAGGCATGAGCGGCGACGCGGACTAGTTCGCGTCGGGCGGGGACGATGGTGTCGGCGGGCGCCTTTTCGCCCTTGGGGATGTCGCGCCAGAAAACTTGAACGTCGCGCTCGTCGCCGTCGCGGATGTAGCGGGCTACGTCGAGGTCGAGGCCGCTGAGGTCGGGCGTGGTGTCGAAGAGGTCGACGAGGTCTTTGCGGCGAAGCAGGTGGGATTCCGGGAGCGGCTCCTCGGCGTCGAGCGCATCGAGCGCGGCGGGGGAGACGCCGGTGGATTCGGCTGGGCGCAGGAGATCGCGAGCGGAAGCGAGTTGTTCGGGCGTGTAGGGTAGGGCGAGGTCGGCGGCGTTTTTCGGGTCGTCGGCCTCGAGGTTGAGCCAAAAAATGTCGGCACCGCCGGTGGTGTTGAACTCGCCCTTGCGGTTGCAGCGGCCGAAGCGCTGGACGAGCGAGGACCAGGGGGCGAGCTCGGTGAACAAGGTGCGGGCGGAGATGTCCACGCCGGCCTCGATGGCCTGGGTCGCGATGATGATTTTCTCGCCGGGCTCCTTGATGCGAAGCGAGAGCGGCTCGCGCTCCAGCGGGCGGAAGCGGGAGTGGACGAGGATGCGAGGGGGCAGCGCTTGTTTCTTCGCGAGTTTGTCGAGCGTTGCGCAGAGGTCTTTGGCGCGGTCCACGCGGTTGAGGATGACGAGTGTCGTCGTGGTGGTTTGGTGGCGCTCGACGACGAGGGTGGCGAGCTGCTCGATATAGGGGGCGGTGAGTTTAGATGAGTCGCCGGTGAGCGTGAGAGGGAGCGGTGCAAGGCGTTTAACAGCGGCGATGCGGCCGACGACCTCCGGGATGGCGTGGTCTTCGGCATCGAGAGTGAGTGAGGACGGAAGCTCGGTGTGGTCGGGAGTGCGGAGGAGGCGCGAGTCAAGCGTGGCGCTGGCCCACCAGGTGGCGCAGCCGAGGGCGGTGCCTAGCTTCCGGCGGAGGCCTTCGAGCTGAGCGGAGGTGCGAACGCCGACGCCCATCAGCTGGGTTTCGTCGAGGACCCAAAGGGCGTCGTTGTTGAGCAGACCGAAGTGCATGGGCCAGCGGGCGCGAGCCATGCCGTAGCCGCGGTTTAGCGCGCGGCTGAGCAGCATGTCTTGGGTGCCGATGAGGATGGCGTCGGCCTCGGGGTGGATGTCCCATTCGCCGGAGTCGGCACCGCCCATGAGGAGGTGGAGGCCGACCTTACCGGTGTGGGAGACTTCGGATTTTTCGTCCCAGCGGAGCTTGTGAGCATCGAGCCACTTGGCGGCTTCGGTGTGGGTCTGCTCGACGAGGGTGCGCATGGGTAGGCAGATCACGAGGCGGCGGGGCCAGGTGTCGCGGTGGGCGGCGTCGGCATGGGCGACGCGGTTCCAGAGCCAAGCGAGCACGACGGCGGCGGTTTTGCCGAGGCCGGTGGGGATGTTGATGAGCTGCGACTCGCAGGCGCGGCCCAGCGTGTCGCCGGCGAGGCGGCGTTGGTAGGCGTAGGGGGCGTTGCCGGTGGCGGCGCGGAAGAAGGCGTCGAAGGTGGCGGGCATCGGGATGCAGGGGAGATTAGCGGGAGGGGGCGGACATCCGTGGGGCGAGGGGCGGCGGCGGGGGCGCGGCTTAGGCGGATTTTTTCTTGGTCTTGGGCAGGGCCTTGGGCGTGGACTGGGCGAGGGCCTTGAAGTTCTCCCGCGTGGAGACGCGGGTGCCGCTCTCGGCTTCGAGTTCGCGGCGGGCGTTGCCAGCGATGGTGCCGCCGGCACGGGCGGCTTGTTTGTTCTCGGGAAAACCTTGGGCGTCTTTCTTGCGCGTGATCTCGGTCGTGGAGGCTTCGCCGAGCATGGTGAAGATCAGCTCAAGATCGGTCATGTGGTCGCGGAGGTTGTCCTTGGGCGAGGCGAGCGCTTTGAAGTTTTTATACTCCGTTGGGGTCATGCCGAAGGTGGCTTGGCTGATCTCGGCGGTGAGGATGGCGAAGTCGCGCTGCTCCTTTACGCCGCGCTTTTTCCACTCGTCGGTCAGTTCGTCGCGGATGGCGATGCCGCGCATGCGCT
>JAUVVA010000001.1 GCA_030604905.1 Verrucomicrobiota bacterium | reverse complement strand
GCAGCCAGTCGAGCACTTCGTCGAAAAGACGAGCGTCGTGGCGGGCAAGCGTGGTGGAGGCGAGAAGAAGCGCCTCCGGATCGACGAGTGCATGACCGGAGCTAGGCGCGGCGTGAGCGGAGACGCCGAGCGTGATCCACTGCCGCCATAGGAGAGCGAGGATCGCTTCGCGCGCCTCGTTGCTGTGGGGCGAAGATCGCGAAGGTCGGATACGTGGCGACCGGGCCCTTGGTCAGCGGCCGCGTAGAGTTTGAAGTGAATCTGGTCGTAGCGGCCGACGAAGCCGATGGTAGAGCGAGTGCTTTTTCCAAGGTATCGCGGCCGACAGAGTTTATTTTTGAGTAACTGAACTACTCATTAAGAGTATTTCAATTGTATTTTAGACCCGCCGAGAGACCGTTGGATGGGGTTTTCAAGGGCTGCTGAAGTGCCGAATCGAAGGACACGCGCAGTAGCTTCAGCGCCGGAAAGGGCCATTCTAGCCACAAAATTGTCAGCACAGCTGACAATTCCGCCAACCCCCCCTGAAACCCACCGGCTTCGGAGACCGATGCACGATCCATCGTGCTACAGGAGCGCAACGCAAGAACCGCCTCAATCAGCGCCGTCTGCCGACAAGCTGAGCCGGCGCCCGAGAGCGGACACAGATTGGCCCGCGCTTCTCCGTCAAACCGTTCCCCAAACCAATCGGGAACGAGATCCGTGTCCGAAGAAGCCGAAACGAGATCAACGGGCGGCCACCGGACTCGCGTTTTGCGAGACCCTCGTCGTTTCGCCGACGATCAGTCGGGCCGGCACAAGGATCGATCGGCGCGATTCCCCGGGTGAATCCAAGCGCGTGACCAATCGGCGCACCGCCGCGGCTCCGAGTTCCTCGTCGACCACGTCAGTGGTGGTCTCGAAGGGCATGTCCGCGGATCGAGGCAAGGACCCCCCATGGTAACTTACGAACGCCGCATCTTCGGGCACTCGAACACCGGATTTCTGGAAAAAACGCCAAAGACTCTGGGCGGTCATCGTGCTCGCGCACAGCCATGCGTCGACCCCATCCCTTAACCTTGCTCGCACTTGCGATCCCCAGCTTGCGGACCCAAACGCCACCGGGCTAAGCGCCGACTGAAGGTCAATCCTCACCACGTTCTTCGGTTCGAAGGCCAGGTCCCTTCGGGTAAGAGATTCCACAAAGGCGGCGAATCGAGTGCTCGACCAGCTGACCTCCGGGCAAAGGCCAAAGAAACCGATCCGGCGATGGCCGCCCGACACGAGATGCTCCACGAGAACGTCGATGCCCCGCCGGTCGTCGATCCCGACGAGATCGATGCTCGTGCCCGGGTAGTCATGCACGATCGAGACACAGGGCAGCTTGGAGGAGAGTTGCGCCGCGACGTGCTGCGGCCATCGATGCAAGAAGATGACGCCTTTGACCAGATTGGCGCGGAGCGAGGCCGGTCCGAGCTTGGAATCGAGCACGGTCGCACATTGGTCCAGCGCGACGAGATGGGAAAGGATCGCGACATTGGCCGCCACGGCAGCCCCGCTCATGCCCGCCATGAATCGCTGGTCGATATGGGGGAGGGTGGCTTGCGAAAGGGAGAGGATATGCCTGAGGGACGAAGGCTCGAGGCGCCCCGGGTCGCGTGGCGCCACCCGGACGACATAGCCCATCTCGTGGGCCAGACCTACGATGCGGGCCTCTGTCTCCGGATGAATACCCGCCTGCCCTCGCAATGCCCGCGACACGGTGGAGATCGAAACGCCCAAACGCTCGGCAATGCTGGCCAGGTTTACCCGCTGGGTGGAAGGACGACTCATGATCTCGGCCTCACACCTTGCGCGCAGGCAGGCGGAAGCCAAGCATAATTTGCGAAACTTTGCACAATCTATCGAAGTTTGGTTTTGCAAAACCGCGCAAATCTCGCCATGAACCACCCTCGCCCCCTCCGGCTTCCGATTCCGACCATGAAAACCCAGCACACCCCCTCGAGCTCCGCGTATTCGCACGGCCGCTACAGATCCGCCGCCGCGCTCCTTGCCGCTTTCACCGCCGTGACATCCGCCTCGGCGCAGTGGACCGGCACCATATCCAACGATTTCCTTCTTGGCGACAATTGGACGGGGAACGTGCTCCCCGGGCTTAACTCGACCTGGCAGGTAAATGGCGCCGGCCCCCAGGGCAACTCCACCTTGAACGTGTCCGCCCCCCTTGCCTTCAACGGCACTGCCGGAAGATTGGCCTTCGGCGCAGGATCCGGGAACTTAACCCTGAGTGGCAGTCCGATAACCTTCTTCCAAGGAGTAACCGGAGACGCGCTTCTAACCGCGTCCGCCGGCACGACCAACATCGCAAGCAATATCATTCTCGGCAACGGTTCCACCTCCACCTATAATTTCGGAAGCACCAGCACGACGACCGGTCTTCTTCATATTTCCGGAAACATCACCGGCGGCACCGGAGGCACCGGCGGCGTCAACACCGTCTCCTTCGGCAGCACCGACGCCCAGGACGGCAACTACCTTGTAAGCGGCAACATGACCCGTGGATCGACCGCCACCGCCCTCAGCGTCCTCAAGCGCGGCAGCGGCACTTTGACCCTGACCGGCACCAACGTCGTCTCGACCCTCGCGACCAACAACGTCAACGCCAACGACAGCGTGATCCGTATCAACGGAGGCACGACCAATATCCTGAACGCCGCCGGCCAAGGCTGGGGTGGCGCGAACGTGCTCGATTCGAAAGTCCAGGTCAGCTCCGGCACGCTCAACGCCTTCGATGCCCGTCAAGTCCGCAACAGCATCCAAGTTGACGGCGGAACCTTGAACATCGGTCAGGCCAACAATGAAAACGGCGACCTCCAGTCCAACGCCACGGGAGGCGCCCGTTTTTCCTTCAACAACGCCGGCACAACCAACGCTTACACCTTCGACATCAGCGCGGGCGCGGTGAACTTCTTGCCCACCTACTCCACCAACAATTTCGGCGTGCGCCTAGGCAACGACAGCGGCGCCGGCAACAGTTCCGCCGGCGCCAACGTCACCGCCACGCAATCAGGCGGCATCTTTATCGTGAACGGTGCTGGCGGCCAAGACACCACCTTCTCGCTCGGCACCGCCGAGCTCGGCAAAACCAACAGCTATGCCCTCAGCGGTGGCACGCTGGACATCCGCGGTTCCAACAGCACCAACGGCCACCTGACGATCGGCGCCGGCGATGGCTCGGGCACCACCACCTTCACGCTCTCCGGCACCGGCAAGCTCATCGTCCGCTCCACCGCCGCCGGCGGCCAAGGCATCAACGGTCGCAACGCGGGCGGCGTGCAAAACTTCGACTTCAACGGCGGCACCCTGGTCGCCGGCGAAATCACCACCGCGCTCCTGCGCCGCACAGGGGACGCCTCTAACGGAGTATTCACCCAAGCCGGCGGCGTCTTCGCCCCCGGCGATCTCGGCTCAACCGGCCGCAGCACCATCACGGGTGTCTACAATCAAACCGGAGGCACCATGTCCTTCGACCTAGGCGGAACCACCGCCTCCTCGTCCTTCCAAGACGTCGGAGGAGGCTTTTTTGACAACGTCGTCGTCGAAGGCACCGGCAACGCGATCACGTTGGGCGGTAATCTGCAGGTCAACTTGGTCCACGGATTCGCCGACACCATCCAGGTCGGAAACTCGTTCCGCATCATCGACGTTCTCTCCACCGGCAGCATCACCGGATCGTTCGTGAACGCGACGAGCAGCTACTCGCTGGAACAAGGAGGCCTGATTTACAACTTCGGCATCAACTACGCCGGCGGCACCGGCAACGACGTCGTCCTCACCCTCACCTCGATCACCGTCATCCCCGAACCCTCCGCCCTCGCCGCCCTCGCCGGCCTCGCCGGCCTCGGCTTCGCCGCCTCCCGCCGTCGCCGCGCCTGATTCGCGTTTCGCTTTGCCCGCACCTCACCGGCCGGAAGCCTCGCGCTTCCGGCCGTTTTATTGTCCCGCGAGCCCCGGCGGTCCGCGCTGCCGCGGAGGCAGCCCACCAGTTCCCGCAGACCCAGAATCGACCGACAGACTTGAACAAACGAGCGTGAGCGAGAGGGGTGCAAGATTTGCAATTTTTTGCGCAAATTCGCACGATTCCGCTTGGCAATTGGGATCCCCTCGGCAAGGCTTACCATGTCAAAGGACACAGACTCGGCCCCACCCCGCCGCGTATCCAAGTCACCCTTACAACCCCTGGTTTCCCTCCCCTTCCCCATGAAAACCCTCTCCCGCCCCCCCGGGTTCACCCTGATCGAACTCCTCACCGTAATCGCCATCGTCGGCATCCTTGCCGCCATCCTCGTTCCGGTCGTGGGACGGGTGCGCGCCTCGGCCCGCATGGTCAACGACATGTCCAATCTCCGCGAGATCGGGAAGGCGATCGGACTCTACTGGATCGACAACAACAACACCATGCCGCACTCCCCCCTCCCGGGGAGCCCTGGCCGCATCCGCGCCGGTGAAAACCGCTTCGTCAACGGAGTCCTCCAACCCAACCCCTTCCCCGTTTACGAATCCATCGACCGTTATTTCCCGAAAAGAGCCGGTCTCAACCTCGCCGCGCAGTATCAATATCAGCAGCGTCCCGTTTGGTTCGCGAGCAACGCAGGCATCCCTGACGGGCTCACCAGCCCCACCCAACCTTTCGGGAACTACGCCCACTTCAGCTTCAACCCCAACATCTGGGCCTTCAACGCCGGCCAAGGGCGTTGGAACGCCCGCATGTCCAACGTGCCCGCGCCAA
Organism: Verrucomicrobiota bacterium; assembly: GCA_030604905.1. GTDB lineage: Bacteria > Verrucomicrobiota > Verrucomicrobiia > Opitutales > Opitutaceae > IMCC26134_A. The sequence continues at coordinate 129,400 of JAUVVA010000001.1, read as the reverse complement.
GCCGGATCGTCCTCATGGCCGAGACAAACGATCCTTTTGGCGTCGGTGACGCCGATCTCGATCCCACCGTCGATCCGGTGACCTCGCCCGACGAGGCCGGTCGCTACCGTGTCAGCCAACCCGGCAACAAGGCCCTCTATTTGTGGGCCGACCTTCATGTCTCCGCCTTGGTCGGCAACCAAAACTTCAACGCGAATCCGTCGATCTGGCGCTGGTGGAATCTGCCGGCCACGCCTTGAGGATAGCCTGCCCCCACAGCCTTGCCCCCCACGACCATGTCCGCCCTCGCGTCGTCGCCCAGGGGTGCCTTCGCCTATCCGTGGTTTCCCGACCAAGGCGATGGCAGCTACCGCAACCCCGTCATTCACGCGGATTACTCCGATCCCGACGCCATTCGCGTCGGTGACGAGTATTGGATGACAGCCTCCAGCTTTACCGCGACCCCCGGCCTGCCGATCCTCCGTTCCACGGACTTGGTAAACTGGGAGTTGGTCGCCCATGCCCTGCGGCAAGTGCCTCACCCGTCCTACGCCCAGGTTCGTCCTGGTTGCGGTGTATGGGCTCCATCACTACGCCACCACGACGGCAGGTTTTGGATCTTTTTTCCCATGCCCGACGAGGGCATTTATGTCGTCACCGCCCCCCACCCGCTCGGCCCCTGGTCCGAGCCCTGGCTGCTCCAGGCGGCCAAAGGGTGGATCGACCCCTGTCCATTCTGGGACGAGGACGGCCGGGCCTGGCTGTTCCATGCCTACGCCAATTCTCGCGCCGGAAAGCGGGATCGCATCCACGTGCGCCCCATGTCTCCGGACGGTCGTCGTCTGCTTGGGGAGGGCGTCGAGATCATCCACGCCCCGCGCCACCCCTACCTCGAGGGCCCCAAGGTCCACAAACGCGACGGCTGGTATTACGTCATGGCCCCCGGCGGCGGCGTGCCCACCGGTTGGCAGGTGGCCTTCCGTTCCCGCTCCATCACCGGCCCCTACGAAGAGAAAATCGTGCTGGAGCGCGGCTCCACCGCCATCAACGGCCCCCATCAAGGCGCCTTCGTCGACACCCCCGCCGGCGAATGGTGGTTTCTCCATTTCCAAGACGCCGGGGCTTTTGGACGCATCACCCACCTGCAGCCCGTTTCATGGCCCTCCGGGGACGTCTGGCCTCAGGTCGGCGTGGATCTGGACGGCAACGGCATCGGCGAGCCTGTGCCACGAGCCCACAACTCTCTCCTGACCCCCGGGGGCCCTCTCTTGGCACCCGCGAGCTCCGACGATTTTTCTTCACCGCGGCTGGGGCTTCAGTGGCAGTGGCATGCCAACCATGACCCCGCTTGGGCGGACCTCGCCGCGACACCCGGTAGACTTCGTCTCCTTGCTCAACCCGGTAGCATTCATCGCCTGGACCTGGCCCCGAATCTTCTTCTGCAGAAATTGCCCGCCAGAGCGTTCACGGTGGAAACGTGTCTTGAGTCCATCGAGTTGGCGCCACCCTCCCGACCTCCGGTGACAGCCGGGTTGGTGGTGATCGGAGGCGGCACCTTCTCCTGCGTAGCGCTGGGGTCCGACTCGGGCGCGTCCAACTTGGTTGTTCGCTCCGCCGACGGCACCGTCATCGAACGGCCGGCCGATGGCAGCAGGCTGCACATTCGTTGCACGGTCGAGTCGGACGCCACCATCCGCTTCTCCTACTCATTCGACGGGGCCGACTTCGCTGCGCTCGGCCATCCTTACACCTGCCGGGAAGGTGGCTGGATGGGTGCCAAAGTCGGCCTCTTCGCACTCGGCAACGCAGGCCACGCCAATTTCGGGCCCTTCCTCTTTTCCTGATTTTCCCACCTCGCTGCATCCTAACCGTTCGCCATGATCACCCTTCGCATTGTTCGCATCCTCATCTGCGCCTGCTTCCTCGGCGCCCTCTCTGCTCTTCACGCCCAAACCCTCGTCCATTCGTGGGATTTCTCCCGCGGGACCGACAGCCCTGGTCTGATCGACATACCCGAGGCCACCGACGGCCCTTCCATCCAATTTCGCGCCACCGGCGCCAGACTGGAGACGGATGCCGACGAGCAAAACCGCCGCGTCCTCGTGTTCGACGGCACCCAGACCGATGGCGCCCGCTCCCGCCGCGACCTCGAGATCTTCAACTCGGTTCAGATCCGCGCCCGCTTCAAACCCGTCGGCACCGGCGCCCCGCAGCAGACCATCCTCATGGTCTCGGGCGCCTACGAGCTTCGCTACAATCCCGCGCGCTCCCGCTTGGAATTCATCGTGCGCCTGCCCGACAAAAGGTTCCACGCCATCCACGCCGAGGTTTCGCCCGGCGTCTGGAACGAGGCAGTCGCCACGTTCAAGGACGGCCGGCTCTCGCTCACCGTCGGCCTCGCCCGCGCCGAGGGCGTCCTCCCCGCCGGCGTCTCGCCCGACCCGCTCGTCACCACCATCCGTCTCGCCCACTTCGCCGACCGCCCCTTCACCGGCTCCATTTCCCGCGTCTCACTCTCCATCCCCTGACCATGTTCTCCCGACTGTTCGCCTCCTCCGCCGGGCTCCTCGCCCTCGCTCTTCTTGCCCCCGCGCCCGCGTTCTCCAACGCCGCCACCGGCCCTTCAGCCGACGCGCTCACCGCGCCAAAGCTGCCCTCGGGCACCTTCGCCCACTGGCACGCCGGCCGCACCCTCGGCCGCGGTGCCGCCCTCGCCGTTTCCGACAACTTCGGCGACAACCATCTACCCGCCGGCGCAGTCTTCACGATCACGCCGCAAGGGCTGCTGTTTTCCGGCAACCAAACCACCTCCGCTCGCGCTCCGCAACGCTCCCCGGTCTTCGAGCGTTTCATCCTTGGTGTGGATGTGCGCCCTTCCGCCGAAGGGCCCGAACACCAGACGCTCGTCTACCTCTTCGGCTACTGCGAGCTGCGCTACCGTCAATCTCGCGGTGAAATCACGTTCAACGTCTGGCAGGCCGATTCCTCGGAGCCCGGTCGCCAGCTCGTCACCAGCCTCACCGCGCCGCTCCCCGCGGAGCGCTGGAGCCGCATCCAAGCCTCCATCGATGGCGCCGTCATCCGTCTCACCGTCAACGGGAGGACCACCGAGCGCCCTCTCTTGGGCAATTGGCAACTACTCCCAATAAACGCCCCTGTGCTCCTCGGCTACGGCAACAACGACCGCGCGTTCTCCGGCCTGCTAAACCATCTCTACTTCGCCGAGCCCCGCTGAGCCATCCCATCCGCCCGTCCTCCACGCCGGGCCTCAGATCCCGTGCGTTTCCCCTTTCAGGATCCCGACCTTCCTCTCCAAACCCGCGTCGACGATCTCGTCGCGCGACTCGGCCTCGAAGAGAAGGTCGACCAGCTCGGCATGGACACCCGCGGCGTGCCCCGCCTCGGCATCCCCGCTTACCAGTGGTGGAACGAGGCCCTTCACGGCGTCGCGCGCAACGGCATCGCCACCGTTTTCCCCCAAGCCATCGCCCTCGCCGCGACCTGGAATCCCGTCCTCCACCGGCGCATCGCCGAGGCGATCTCCACCGAAGCGCGCGCGAAACACCACGCCACGGTTCGCGCCTCCGGCGGCGCCACCAAGATCTACGAAGGCCTCACGATTTGGTCGCCCAACATAAACATCTTTCGCGACCCCCGCTGGGGCCGCGGTCAGGAAACCTACGGCGAGTGCCCCTTTCTCACCTCGCGCTTCGCGGTCGCTTTCGTGCGCGGCCTCCAGGGGGACGACCCCGCGCATCTCAAGACCATCGCCACCGTCAAACATTTCGCCGTCCACAGCGGCCCGGAAGCCGAACGCCACAGCTTTGACGCCCGCCCCACCCCGCGCGACCTCTGGGAGACCTATCTACCCGCCTTCGAAGCCGGGATTGTCGAGGGTGGCGCTCAGTCGCTCATGTCCGTCTACAACGCCATCGACGGCGTGCCCGGGCCGGTAAACGCCCGACTCCTCACCGCAATCCTCCGTGGGCGCTGGGGTTTTACGGGGGCCGTTGTCGGCGACGTCGACTGCGTGCACGACGTTCACGCCCACCACAAGTTCACCCGCGACGCCGCCGAATCCGCCGCCCTCGCCCTGCGCGCCGGCAATGATCTCTGCTCCGGCTCCACCTACGCCGCCCTGCCCGAGGCGCTCGCCCGCGGCCTTTGCACGATGGAGGACCTCGACCGCGCGCTGCGCCGCCTCCTCGCCCTCCGTTTTCGCCTCGGTCAGTTCGATCCGCCCGAGCGCGTTTCCCACGCCTCCATCCCGCCCGAAGCCAACGACTGCGCCGCGCACGACGCCCTCGCCCTGGACGCCGCGCGCCAATCCCTCGTTCTCCTCAAAAACAACGGGGTCCTTCCGCTCGATCCCGCGCGTCTGCGCACCGTCGCCGTCCTTGGCCCCGTCGCCGACGAAAAATCCGCGCTGCTCGGGAACTACGCCGGCACGCCCGCCCGCCCCGTCACCCGCCTCGCCGGCCTCCACGCCAAGCTCTCCGCCCACGGCATCGCCGTCGTCCACGAGCCCGGCTGCGCCCTCGCCGCCGGTTTCCCCGACAACCAGTTTCCGTTCGCGGCCGGCGAACTGTTCACCGACGCCTCCCGCGCCACCCCCGGCGTCCGCGGCGAATTCTGGGCCAACCGCGAACTCTCCGGCCCGCCCTCCCACACCCGCGTGGACCCGCAACTCGATCTCGACTGGGACTACTACCATCCGCAGCCGAACATCGCCGTTCGCGACACGTCCGCACGCTGGACCGCCGTCCTGCTCCCCCCCGTCTCCGGCGCCTACAAACTCGACCTCACCCTCGTCGGCGGCGCCCGCCTCTGGCTCGACGATCGTCTCGTCCTCGATGAATGGTCCGACGGACCCTTCCGTATCCGCACCATCGATACTTTTTTTTCGGCGGGCCGCCCGGTCGCGCTCCGGCTCGAGCTCACGCAAAACCAGTTCACCGCCAAGGCCCGCCTCGGCTGGCGCACGCCCCATCCCCTCTCCGACCTCGAGCGCGCCCTGGCCGCCGCTCGCGAGGCCGACCATGTCATCCTCTGCCTCGGCCTCACCCCCGATCTTGAGGGCGAGGAGAACCCCTTTTCCTGCGAGGGCTTCGTCGCGGGCGACCGCAGTTCCCTCGCCCTGCCCGCGCCTCAACGCGCCCTGTTCGACGCCGTTTCCGCCCTCCGCAAGCCTCTCACCCTCGTCCTCACCACCGGCTCCGCGCTCTCTTTCGATCCGGAGAAGGCCGACGCAGTCCTGCTCGCCTGGTATTATGGTCAGCGCGGCGGCGAGGCCGTGGCCGAGGGGCTCCTTGGCGAGACCAATCCCGCCGGGCGCCTCCCCGTCACCTTCTACCGCTCCGAGGCGGACCTGCCCGACTTTCGCGACTACCGCATGGAAGGCCGCACCTACCGCTACTTCCGCGGCGAACCGCTCTACGCCTTTGGGCACGGGCTCTCCTACACTCGCTTCACTTTGCACGACCTCGCCGTCGATCCGGCCACTCTCACCGCCACGGTTGTGGTGACCAATGCGGGAGGGCGCCCCGGCGACGAGGTCGTGCAAATCTACGTGAAGGATGCCCGTCCCGGTCGCCCGCGCCTTCAGCTCTGCGGGTTTTCCAGGGTCAACCTAGCCCCCGGGGAGACAAGGTCGGTCCTCATCCCCGTGGACCCGCGGCCCCTGCGCCGTTGGGACGAACTCGCCGACGACTACGTGCTCGACCGCATCCCGCGCGAGTTTCTCGCCGGCCACGCTTCGGACCGGCTGCCGCTCTCCACCACCGTCTCCTTCCCCTAGTCGATCATGCCCGCCCCGCGCCGCAATCGTCCGCGATTCCAGACCCCGCTCCGGCCCCGGCGCGGCTTCGCGCTCATCGTCACCGTCGTCCTCGTCGCGTTTCTCGTCCTGATCCTAGTCGGCCTCGCCACCTTCACCCGCGTCGAAACCCAAGTCGCCGGCAACACCCAGTCCCTTTCGCAGGCGCGCCAGAACGCTCTCTTCGCGCTCAACGTCGCCATCGGCCAGCTCCAGCAGGCCGCCGGCCCTGACCAACGCGTCACCGCCCGCGCCGACATCCTGGACACAAACTCGACCACGCTCCGCAACACCGGCGCCGGCGCCATGCGGCAACCGCTATGGACCGGGGTGTGGTTGACTCACAATCCAGCACCCGGCGCGAACAACCAGCTCGACCACGGCTCCGGGGCTCCTTTGCGCGAATGGAGCACCGACAACCCCACCGGTGCCAACAGTCGCGTCACCTGGCTGGTCTCCGGCGCCGAGACCGCCTCCGCCACCGCGACGATCAACAATAGCGCCATCAATCCCGACTCTTGGACCGCCACCGCCTCCAATTCCGTTGAGCTCGCCCGTGACCTCGGCCCCTCCGGCGGGATCACGGTATCCGCTCCGCTCGTCGAGATCACCGCCCCAAACGCCAGCATCCCAGGCCTCGGCGGCGGAGGAGAGTCTCCTGTCGGCAAGTTTGCCTACTGGGTCTCGGACGAGGGCGTGAAAGCCCGCGCCAACCTCCCGTCGCCCACGCTCGGCGCGGCTCCTGCCAGCGAGACCGGACAGGCCCATTTCATCGCTCCGCAGGCGAACGCGGTGCACAAAATCGCCGGTCTCGTAAGCGGTGGCTCTGTCGACTTTCGCACCACCAACTCCGCCGAGCAGATCAGGCGACTGCTTGAGATTAATCAAATCCGCTTCCTCCCCAGTTCCCCTCCGTCGCTCGACCTGAAGCGACACCTCGCCGATCTCACCGTTCACTCGCGCGGCGTTCTCGCCGACGTGCGAAACGGCGGCCTCAAGACCGATCTCACCGCCGCCTTCGAGACACCGGCCGCCTTCGCCACCCTCGCCGCGAACCATGGCTTCGGCGCCTCCATGCTCTACCGCAATCACGCCAGCCTCACCACGCCGCTCGCCACCATTCCGGCGGCGATGAGCGGCGTCACCGACGGGCTCCCCTGGATCGCCCTCTACGCCTACTACAACACCTACAAGTCCTCCCTCGCCGTCCCCGGCGGCGTCTCCACCAACGGCGCCCCAATCACCCCCGCCACCTCGGGATCGCTCGCTTCGCTGCCGCTTCAGGTGACTCCGCGCGTCATCTCCACCCAACTGAACGGCCAAGTCGTGAAACTCGGCGGCCTCGTGCCTGAAGTGGTCGCCACCCGCCTCGACATCGGCCTCTCCAGCTACTTCGACGGCACCAACTGGCGCCTGCGCCTGCACTACTTCCCGCAGCTTGTCCTGCACAATCCCTACAACGCCCGCATCTCCGCCGCGAACTTCCAGTTCCAGCGAAACTTTGGCGCCTTCGCCACCGCGGGCACCGCTGTCAGCATCACCGTCTCGGTGGACGGCACCGCCCTCGATCCCGTCATTCTCAACCAAGCCCCCGCCGGGCGCTTCACCCTTCGCACCGCCGCCGGCGCCGCCAACCTCGAACCGGGCGAGACCCGCGTCTTTGGCCTCTCCGCCGACGTCGCCGCCTCACCGAACACCCCCGTGGGCGCCATCACCTTCAATGACCTCACGTCCGCATCCACTCTCTCCGCCGACTGGTCCCAGTTTTGCGACCTGCCCGGCTTCGCCGGCACGATAAACCCCAACGCGGTTGTCTCCGTCACCATCTCCGACCGGCGCCTTCGCTCTCAAAACACGGATACCTTTGTTGTGCCTCAGGCCCACAAGTGGCCTTGGAACGACGGCGGCGTGCGCTTCCAAGGCGGAGACGGCGCCGACGTGCAGGGCGACACCACCAGCGCCTGGCCGGCCGGTCTCGCCATCTCCGGGATGAACGGCTCGGTGCGTCGCCTCACCGGATTCTTCCATCGCCGCAAAGGACTGAATCCCTCCTCCGGCGCGCTCAGTTACGCCAACGGTCCCGCCGTCATCGCCCCTTTCCACGGCAACGCCCCGCTCTTCTCCCCCTTCGAAAACAAATCCGGGATAACTTGGTCCGAGGTCTACATCAGCTCCTTCGGCACCCTCTACTCCAGCGCCGCCAGCGAGGTGCAGATGTTCCAACGAGTCGTGGGTGCGCCTTGGGAAACCTACTTTGGTGACCAAAGCGTAGGCGTGCCCGGGGGCGGCGCCCGCCGCGTCCTTCGCGACGTTCCCAGCCAGCCCCTGGTTTCGCTCGGTCAGTTCATGCACATGCCGGCCTCGGTCTTCAACTCGATCGGCAACTACCAGTATCGCGACCTCGGCTCCATGTTCGTCGGAGGTTCCCTCGCCAACCCCTTCATCCCCACCAGCGACAACCTCCTTCAGAACACCACGTCCGGCACCGGCGCCTACATCATGATGGACGACAGCTTCCACGCCAACGCCACCCTCTTCGACCGCTTCTTCTTCTCCACCGTCCCGCCCGCGGGAGCCTCGTTTCCCCCGCTCTGGGCCGACTTCAATTCCGCCAACCCGGGCTCTGGCGCACTCGCCGATCCCTCGCGCCCTCTGCCCAATTCCCGCATCCGCCCCCACTCTCCTCGCGGCGCCGCGCCGCTCCTCTCCGACCTGCGCAACCTCGACCGGGCCGCCGCCAATCTCGTCCTCGAAGGCGCGTTCAACATCAACTCCACCTCGGTCGACGCTTGGAAGGCGTTTCTCGGCAGCCTCTCTGGAAACGATCTCCGTCTCTTCCGCGCCGAAAACGGCTCCGTCACCACCCTATCCGCCTCCAACCTCCGCAACCCCGTTCCGCGCTTCTGGTCGGCGGCCAGCACCGGCGGCGTCAACCAGGCTTGGGAAGGCGTCCGCGCGCTGAGCGACGACGAACTCACCGACCTCGCCACCCGCATCGTGGAGCAGGTCAAGACTCGCGGCCCCTTCCTGTCCATGGGCGACTTCCTCAACCGCCGCCTCGGACCCGATTCAAACCTCACGCGCGCCGGCGCCCTCCAGGCCGCCATCGACCGCACCAACCTCAACGACTCCATCAAGTCCGCCGGTGCCCCGCTCTCCGCCTCCGGCCTTGGCCTGCTCGACTCGGGCCGCTCCCTGCCCGTCCTCAACACCCGCGACGGCGCCGGCAACACCCTCAACTCCACCGTCGGCATGCCCGGCTACCTCATGCAGCAGGACCTCGTGCAGGCCTTCTCGCCCGCCATGAGCGCACGCTCCGATACCTTCGTCATCCGCGTTTACGGCGAAACCCTCAACCCCGTCACCTCCGCCGTCGAAGGCCGCGCCTGGGCCGAGGCCGTCGTCCAGCGCCTTCCCGAATACGTCAACTCGTCTGCCGACCAAGCCCACGTCTTCCCGCCCACCGACACCGACAACCAGCGCTTCGGCCGCCGCTTTGAGATCGTCGGCTTCCGCTGGCTTTCCCCCGATGACCTCTAGGTTCCTGCTTGTTCTCGCCACCTTCCTGGCCGTCGCGCCCTGCCTGCTCCAGGCTCAGGCTCCCGCTCCCGACGGGCGCCTGCATTTTCGCACCCTCGGCTGGCGCGTCTCCGCCGACGATCTTTTCGTCCAGCGCGCCGGCAAACCCGTTCCCGTGGCCGTCACCGACACCGCGCGATCCCCATTCTACGCCCACGAACGCACCGAACGCATCGTCTTCTACCGACTCGTCCCCGGCCCCGAAAACAAGCCCGTGCCTCGCGCCGTCGCCGAAGCCGAAGTATCCGCCGCCGGCGATTGGCCCCTTCTGGTGTTTCTGGCCGCACCCGAGGACTCGCCCCTCCCATATCGCGTCGTCGCGCTCAGCGACGATCTCCGCTCCTTCCCCGCCCCCTCCAGCCGCTTCATCAATCTCACGCCGGTCCCGCTCGTCGTGTCCTTCGGCGAGCAGCGCTTTCCCCTCGCCCCCCGCGCCGTGCATCAGATCGATCCCGGCCTCCGGGCCGAGGGTTCGGCTGAAACGCGCTACACCGCCATCGGCATGGAGCAGCCTCAACCGCGCCTGCTCTACGGCAACAATTGGGTGGTCCGCCCCAGCCAGCGCACCCTCGTGATCATCTTCGCCCACAACGGCGCCATGCAGGTGAACCGGATCGTGGACGATGTCAGCGCCTACACCCTTCCCGCCCAGCCTCCCTCCACCCCTTGACGCTTTCCCATGAAACCCCGCCTCCACCCTGTTCTCGCCTCCGCCCTTCTGCTCCTCGCCACCGCCTCCTCCGCGCTGGCTCAAGCCCCCGTCGCCCACTGGTCCTTCGATCGCCTCGACCGCGGCGTCTTCCCGGGCTCCGGCCCCGCCGCACGCCCGGCCTCCGTCTCCGGCAAGGTCGAGCCGACGCCGGGCCGCGCCGGACAGGCCTTGTCTTTTGCCGACACGCCCGTCGGCCAGGTGAACATCCCCCTCGATCTCGCGCGAGTCTCGCCCGACGGCTCTTTCACCCTCGATTTCTGGCTGCGCCCCATGGGCCGCGCCCAGCCCTACGGCACCTGCGTCGACGTCGGCGGAGCCCGCGGCTTCGTCATCCGCACCAACAACACGGGCCGTCTCTCCTTCTCCTCCGGCGGCACCTGGAACGTCTTCGCCTCCGAACGTCCCCTCGACGAACAAATCTGGGCGCACGTCGCCCTCGTCCACCAAGGCGGCAAAGCCACCCTCTACCTCAACGGACGCGAAATCGGCTCCTCCGACCTCGACCTCACCCGCCTCGCCCCCGTCGTCCAGCTCGGCTCCGTAACGGAACGGGTTCGCCTGCCGGAGGGCGGCACCCGAGACGAGATCGCGAAGCCCCTGATCGGCGACCTCGACGAACTGCGCATACACGCCCGGGCCCTCTCCGCCGCCGAGATCGCCACCCTCGCTCGCCCGACTCGCTGACCAGCGCCTCCCGCTCCGAGCATGCCATCCTTCCTTCAAATCCTCGCCGGCCTGATCTCCCTTGCCCCCGCCCTGCTCGGCGCCGCGCCATCCAACCCGGTGGCCGCCGCGCTCGCGGTCGCCACGGAGCGCGGCGACGCCTTTGCTCCCCCCGAAGCCGCCGCGCTCTCCGCCGCCCCCGCGTCTCCCGCGCCCTCGGGTCTCTCCGCCCTGACGCCCCTCCGCGGCGTATCCGCAAATCCCTACGTCGCACGCCTCGTCGCCGGAGCCCGCGCCGAACTCGCCCGACCCGACCCCGCCGCGTCATGGCCCCGCCTTGGCGCGGAGAATGCCCCCGGCTTTTTCGCCCTCCGCGGCTCGGGCGATCCGCGCGACGCCCGCCAGGTCGCCGCCCGCATGGACGCCTACCTCTGGCTCTTCGCCCACCCCGACAGCCCACTTCGCGGCGACCCCGAGCTCCTCCGGCGCTTTCTCCGCCGCGCGCACGCCTACGCCGACGCCCTCGCGCTCCTCGCGCTTAACGAGCGTCTCGGCGGCCGCGAACTCCTCGATGATTTTGCGCTCGGCCCCGCCCTGACCGCGCTCCGCGAGTTCGCCGCCCTCTACCCCGGCCTGCTTCTCCCCGCCCAGCGGGCCCGTTGGGACGAGGCCTTCCGCGCCTGCGCAGTCAACCTCGCGACCCGGATCGAGAACCACCGACGAGCCCACGCCAAGGGCTACACCAACATCGATCTCACCCTCTCCCTCCACGCCCTCAATCTCGGCCTCCACCTGCGCGACGATTCGTGGCTCGAACGCTCCCGCTACCTTCTTCACCTCCAGCGCGACCACGTCCTGCCCGATGGCGCCACCCGCTACATCTGGAGCCAGAACGAATCGGTGGGCTACCACGACATCGTCGCCTTCCACCTTGCACGCCACCACGAGATCTCCGCCGATCCCGTCGCCGTCAAGATCCTCCGTGGTCTCGAATGGTATGGCCCCGTCAGCGTCGGCCGCCTCGGCGAGTTTTGGACAGCCCCCTCCTGGAAACACCAGTGGAACGGCGCCGAGCGCCCCGCCGGCGGCGAGCCCGTCGTCGCCCTGACCCGCAACCCCTTCGTGCGCGGCATGGTCGTTCCTCCAGACCCCGCCGCCCGCCTCGACAACAACTGGCACTCCGCCCGCTGGCAGCTTGCGTGGTGGGACCCCGCCATCGCCTCCCGCCCGCTCCCGGACAACTTCACCATTCTCGACCGCAATATCGTCGGTCCACGCGCTTGGTATGGACGTTTCAACTACGCCGCGACCCTTCGCGCGATTCCCGAGGACGAGCCCGGCCACGCCACCTTGCTCGGCGCCCAGATCCTGCGCGCAGACTCGTCGCGAGGCGTCATCCTGATGGGCGTCTACCCGAGGGTGCAAATCGGCGAGGACCGCGCGCGCCCGCAGTCCTTCGCCTGGCTCACCTCCGGCCTCGAGTCCTCGCTCGATATCGGTCGCCACCACGCCGCCTTCGCCGCCGAGTATCAGCTCCACGCCTTCGGGAGTTCGCGCAAGGGCCGCCTCGTCCCATGGCGCGCGCGCCAGCTTTGGCTTTGCCTCCCGGACCGGCTGGTCGGCGTGCTCGACGTTTTCCCGGAATCAGCCTCGACCCCCGCCGCCCGCGTCGAAGGCCTCGTGCGCTTCGGCACCGGCGGCACCGTGCACGGCCCCGCCCAGTCGCTAGTCTCCGAAGGCTCCGGCCTCCATCGCTTCGGCGACTTCGTGGCCATCGTCCACGCCACCGATTTCGCCGAGACGATCATCGAGACCACACCCTTCCGCCTCCCCGCCGCGCCCTACCACGACCTCGTGCTCCGCGACACCGCGCCCGGCCAGGCCGCCCGCCGCTTCGTCGTGGAAATCCGCGTCGCCGCCTCCACCGCGAAAGCGCAGGTCCGCGTCGCCGACGAATCGGGCTTCGCCGCCCTCCGCGTCGTCATCGGCGCCAAGACCTACACCGTCCGCCGCCCCGCCCCCGCCGCACCCGGCGAGATTGCTCCCGTTCGCGTCGAGATCCAGAGCCCCGATGCGGACGACCTCGCCCCCGCCTGGCCCGACTTCGCCACGCTCGCCGCCACCCAACCCTGATTTTCCATGCGCCTCCTCCGCCTGCTCGCCCTGCTCCTCCCTTTCTCCGCGCTGATCGCCAGCCCGACCCAGAACCCCGTCGGCACACGGCTGCTCGTCGAGGCGCCTCCGCCGGCCACGCCCGAGGTCCTCGCGCACGCCGGAGGCTCGTGGATCGCCCTGGCCGGCGCCCAAGGCTGGTCGCGCCCCTCCGGCGCCAACACCTGGTCGCCCCTTGAGCTTCCGGCCGGCTTTCAGGCGTCTCCCGGCGCCGCCGGCGCCGCCGACGGGCGGGATTGGATTCTTGTCGGCGGCGAGAACAGCACCGCCGTCTTCCGCCTCTCTCTCTCCGGCGGGAGGCTCGCCGTCACTCCGCTTCCTTCCCTGCCCGCTCCGCGCGCCCACGCCGGCGTGGCCCTCCTCGGCCGCGTGCTTCACGTGATCGGTGGACTCGATGGCGAGGGCCGCGCCTCCGACCGCGTCTTCGCACTCGATCTCGCCGCGGCCAACCCCGTCTGGACGGAAGCACCCCCGCACCCCGGTGGCGCGCTCAGCCACCCTGGAGCCGCGGTGAATTTCAACGAGATCCTCGTTGTCGGTGGTCGCTCCGCCGACGGCGCGCCGCTCTCCGCCGCCTGGAGCTACCGCCTTCGCCCCGTCGACGGTTTCACCACCACCGGGTGGATCGCACGCACGCCCGCGCCCGCGCCCATGGCCAATCCCGCCGTCGTGCCCTCCTCCACCGCGCACTTTCTTGTCTTCTCCGGCGAGGCCGACTCCCGCCCGCTCCACGTTTTCCAAGCCGTGCTCGACGCCTGGTATTCACCCGAGATCGCGCCGACACCCGCCACCCCTCTGCTCGCCGTAGGCTCCGGCTCCTCCGCCCGCCTACTCGCCCGCGACGGCTCCGCCGAACTCGGCGTCGAGGTCGTCCGCTCCCGCTACAATCTCGCGGCCCTCGATTACGTCATGATCGGGCTCTACTTCGTCGCCATGGTCGCGGTCGGCTTGCTGCTCTCCGGAAAACACGACACCGCCGCGCAGTTCTCCCTCGGCAATCGTGACGTCAAATGGTGGGCCGCCGGCATCAGCATGTTCGCCACCGGCGCCAGCTCGATCAGCTTCATGGCCATCCCGGCGATGGCTTTCGCGACCAATCTCGTGTGGTTCTTCCCCGGCTTCATGATGATCGCGGGCTTCTTCATCTCCGCCTACCTCATCTACCCGCTCCTGCGCCGGCTCGAGATCACCTCGACCTACGAATACCTCGCCCGCCGCTTCAACCGCGGCCTCCGCCTCATCGCCAGCGCCCAGGCCATCATCTTCCAGACCTTCGGTCGCATGAGCGTCATCATGGTGCTGCCCTCCCTCGCCATCGCCGCCTTCACCGGCATCGACGTCGTCGTGGCCGTCCTCCTCATGGGCGTGCTCACCACCGTCTACACCGCCATCGGCGGCTTCAAGGCCGTCATCTGGACCGACGTCTTCCAAGGCGTGCTCATGATCGTCGCCCCCCTGCTGGTGATCGGCTATTCCATCGCCGGCACCCCGGGCGGCTTCAGCGGCTCCCTGGAGGCCGCCCAGGCTTACCAAAAGCTCAACCTCATCATCGCCTCCTGGGACCTCGCCCTGCCCGTCTTCTGGATCCTCATCCTCGGCACGCTGTTCACCATCCTGGGCGGCGTCGGCGACCAGCCGGTGATCCAGCGCGTGTATTCCGTCCCGCTCAAGGAGGTGCGCCGCACCGCGCTCATGTTCACCTCCTGCGGCATCATCATCTCCATCCTCACCTACGGCATGGGCGTGTTCATGTTCGGTTTCTTCCGCGGCGATCCCTCGCGTCTGGCGCCCTCCATCGGCAACGATCAGATCGTCCCCCTCTTCGTCGTGCAGAACCTGCCCGCGGGCATCTGCGGCCTCGTCATCGCCTCCATCTTCGCCGCCGCGATGTCCACGCTCTCGTCCAGCATGAACAGCGTCGCCACGCTTGTCGCCGAAGACTTCTTCCCCAAGGCCTCCGACCGCACCCGCCTGCTCATCATGAAGAGCGTGTCCTACGGCGTCGGCGTGGTCGGCACCGCCGTCGCCATCTACATGGCCAAGCAGGAGGTCACCTCGATGTTCGCGATCTGGAACAAGGTCATCGCGCTCCTCGGCGGCGGCTTCGTCGGCATCTACATCCTCGGCGTCTTCACCACCCGCGCCAACAGCTTCGGCGCCATCGTCGGCGGCGTGGCCAGCATCGCCATGACGATCTGGATCGACCGCACCGGCGCGGTCCACTGGATGGGCTACAGCGTGGTCGCGATCAGCACCTGCGTGATCGTGGGCTACGTGGTCAGCCTGCTCACCGGCGGCAGCACCCGCGATCTCGCCGGTCTCACCGCCTTCACCGCCCGCAGCGCCCCGCGCGGTCCCGCGTCGGCCGTCTCGCCCGCACCCGCCGCCTCCGCCTCCGTGGCCCGATGAAAACCGTGGCCCGGGGGCAGGGAGCGCGCCTGCTGCTCACGCTGGCGCTTTCGTTTCTTCCGTTTCCCTTGGCGGCGCAGCCGCCGCCCGGGCCCCCGCCGCCGCAGGAGATCGGCCTGCCTTACACGAGGAGTTCCGTTCGCCTCGCCGTATCCCGCATCGCGGAAGGCGTGGCGGTGTATCCGGGCAGTCGCTACGGCTACATCCTCGGTCGCCGCGTCCGCCTCAGCGAAAGCGATCTCCTCCGCGCGGAGGCCCGCCTCGCCGAAGGCCGCGTGCTCGTTCCCGCCGCCTTTGCCGCCGCCGTAGCGCTGCGCGAGCCGGTTTTCCCGCCCATCCCCGATGACCTCGCCCTGCTCGCCGACCGCTGGGTCTATGCGCCCTCCGAACTC
Source organism: Verrucomicrobiota bacterium (assembly GCA_030604905.1). GTDB lineage: Bacteria > Verrucomicrobiota > Verrucomicrobiia > Opitutales > Opitutaceae > IMCC26134_A. The sequence continues at coordinate 113,679 of JAUVVA010000001.1, read as the reverse complement.
GGCGTAAGCGGCCCCGACCTCGAGGCCGACACCCCTTGGGTGGATCTCGCCGCCGCCCTCGCCGCCCGCGGCTGGACCCTCGCGCCCCACCCCGCCGGCTTCTGGTATGCCGGCCCGGCGCCGCTCGCTTTCGCCTCCGGAGAAGAAGCCCTCGTCGAGAGCATCGTCACGCTCTTCGACACGCCGGAAAAGTTTGCGGACCCCGCGATCGCCACCCGCCACCTCCCCGCCCTCGCCGCGCAGGGCCCCTGGACCGATCACGTGAAGGTCACGCCGGAGCAGCTCGCCTTGCTCGATGGCCCGCCCACCGAGTGGCCCACCGCCCCGCGCTCCTCTTACGACGAGACCGGCATCGATCGCTCCCTCTTCGGCTCGCCCGTCCCGCCTCCCGGCGTTTACCCGCGCGTGCTCCTCAGCCCCGAGGACATCCCGACCTTCGCCGCTCGCGTCAAAGCCTCCGTCGTCGGCCGCATGTCGCTCATCGAGATGGAGCACCTCTTCGCCAAGACGTGGTGGGACCCCGCCACGAGCGACGGGCGGGTTTTTGAAAAACTCTCCACCGGCGACCTCGCGGGCCTCGAATGGGATCTGCCCGCCGGCGGCCTGCCCTTCGCCGCGCCACATGTTTTCAAGGGCCAGCGTCCCGGCATCACGAACTCGCACGTCCCGTATGTCCCCGAGTGCCTGGCCGCCATGGCGCTCTACGCGCTCGTGCAGCAGGACGACGCGCTCGGTCGGCGCGTCGCCGCCGCCTTCGCCAACTACTACCGTCTCCGCGAGCCCCTGCTCGACGCCTTCCTCGCCATCAGCGATTCTGAATTCGCCTCCTCCATCGTCCTTGCCGACGGCACCCTCGTCCCCGGCACCGGCGCCGGCGCCGCCACCCACTGGCGCAACATCCACGGCGTCGTCGGCAACACCGTCCTCGGGCCCGGCCTCGACCTCGCCGGCCGTTGGATGAACGCCGAGGAAAAAGACCTCATGCGACGCGTGATCGCCAAGGCCACCTACGGCCGTCGCTCCCATGGGCAGGACGGCCCCGTGCGCTTCCGCGACGTCAACTGGATGACTTGGGACACCCCGCATTTTCTCGCCCTGACCGCCATCGAAGGCCTGCCCGGCTTCGACCGCGAGGCCTGGGCCGCCGGGGCCGAGAGCCTCCGCGCCTTCTGCGATTGGGGCATCGACCCCGCCGGAGTCGTCTTCGAGTCCAACGGCAAAAGCCCCGGCGCCTTCGGTGCCTATTTCATGTCGCTCGTCGCCCTCGCGCGCCGCGGCGAAAACCTTTTCGCCCATCCGCACCTGCGCCGCCTGCCCGAGGCCCAGGCGCTGATGACCTCGCCCAATGGCCGCACCATCGTAAACAGCGGCACCCAATACGTGCCCCACAGCCGCCAGCACCTCTCGCCCGGCTTCCTCCTCCAGCTCAAATCCATCTACCCGCAAAATCGAACCATCGACTACCTCCTCACCCAGGCCGCGGCCATCGGCACCACCGGCCCCGATTCTCCGCCCGCGCCCACGGCGGCCGCCATCGTTCCTTCCGCGGGGCCCTTCGATCCCGCCGCCTATCGCGCCCACATCGCGAGCCTTCGCCGCCTTCGCCTCCCCAGCCTCACCTATCCCGGCTTCGTGCGTAACGTCCTCTTCGACTCCGACTTCACGCCCACCACCCGGGCCGAGGCCGGCCTGCCGCTCGATTTCGCCACCCCGGTCCACGGCGTGTTCTCCGCCTACTCCGACGCCACGCCCGAGGCCGCGTGGATAAACCTCCAAGTTCGCCCCAACCACTACCTCGGCGCCGGCCACCACCACGCCGACGCCGGCATGTTCCACTTCTCCGCCCTCGGCGTGGATTGGATCACCGAGTCCGCCTTCTCCGAAAACTACTCGGGCAACTTCCACAACCTCGTGCTCGTGGACGGCAAGTCGCAGGCCGAGGCCATCCCCGGCGTGATCAACGGCTACAACGCCGCCGCCACTTGGCTTGGCGCCTCCGCCACGACCGACTTCTCCCACGCCTCGGCCGACCTCGCCTACGCCTACTCCTGGCGCTGGAACACCCAGCCGCCCGCCGTCTGGTCGGCCGAGACCCGCGCGCTTGGCTGGGAGATGGACCCATCACCCGAGATCGCCCGCATCTTCGCGGGCACCGCCCGCTACAAACTCCGCCCGCGGTGGGGCAACTACACCCAGTCCAACTTCATCGCCACCAGCCGCGCGCCCTACAACCCCATGCGCCGCGTTCTCCGCCAGGTGGCCTTGGTCCGTGGCCCCCGCCCCTACGGCATCGTGATCGATGATCTGCAAAAGGACGACCAGGAGCGCCTCTACCAATGGAGCGCCATGCTCGGCGGCCACGTCGCCCGCGCGCAGATCGCCGGACTCCCCCCGCACGCCATAGCCCTCGCTTCCACCGGCCGCGACGCCGACTTCACCTCCTCTGTCTCAGCGTCCACCATCACCCCGCTGCCGGGAGATCCGCTGCTTCTCCTCTACGCCCTCGCGCCGACGCCGGAGACCGCGCCATCCTGGTCCATCGAACGCCTCTCCGCCCCCCGCAACCGCCGCGGAGACCTCGGCTACAGCGACCAACTCCTCGCCTCCCAACGCGGCGTCTCGGCGACCTTCCGCATCCTCCTTCTGCCCCTTCGCCACGGCGACCCGCTGCCCCGGGTGGAGTTTTCCGCGACCACCACCCGCGCGACACTAACCTTGGGCTCGCAGATCGATCAACTGGACCTCTCGCCCCTCCCCGACGCCTCGACCCGACTGCTCGGTCGCCAGCAGTTGGATTAGCACATCGAGAAAACACGCCTCGTGCGAATCTAGTTAAACGCACGCAAGTTTTTGCAAAGCCTCCCGTTTTTGCTGCAATTTCTAGGAAACCTACCCACGGTGGGCGCTCTTCAACGAGCCTGCCCCGCCCGTGCCCACCGCCCCTGCTCCCCACCCCGCCTCCCCCTTCCCGCGCCTGCATAAGCTGGGGCTGGCCCTGTTCCTGTTGGCTGCGTGCCTAAACGGCCACGCCAGCAATCCCCTCAGTCTAACCCCCGGCACCGCCGCGACGCTCAAGCTCGGCCAGATCCAGAATCTCTCGAGCTTCAACACCTCGCTCGGCAGCAGCCACATCGCCTACTCAAACACGGATCTCGTCAGCCGGGACTACGTCGTTCGCCTCCCCTCCGGCTTCGACGCCGCCGACTCCACCCGACGCTACGGCCTCGTCACCTGGATCGATGCCGCCGACGCCCACAGCTTTCCGACCGCCTACGCCGCCGCCCTCGACGCCCACGACGTCATCTGGCTCGGCGGCCTGAACATCGGCAACCCGGCATCGGTCAACACGCGCCGCGGGGTCGCCATCATGGGCGCCTTCCGCCTGTCCGAGCTCTACGCGCTCAACCCCGCCCGCGTTTACGTCGGCGGCCTCTCCGGCGGCGGCCGCACCGCCTCCGACCTCGCGTATCTGCGCAGCGACTACTTCCGCGGCTTCATCGGACGCGCCGGTTCCTCCATCCCCGGCATCATCCCCGCATGGGAGACCGCCGGCACCAACTCCACCAACTCCGACGCCGACTATGAACTCGGCCTTGGCTCCTCGGTGGTCCTGCCCCGCTCCTTCCGCACCGCCATCCTCACGCAATACGGCGATTTTCGCCGCGCCGAGAACCTCGCCATCTACCGCTGGGGCCACCTCAACCACGGCAACACCGCCCGCGCCTTCGTTCGTCCCGGCGGACATTCCGACACGATCGGCCCCAGCTTCACCGACGCACTGAACTTTTTCCACCACCCGCTGGTGGATATCATCTGGGATCGCTTCGAGAACGGCCTCCTCGCCGCCAACGTCCACCCCGGCCACACCACCGCCGGCTCCGGCTTCAGCGCCCTCGCGGGCGACGTATCCGAAACCACCTACAGCTACAATTCCGTCACCCACGGGGTCCTGCGCCTCGCCGGCGACGGCGCCCTCGCCCAGGCCCACGACACATTCGCGTGGAAGAGCGATTACGGCATCCTCCTCGACGCCCGCCTCCGTTCGCAAAACGCCACCACCCCCGGCCAGAATCAGCAAATCGGTCTCCACCTTGTCGCCGACGGCTCCACCGGCCCCGTCTCCTCCCGCCCCGGCTTCCATCTGTATTGGTGCTACGACGCCGCTTACCGCGCGGAAATCGTCTCCGCCACCGGCACGCGTCGCACCCTCGCCACCTGGGAGCACGGCGCCACCCACCCCATGGCCCTCGCCGCCACCGACAAGACCTTCTGGGGCGACAGCGCCGCGCCCGACTTCGCCGGAAAAACCAAGTCCTTCCGCGGCGAGGATGTCCGCCTCATCCTCAACGCCAGCGGCTTCCAACTCACCTTCAACCGCTACGCCAACAACCTCCAGACCACCTACCCCGGCGTAGTCCTCGTCAGCCAGGACAGCTCCACCCCCTTCGCCGAGCACATCCCGATGGTCCTGCAGGGCTTCTGGTCCGAGGTCGAGACCGCCCTGGTCAACGCGCTCCCCTCGGGCAACTACCGCCTGCTTGTTTCCAACTCCGCCCTAGTCGCCGGCCAAGCGGTCGGCACCGCCCTCATCGACGAGATCCGCCTCGTCGGCTCCTCCGGCCCCCAAGCCGCCCCCGCCCTTCTCACCGTAAGCGCCCCGGGCAACACCACCCGCTCCCTGTCCTGGTCTCAGATCCACGGCGCCCTCGGCTATCGTATCCAGCGCTCCACTACCCCGGACTCCGGCTTCGCCGACCTCGTCACACTGTCGGCCACCGCCTCCACCCACTCCGACACCGTCCCCTCCAACATCGCCTACTACTACCGCGTCGCCGCGCTCGGCGCCGACGGCGCGCCCGGGCGCTGGTCGCCGATCGCCTTCGCCGCGCGCAACCCCTCGCTTCCCGCCGCACCGACGAATCTCGCCGTCACCCACCCCGCCGCCCTCCAGGCTCGCCTCGCCTGGACCGACGTCGCCACCAACGAAACCGGCTACCGCGTCGAGCGCAGCCCGGCGGGCTTCGCCCAGTGGACTCTCGTCTCCGGCCTGCTCCCCGCCGGCACCACCTCCTTCACCGATACCACCGTAGCCGCCGGCAGCGCCTATGACTACCGCGTCTCGGCCATCAACGCCGACGGACTCTCCGCTTACGCCTCGCTCACCGCCACCATCCCGCCGCTCACCCCGCTGCAGTCCTGGCTCCACACCTACTTCAACACCGCGAGTCCCACCGGCCCCGCCGCCCTCGACGCCGACCCCGACGGCGACGGCCTCCCCAACCTGCTCGAATACGCCCTCGGCAGTTCGCCCACGTCCCCGACTCCCGCCGCTTCGCCCCGCGTTCGTCTCTCAAGCACTACACCGGAGCGCCTCGAACTGAGCTTCCACCGCGCCCGCCCGGCGTCGGAGCTCACCTACGAGATCGAGGCCAGCTCCACGCTTGCTCCGAATTCATGGACCCTCATCGCCAGAAACCCCGGCCAAGTCGGCGAAACCGTGACCGTCACGGACCTCGTATCCGTTTCGCCCCGACGCTTTCTGCGGCTGCGCATCACGCTCCTCCCATGAACCGGACCCTTTCATTGGTCATTGGATATTGGTCGTTGCTCATTCGCTACTGGGCGCTCCGCGCCCTCGGCGCGGCCTTTTGTGTCGCCGCGCTCCACGCGCAGACGCCGCAGTTTCCAAATCCGGTCACCATCACCCCGGACGGCAACATCCTCATCACGCCGAACCCCAATGGCGACCGCATCCCCGACTTCTCCACTGTCGGCTTCAACTACGGCGACAGCCCCCTGCCCGACGAACCCGGCGGCTACGCCGTCCCCGTCCTCGTCACCCTTTCGCCCGGCACCGGCGACCAGACCGACCGCATCCAGGCCGCCATCGACTGGCTCGCCACCCGCCCCCTCGTTAACGGCTTCCGCGGCGCCCTCCTCCTCAAGGCCGGCCGCTGGGAAATCCACTCCGTCAACCGCATCCGCGTCAGCCACTCCGGCATCGTCATCCGCGGCGAGGGCGACCACCCGCTCACCGGCACCCGACTCTACGCCATGGGCACCACCAACGAGGCCAACTCCGGCAACACCCGCAACTCCCGCCTCATCGCCTTCCAAGGCAACGGAAACACCGTCAACACCGCCGCTCGCACCAACGTTGATCCCGTTTACGTCCCCGGCGGCACCAACGTCATTCCCATCACGGGACACCCCTTCAGCGTCGGCCAGCGCATCCAGGTCCGCTGGCCCGGCACCGTCGCCTGGCAAAGGGCCAGCCTCTTCAACCCCTCCGCCACCGCCGACCTCGATCCCGCTGTGACGATGAACCGCGTCATCACCGCCACCACCGCTAACTCCATCACTCTCGACGCGCCCCTCACCTCCCCCTTGGACCCCGCCTACGCCATCGGCTACGTCGTCCCCGTCACCGCCTTCAACAACATCACCAACGTCGGCGTCTCCCACATCTACTTCGAGAGCAGCTACGCCCACGACACCGACGAGAACCATGTCTGGAACGCCGTCGACTTCACCAACGTCGAGGACGGCTTCGTCCACAACTGCACCGCGTGCCACTTCGCCTACGCCCTCGCCTACGTCAACACCTCCACCCGCAAGATCACCCTCAACCGCGTCCAAAAACACGACGGCATTTCCCAACTGATCGGTGGCCGCCGCTACAGCTTCGTCCTGACCGGCGAGCTCGGCCTCGTCACCAACGCCCTCGGCCGCTACGGCCGCCACACCTTCGTCATCAACTGGCCCGCCGCCCCCGGTCCCAACGTCTTCGTGGACGGCGTCTCCCTTCACTCTTACAACGAGTCCGGCTCCCACGCCAACACCTGGAACAACGGCGGCCTCTGGGACAATATCTCCGAACTCAACGCCACCGTCGGCCTCCAAGTGAAGCTCGAGCGCCAGGCCGCCTACTGCGTGGCGTGGAACGTCGTCACCAACCAGATCACCTTCGAGAACATGCCCCTCTCGCCGAACTGGTCCTTCGGCACCACCGCCGTCAACGGCGGCCCGGCCACCTGGCGAAACTCCTCCTCCACCGGCTCCTTCGCCTACGCCGCGCCGCATATCGGCAAAGCCGAGCAATGGTCCAACGGCACGCGAATGTCCGTCCGCTCGCTCTACGAGAACCAGCTTCAGACCCGCCTCCGCGCCGCGCGCAACCCCCACCGCTACCGCGCAAATCCGCCCACCCGCGTCGATTACCTCCCCACCATCCGCACTCCCTCCCAGCTCTTCGCCCCCTCCGGCGCGGCCTGGTCCTACCAGGTTCCCGTCTCCAACGTCGTTCCCGCCACCCGCACGCCCAACTTCACCGCCACCGGCCTCCCGTCCGGTCTCACGATCAACGCCACCACCGGTCTCATCTCCGGCACGCTCCCCGTTGTCGCCACCGACACAAACTTCAACGTCACCCTCTCCGTCCGCAACATCGACGGCACCACCACCCGGCCCCTGACGCTCACCGTCCGCCCCGCCGGCTCGCCGAAGATCCCGCTTACCATGAGCCTGGAGGTGGACACGCAGCGCACCACCTCCCTCGCCCTCCGCGACGGACAACCGGCGCAACTTGTGCCCATGGTCACCGCCAACCGGCTCCTCGCCCCCATGATCGTGCGCCGCCTCTACGTCTCCGACATGAACGGCGCCGTCACTCGCGACAACATCCCCGTGCCCGTCCGCGGCGTGCTCCCCATCGAGGGCCTCACCTCTCCCGTCACCGTCACCTACAACGGCTCCACCGAACTTCCCACCGCTCCCGGCTATTACGCCGTCGAAGCCACCCTCGACGACCCCGTCTACAGCGCCTCCGCGAGCGGCCAGCTCCTCATCACCGAAGGCAACGCGGTCACCGTCACCCTCGGCAACACCACCTCGCCGACCGCGGCCAACCCCGTCACCGCCAGCTATAACGTCTCAGGCGTCTCGCCGCAACCCGTCCTCACGCCCGTCATCACCTACGACGGCTCGACCGCCTTCCCGTCCTTGCCCGGCCAATACACCGCCAAGGCCGTCGTCGCAGATCCGACCTACTTCGGTTCGCGCCTCGCCCTCATCAGCGTCGGCCGCCCCACCGCCACCCTCACCCTCGGCAACACCTCGCTCACCTACAACGGCTCCGTCCGCACCCCCACCGTCACCACCAACCCGCCCGGCCTCGCCACCCGCGTCTCCATCGTCGGCGAAGGCCGCCTCCCCGGCACCTACCCGATCACCGCATGGATCGACGACCCCGCCTTCGCCCACACGCCGCTCGCCGGCACCATGACGATCACCGGCCTCGTGATCTCCACTCCCGGCGACCTCGCCATCAGCGGCACCTCCGCCGGCGCCGTCGTCCACTTCGAGGTCAGCGCCGGCGACGGCTTCACCGACACCACTCCCGCCTTCGCCAACCCGCCCTCCGGCTCCCTCTTCCCCGTCGGCACCACCCCCGTCACCGTCACCGCCACCGATTCCCAAGGACAGGTCTGGCAAAAGTCCTTCACCGTCACGGTCTATCCCGGCCCCTCCCAGCTTCAGCAGATAAACCCTTCCTCCGGCGTCGCGCCCGGCACTGCTGAGATTCTCCCGCCCGGCTCCATCCGCATCGTCGGCGCCGGCGGAGCCTTGTCCGGCGGCGCCACCGGCGACCTCTGGACCGGCACCAACGATTCCAACACCTACCTCTCGATCCCTTGGCAGGGCGACGGCATCTTCACCGCCCGCCTCGCCTCCTTTACCTCGGACGACCCCTCCGCCAAGGCCGGCATCATCTTTCGTGAGAACACCAGCGCCGGCTCCCGCTACAGCACCATCCACCTCCTCCGGAGCGGCTCGGTCAATTTCCAGCACAAGACCGCCACCAACGGCTCCTCCGTCGGAACCAACTTCTTCCACGGCTCTGTCGCCAATCGCGGCATCCCCGAGTGGATCCGCCTCGTCCGCACCGGCGACACCTTCACCACCTCCTACTCCGAAGACGGCATCAACTGGACGCAGCATTCGTCCCAGACCAACGCCATGAGCGGCTCCACGCTCAGCGTCGGCCTCGTCGTCGCGCCCCGCACCGGCGGCAGCACCGCGACCGCCGTCTTCGACAACATCCGCTTCGTCCCGCCCGGGCTCAGCGCCCGCCAAAACTGGCGCCTCACGCACTTCGGCACCACCACCGCCACCGGCGTCGCCGCCGACACCGCCGACCCCGACGGCGACGGCATCGCCAACCTCATCGAATACGCCCTCGGCACCTCGCCCCTTTCCTCTGCCTCCCGTCCGGTCCTCGACCTCGAGCCTGTCACCGCCCAAGGCGAGTCCTCACCCCGGCTCACCCTGGCTTTCAACCGCATCGCCGACCCCACCCTCATCTACCAAGTCGAGGCCAGCTCCACCCTCGCGCCCGATTCCTGGACCTCCATCTGGAGCTCGACCGGCGCCGCCAACCTCGCCGGCGAGGTCGTCGTCGTCGACACCGTCCAGCTCAGCTCCAACGCGCCCCGCCGCTTCCTCCGCCTCCGCGTCTCCACCCAATGATTCGCCCCACTTCATTGGTCCTTCGGCGCCTCCGGCGCGGCCTCGCCGCCCTCGCGCTGCCCCTCCTCGCCCACGCGAACCCCTTCCACTTCGACCTCAACGGTCCCGTCGAAGGCTCCGGCGTCGTCTCCGGCTCCTACCCTTGGTCTGGTGCCACTTGGTCCACCGACTCCGCCGGCCGCTCCGCCACCGGCACCCTCCCCTCGCGCAACACCGTCGTCTTCTCCGCCGGCGTGGACGGCTTCGGTCGCTCGCTCACCCTTACCGGCGCCTCCGGCGAAATCGGCGGCGTCATCGTCGAGGAAGGCGACGTGATCATCCAGAGCCTCACCCGGATTTTCGTTAACAACTCCGTCCTGCGCACCCGCCCCGGCACCTCGCTCACGATCCAAAACTCCCCCGACTTCTACAACAACACCGTCACGCTCGACACCGCCGCCGGCACCACCCTGACCCTCGCCGGCATCAACAGCGGCGGCTCGCGCAACGCCAAGCTCGTCAAAACCGGCCCCGGCCTCGTCCTCTTCCAAGGCGCCAACATCGGCTCCTCCGGCGGCACCCTCACCGTGCAGGAGGGCGAATACCGCCTCCTCCACGGCTCCGCCCTCGCCGACGGCGCCTCCGTCGTGAACTCCGGCGGCACTCTCTCGCTCGCCAACAACCTCACCGTCTCCCGCGCGCTCACCCTCCACGGCGCGGGCCACGCCTCCCTCGGCGCCCTCCGCTCCGTCTCCGGCTCCAACACCTGGACCGGCCTGCTCACCCTCGGCTCGCCCGCGCGCATCGCCGCCGACGCCGCCAGCACGCTCACCCTCGCCCCCGCCTCCGGCGACGCGATCACCGGCCCCTTCGCCCTCAGCCTCGGCGGTGCGGGCAACATCACCGTCTCCCGCCCCATCAGCGCCGTCGCCTCGCTCACCAAGGACGGTCCCGGCACCCTCACCCTCGCCGCCCAGAATCCGTTCACCGGCCCCACCACCGTATCCGCCGGAACCCTACGCTTCGTCGAGACGTCGGGCGTCCTCGGCTCCGTGGCCGGCCCGGTCCTCATCGACGCCGAGCTGCTCGTGGTCAACGCCTCCTCCGCCACTTGGTCGTCCGCGCTCTCCGGCTCCGGCCGCTTCGTGAAACAAGGGGCCGGCACCCTCTCCCTCTCGGGCTCCCACCCCTTCGCCGGCACTCTCGCCCTCGAATCCGGCACCCTCGCTCTTTCCGGCGCCAGCTTCACCGGCCCCCTGCGCCTCGAGATCGCCGCCTCCGCGACCCTCTCCGGCAACCTCACCGTCGCTTCCGGCCAGAGCCTCGCCGGCTCCGGCTCCCTCGCCGGCACCCTCGCCTTCGCCGCCGGCTCCACCTTCGAGCCCAGCCCCGGCGCGCCGCTCACCGTTTCCGGCTCCGCCTCCTTTGCCCCAGGCGCCACCCTCCGGCTGCCCTCCTCGCTCCCCAACGGAACCCACGTCCTCCTCCGCTCCACCGGAGGCACGCTCTCCGGACTCGGCGGCCTCTCGCTCACCGGCTTCACCTCCCTCACCCAGATCGCGACCCTCCAGCTCAACGCCGGCTCCACCGAGCTCTCCGTCCTCGTATCCAATAATCCCTACGCCGGGCGCAACCTCGTCTGGGCCGGCGACGGCTCCGCCAACCTTTGGGACACCTCCACGCCCAACTTCCGGGCCTCCGGCTCGCCCGCCGTCTTCGCCACGCCCGACGCCGTGCTCTTCGACGCCACCGCTGGGGCCAACTCCACCGTGACGCTCCTCGGCACCCTCGTCCCCGCATCGCTCACCGTCTCTTCCGCCACCGACTACACCCTCACCGGCTCCGGCTCCCTGGCCGGTCCCATGACCCTCGCCAAATCCGGCGCCGGCCGCCTCACCCTCACCGGGCCGCATACCTTCACGGGCAATACCACCCTCTCCGGCGGCACTCTCGAACTTCGCGTCACCGGCGCGCTCGGCACCAGTCCGGTCGCCAACTCCGCCGCGCTCGCCCTCGCGCCGGCCCCCGCCACCGCCCTGCACTTCGGCAACCCCGTCTCCGGCCCGGGCGCGCTCGCCGTCTCCGGCGGCAGCGTCACGCTCTCCGGCGCCAACACCTTCACCGGACCGGTCACCGTGGCGTCCGGCACTTTGCTCCTCGGCCACCCGTCCGCCCTTGGCGCCACTAGCGGCGCCACGACCGTCTCCAGCGGCGCCACCCTCGATCTCGCCGGCCAGGCGCTCGGCGCCGAGCCCATTACCCTCGCCGGCGGCACGCTCCGCAATTCCGCCACCGCCCCCGCCTCGCTCTCCGGTCCGCTCACCGTCACCGCGCCGGCCACACTGCGCGCCACTTCACCCCTCACGTTTTCCGGTCCGCTCACCGGCAACGCCGCGCTTAGCCTAGCCGAGGGCACGCTGGTCTTCACCGGCCCTTCTCCCGCCACCGCCGCCTCCCTCACCATCGCCCCCGGCGCCACGCTCGCCGGCTCGGGAACGCTCGGGGGCAACCTCACGCTCTCCGGCACCCTCTCGCCCTCCGCGCTCTCCGGCACGCCCTCCACCCTCACCGTGCGCGGCTCCGCCATCCTCGCTTCATCCTCCACGCTCGCGCTCCGGCTTTCCAAATCCAACGGCACACCCGCTTCCGATCGGCTCGTCGTCCACGGTCCGCTCACGCTTGGCGGCACGCTCCAGATCACCCTCTCGGGCGAACCCCTCGCCGCCGGAGACAGTTTCACGCTCTTTTCCGCCGCTTCCGTAGACGGCGACTTCGCCTCCGTCGCCCTCCCCTTCCTCTACGCCGACCTCATCTGGGACCGCTCCGACTTGGCCCGCACCGGAGTCCTCCGCGTCATTCGCCTGCCCGCCGTCTCCACCGCCGCGCAGCGCCGCGAATTTCTGCTCGCCGAGGCGTCCGCCAACCCCGCCTCCATCGACGCCTTCGTCCTCGCCGCCGCCGCCTTCGCCCGCGGACAAGTCGAGGAAGGTCGCGCCCTTGCTCTCGCCCGCTCGCGCTCCCTTGTCGCCAAGATCCGCTCCTCGCCGGTGCAGGTGGATCTCTTCGACATGTGGCCCGCCGCGGACCTCGCCCTTCGCTTCGGATCACACCTCGACGCCGAGACGCTCGCCAACATCCGCGAGTCCTTGACCACCTTCACCCAATACAAGGACACCGTCACCTCCAACCTCCGCACCCTCGCCTGGGTGACCCGACACCTCGGCGGTCTCGCCTTCGGCGAAGAGGGGGCTTTCACCAGCCTCAACATCGCGAACTTCTGGCGCGCCAACGACCCCAACGCCGCCAACGAGCTCAACACCCAGCTCGCCGCCTTCGTGCGCGGCGGCTTCGGCGAACACGCCTCGCGCCCCTACTACTGGAAAAACCTGCTGCCCATCCTCAGCATCGCGCAACTCGCCGCCGATCCCGCCCTGCGCAACCGCGCCTCCCTCGCCTACGAGGCCGGTCTCGCCCAAAACGTTCACTCCTGGCTCCGCGGCCACCTCGGCTCGCCCACCTCGCGCAGCTATCCCGACGTCCTTCGCCAGCAGCCGATCAGCTCCCTCGGCATGCTCTGGTTCCACTTCGGCGGCGACGTCTTTCCCCGCAACAACGAGGCCGCCCTCTTCACCGCGGTGATGAACCAAACCGTCTCGCCGCTCCTCGAACTCGCCGCCTCCGACCGTTCCACCGCCTTCGCCTCCCGCGCCTTCCTCGGCAACGCCCACCACTCCGCCTGGGCCGACCGCGACTACATCCTCTTCAGCGACGGCCCGCGCTCCGTCGGCAACTTTCAGGTTTACCCCAACGGCGTCGTCTGGGCCGAGTCCGACACCTCGCGCAACAGCTTCCTTTGGGTCGCCAAACCCTGGCGCGACGACTCCGGCCTCAACGTCTCCAACCCCCACGGTCGCAACACCGCCCACTACAAGGAAACCCAGTCGCGCGACGCCGCCCTCTACATCTTCGACATCCCCGCCGACGACCCCTTCCCCTACGCCCTCTCCTACGTGCCCGGCGGCTACCGCGCCGTGCTCAACGAAGCCGCCGGCTCCGGCGCCATCTTCCTCCACTACGGCAGCGTCCTGATCGCCATCCGCTCCGAATTGCCCTTCACGTGGAACCCCGCCGGCGGAGTCGCCTTCTTCTCCGAAACGCCCCACGCCGGCGATTCGGAGTTCCGCATCTTCGGCACCCGCTTCGCCGTCGCCCTCGAGACCGCCCACCCCGCCGATTTCCCCGCCGCCACCGCCGCCGAACAACTCGCCGCCTTCCGCGCCGCGGTCCTCGCCCGCCCCGCGCCCTCCAGCGCCGCCGGCACGCCGCCTCTCGCCACCTACACCAGCCGCAGCGGCGACGTCCTGCAGGTCGCCCGCTCGGCCGATCCGGCCACCCGCCCCATCAGCCACAACGGCGCTCCGCTCAACTTCAACACCTGGCCCGTCCTGGAAAGCCCCTGGACCTTCCAAGACTCCACCGGCCCCCTCGTCCTCCGCTCCCCCACCCGCCGCGAGCTTCTCGATTTCACCAACTGGACCCGCAGCGTCCAGACCGCCCCGGTCCTCGGCCCGCCCGCCTCCGCCCTCGCGCTCGCCCCCGGCCAGACGCTCGACATCGACCTCGCCCTTCACGCCACCGCCAGCCCCGAGTCACCCGGTCCGCTCGCCTTCACCGTCGGCGACGCCGTCAACGGCTCCGTCTCCCTCCTCGCCGACGGCCGCACCGCGCGCTTCACCGCCGGCGCCGCGCCCGGCGCCGCCTCCTTCCGCTTCTCCGCCCGCGCCGCGGGCGTGGACCCCTCGCGCCTGGCCCTGCTCTACGATTACGAGGACGATCTTCTCTCCACCAACAGCATCGCCGATCTCTCCGGCCACCGGCTCACCGCGACCACCGGCACGGTCGGCACCGGCACGCGCAGCCTCTCCGCCGACGTCCCGCCCGCTCTCGCCGGCCTCAGTTCAAGCTCGCTCCAGCTCAATCAGCCAAGCGCCACCGCCGCCGCCCGCGTCACCCGCGCGCTCGCGGTCACCGACCACGATCTCTCCGACGCCGACTGGACCTTTGCGACCTGGGTGCGCCGCGCCAGCTCCGGCACCCACGACATGGTCTTCTATCTCGGCTCGGGGGACGGCTTCGGCGGCAGCGGCGACGAGCTCTACCTCTACTTCCCCGCCAACTCGAACACCCTCCGTCTCCACCACTACAACACCGCCAACGTGCTGGACCTCGACCTGGTCACCCCCGCGACCGCCAGCGCCGGCGCGTGGCACCACGTCGCCCTTACCTTCACGCGCACGGCGCTCAACACCGGCGTCGTCCGCCTTTACCTGAACGGCGCGCTCGCCGCCACCTCCACGCCGCTCACCTGGGCGCTCAACCAGAGTTCGCCGCTCGTCATCGGCGGCAACAACTCCACCACCGGCTCTGGCCCCGAACGTTGGCTCGACGGCCGCCTCGACGACACCGCGCTCTTCACCCGCGCGCTCTCCGCCTCCGAGCTCGCCGCGCTCTCGCGCATGTCGGTGAGCCAGTTCACCGGCCTCGAATCCTCCGCGACCATCCCGCTCACCGTGCTCACGGGCCGCGAGCAGTGGCGCCTCACCCACTTCGGGACGACATCCAACACCGGCCCCGCCGCCGACCTCGCCGACCCAGATGGCGACGGCCTCCCCAACCTCCTCGAATACGCGCTCAACCTCGTTCCCACTGCGCCCTCCCTCGGACCGACCCTCTCCCTCGCTCCCACACTCCCCCATTCCCTCGCGCTCACCTTCCTCCGTGCCCGCGCCGAGCTCACCTACACGGTCGAAGCCTCCTCCACGCTCGCCCCCGAATCTTGGCAGATCATCGCCACCAACCCCGGCACCGTCGGCCAGCAAGTCACCGTCACGGACTCGGTCTCCCTTGGCCCCGCTACCCCCCGCCGCTTTCTTCGCCTCCGCGTCACCATTCCCTGACCGCGACTCTGGCACCGGTCGTTGATCATTGGACCGCGCCAGCGGCGCGGCAGGCTTGTCCCGCTCGCCCGCTCCCGCACACCTCCGGGCTTCCCGCGCATGACCAAAGCCCAGCTCAAGGAACCCGAGGACAAACTCTAGACCGCCGCCCGTAGGCGGGCAGCATTCGAACTCGCGTTCCCCGCCCGCAAGGAACGCAGGCTTATCTTTGGACGCCAAAACGAGTCAGCCAGTTCAGGGGATCAGACCGCGCCGGCACGAGGGAGCCGAAAATTAGCCGTTCGCCTGTCCAGCCGTAGAGCACGAAAAACGGAAAGGCCTGCAGATTGCGGCGACGAAACTCCGGCACCACCACCGACCCCGTGTTCACGAAATGTCCGGCCCCGCTTGGGGATGCTTTGATCGCCTCGATGGCCTCGTCGATTTCGAGCCGAAAACGAGCGGCCAGCCCTGCGGAAATCTCCGCGTAACCCGCCTCAAACTTTCGCTGATCAACCGGAAACTCCGGGTGAAAGACCACCTTCATCCCAACGCAGCGCGATACTCGTCCTCGCTCAGCCCCGCCACCCGCCCCGTCGCCACGTCCTCGATGCGGCGTATGCCGTCCTTCACCGCTTCGTTCAGCGGCAGAGGCTCAACCACGCTCTCCACTAAACGCCTCGCCAGCTCCAGACGATCCTCGGGGGCCAGTCCCAATACCGTGCGGGAAATCTCGTTGCTAATCATGCCTTCCAGTAAGCTCCCTCTCGCCAAGACGGCAAGTTTTCCGCCATCCAGAAGGTCTCGCGTCCACAAACGGGCTCCCCTGTTCACGCAAGCCCGCCGGTTCACGTTTCCGTGAACGCCCGGATTCTCGTGAATATGCCCCCTGTGTTTCGCCACCGCTCACGGCTTGAACCGGGCGTGAATCTGTCGTGAGTTGCCCGCGCCTCCTCCGGAAGCGCCCGATGCCCAACTACATCACCGAGGACCAGACCGAGCAGGCCTTGCTGCAAAAGCTGCAACACCTGCACGGCTACGACGTTCTCGAGTGCGGCACCAGCGACCCCGAGGATCTCGCCTACGGCTCCGGCCACCGACAAGCACTTGCCGAGCCCGGCGCGGGCGAGACCTTGGCCATCGCGAAAAAGGGCAAGACCTGGGATTTGAGCAAAATCGATTTCGAGAAGCTCCGGCAGGACTTCCGCCAGCCGAGCACCGCAACATCGAGATCGCCGGCCTCGGCGCCTTTGTGGAGAAGAAGCTCGGCGAGATGCTTCGCCAAAATGCCGGCCGCGCCGGCTTCGTCGAGCGCTTGCACGCCATCATCGAGAACTACAACGCCGGCGGCATATCCAACGAGAGCTACTTCGAGGAACTCCTGAAGTTTACCCGCGACCTGCACGCGGAGGACGGGCGCGACCTTCGCGAAGGTCTCAGCCAAGACGAACTCGAGCTCTACGACCTCCTCAAGAAGGAGAAGATGACCCAGGCCGAGGAGAAGAAGGTGAAGCTCGCCGCCAAGTCTCTGCTCGAACGCCTCACCACCGCGCAGCCGCGGGTCCTCGTGCAGGAATGGTTCAAGGATGGCCAATCCCGCCGTCAGGTGGAGACGGCGGTGGAGGAGGTGCTCGATGAACACCTCCCCGACACCTACGACCGCGTGCTCTTCAAGACCAAGTGCGGCGAGGTCTTCGTCCTAATCGCCACCCACGCCCGCCATCGCTTCCTGCGGACGGCACACAGCTCCAGCCTCGTCCGTTTCGAAGCCCTCGACGTCGTCCGTCACCACCAGCGGGCGCACATCCGGCCGCTGGAGCTTGAATCGCACGTCTTCAAACTTCACCCCGCGCACGTGGCGCAGGTAGGCCGCAGCAGCGGGCAAAGTCCCGAAGTAGAAATGCTCCGGATACATCGCCGGCTGCTCGGGCGGACTCAGCTTGCTGGCGTCTCCGGTGAAGCCGCCGACCAATTCGATCTCGCAGGCGCGCAAGACCACGTCCTCGACGGGTTGTCGCGGTAGGCCGGTCATCAAAATGCCCGAAAACGCCTCGGGCGGCATCAGCGCCTTGGTGAAATGCTGCAAGCTCGGCGAGTTGGGCTGAAAAACCTTCGCACGGAAACCGGCGATCGTCAGGCGGCGCAAGCGGCCCGCGGGCTTCGGGGTGTCACCTTTCGCGTAGGTCCGGCCGCGCTCGCCGAGGCGCACAAAAATCGGTCCGGTGGTGAGGTCCGCCTTCACGTTGCGAATCTCCACGTCCTCGATCACCGCGCCGTCGCTCGTCAGCACCTTGATCGCGCAGGTCGCGGCATAGCGGATGCGGATGTCGTGCATCCGCACGCGCCGCATGTCGCCATAGGACTCCGTGCCGAGCTTCAAGGCTCCGCACTCGGTGGAGAGCTCGCAATCGTGCACATGGATGTCCTCGCAGGGCTCGCGCCGCGTCGCTTTCAGACAAACCGCGTCGTCATCCGTGAAGATTTTGCAACGACGCACCGTCACGCGGCGGCTGCTGTCGATGTCGATGCCGTCGTTGTTCTCGTTTACCCGGCTGTCGATCGTCGCATCCTCGACCACGGCGTCCTCGCAATCGAGCAGATGGACCGTCCAGGCCGCGGAGGCCCGGAGCGTGAGCCCGCGGATCGTCACGCCACGCGCGTGCACCAACCGCACAAGGAAAGGACGACTCGGATGCTCGGGCGTGCCTTGGTGGAAGGCGCCGCCGTTGCCATCGATCACGCCCTCGCCGGTGAGGCCGACCTCGCGCACTCCCTCGGCGAGAATCAAGGCGCGGCCGCGGATGTCGCCGACGGCATCGACAAAGCTCGTCAACGGCGCCGGGTAGTCGGTCAAGCGCGGGCTGCCAAGGATGCTCGCCCCGGCTTCGAGGTGGAGAGTGACCTTGTCGCGCAGGAAAATCGTTCCACAGCGATAGGAGCCGGGACCGAGCACAACCCGACCGCCGCCGGCGGCCGAACACTCGTCGATGGCCTCCTGAATGCGAGGCGAGGATAGCTCGCTCCGGTGGTTGAGACGATGACTGGAGAGGCGAATCTCGTTCATAGTGCTGGATTGGGAAAACAGAGGCTGCACCTTACTTGCGGTCCAATATCTGGTAGCCTTCCAACGCGTCGTGCTGCACGCGCTTGCCGGCGCGGTCGATGTAGTCGGCCGAGGGCAACACGGGACGATACTCGTCCACGAAGAGCCCGATCTTCTCGAAGGGGATCGGCTGAAACCCCGGCAGATCCCGGAATATCCGCGAATCGGGCCGCAGGCGCAGATCACCGCCGGCTAGATCCACGAAGCCCGGATCCTCGTCATAGACCGCGAGCGGACCGCTCGGATAAGGCTCGGTCTTCCGCTTCGCGCCCTCATGAACGTCGCTCCAGGTGAAGGGCGTCTTGCAGTTCACCACCACGTTGTTCGCGATGCGCGCCTCGCCCGGCTTCGCGCTGACGAATTCGAAGCCGAAGTTGGCGTTGATCGCGATGTTGTTCTGGCAGTTGATCGACTGCGGAAACTTCGCCTGGTAGCCGATCTTGTAGAGGAAGGCCGTGCCCCGTTTGCCCGTGCTCTTCAGGTTCACGATGTTTCCAAACACCGTGATGTCGGGATGGTCGTGGTCGAAGTAGATCGCGTCGCCGTCGTCCGACGAGTGCACGTAGTTGTGGCGGATCACGTGGCCGCCGAACTGGAAGTAGCGGTCGTAGTTGTAGATGCCGCCCATGTCGTTCGAGACCATCGCGAACCGGAAGATCTCGTTGTATTCGATCACGTTGTCGTAGCTGCCGAGCAGGATGCCGGCGTGCGGCGTGTCATGTATCAGGTTATGCGATACAGTCATGCCCACGCAGACGTGGTTGCCGCCGTTGCCTCCGCCGGTGAAGCCGATGTTCACGCCGGGCGTGTAGACGCGCTGCAGCTCGGAGAAGTGGTGGATGTGGTTGTTCGTCACCAAGTGGCCGGCGGGGGTGCGAGGCGTGGTGGTGATGTCGCCGCCGGCGAGGAAGACGCCTCCCGCGCCAAGCTTGGTCAGCTCGCTGCTTCGCACGGTGTGGTTTTTTCCGCCTTCGACGCGAACACCGTATTCATCGACCAGTCGCACCGTGCAGCCAGCCACCCGGCTGTGCTCGCCGCCACGGATCACGATGCCGGGACCGGCGTTCACGGTGACGAGCAGTCCGCGCAGGGTCACGTGCGAGGCGCCGTCGAGCTTCACCACCGGCTCCAGGGTATCGGCCACGAAGATCTCCGTCTCGGCCAAAGGCGCGGGTGGCCAGAGGTAGATCTTGCGATCGACGAAGTCCAGGCACCACTCGCCAGGCTGGTCCACCTCCTCGAGCAGGTTCATCACCCAGTAGGACTCGCGACCGTTGCCCTCGGGGCGGGTGTATTTGTTGCCGATGCCGCCGGGAATCGGACGCGAAAGCGTCAGCACCTGCTTCTCGGTGTCGATCGCGAGCACGCGAATCGCCTCGTTCTGCCACGGGATCCGCCAGTAGCCCTTCATCCAGACGCCGCGATCCAGCTGCCGCGCCCAGACCGCGTGTTTCTCGGCGAACTCGTCGCGGTATTCGAAGATGCCACCCGTCGGGTGGTCTTCCAACAGATGCCAAGGCACGCCCGCCCAGTTGCGATCGGTCGCGCCGCCGGCGTTGAAGAGAATCTTGCGGATCGTCATGAAGCCGCGGTTTGGAAAGCGCGCCAAGGGCAGGCGCTTCTCCGGAGTGAAGAGGGAGAGAATGCCGCCGGTGTCGGAAAACACGTCCGGATAGGGGCCGAGACGCGTGAACCCCAAGGCGGCCGCGTCAATCTCCATGACATGGTTGGCCGCCCCGGGGGCCAGGCGCGCCAGCGTGGCCGGGTCGGTCACCGGCCGGAAATCCTGCGCCCGCAACTTGCGCGCGCCGAGCAGACGAGGCGTCTCGCCCTCCTTGGCCCGCCAGGTCACCGGCGCCTCGGCCGTGCCCGAATCCTCGGCGCCAAGCACAAGGGGCCGACCTTGCAGATAGTCACCCCCGGAGATCCAGACCGTCACCGGGTCGGCCGGTCGGGCCTTGCGGAGTTCGCGGACCAGCTCCCGGGCCCGCTCAAGCGTGGCCACCGGCCGGTCCTCGCTGCCCGAAGCCCGATCGTCTCCCTCGGGCGATACATGCACGGAAGACGACGCAAAGGCCGGGATCAGGCCGAAACCCAAAAGGCAAACCGCGAACCAGCGCGGACCGAGACCGAAAGGAGGAAAGTTCATGTTTGGGATGGGAGTGCCTCATCACCGATCGTTTCTTTGCATTGTTTCCATGCAAATCGACGCAAATCTCTGCAAATTATCTTCCCATTCGGGAACTCGGCGCCACCATTTTAAATCGCCTTCCCGCCATGCTACCCGCCCTTCCCCGCCTGCTTGTCCTCCTGACAACCGTCATTCCGCTGACGCTCGCCGCCCAGGTTGAAATCCACGTTTCACCCTCCGGCCGCGATACCGCCAATGGAACCCAACGCGCCCCCGTCGCCAGCCTCGAACGTGCCGCGGAGCTTGTCCGCGAAGCGCGCGAGAAGCGTCCCAACGCCAGGGTCACTGTCCGCCTCGCGGCCGGGGAACACCTCCTCCTCGACACCCTCGTCCTTACCGACCCGGATTCAGGGCAACCAAACGCCCCCGTCACCTGGCAAGGCTCCGGCACCGGCTCGACTCGCATCGTGGGTGCGAGAGCGATCAATCCCGCCGAGCTACGACCACTCTCCGATCCCGCCCTCCTGGCGCGCGTTTCGCCCGACGCCCGGGAACACATTCGCGAACTCGACCTCTCCCGCCTGAATCTTCGTCACGCGCAGCGCATCCCGGACCAAGCCCGCGACTCGGTCGATCTCTTCGCGGTGTTCTTTGAAGGTCAGCGCCTCCCGCTCTCCCGCTGGCCCAACGGCGAATTTGGCTACACCACGATGAAGCGCGTCCTGGACAGCGGCTCCTTCCGTCGCAACCAGCCCCAAGGTGGCACCTTTGAATACCGCGAGGATCGCCCGGCGCGCTGGCTCGCCGCCCTCGAGGACAACGGCGTCTGGCTGCGCGGATTCTGGCGCGTGCCTTGGGTCGCCGAGACGCTGCGCGTCAAGTCCATCAACCCCGAGGCAAAGACCATCACCTTCGCCATCTCCGCCGAGCACGGCATCGGCTCGAAATACTCTCGAACCATCGACGGCGTGCGCGTCGGCGACGGCAAGGAGCCCTGGTTCGCGCTCAACCTGCTCGAGGAGATCGACCAGCCGGGCGAATGGTGCGTCGATTTCAACCGCAACAAGCTCTACATCTGGCTCCCGGGTCCCGCCAAACCCGGTTCTCTGCGAATCGCCGACAACTCGGGCCCCCTCGTCGCGCTAAACGGGGTCGAACACGTGGTCTTCCGCGATCTCACCTTCTCCCAGAACATGGGCGAGGGCGTAACCATCACCGACGGCCGCGCCGTCCGGCTGCTGGGTTGCCGGATCGAGAAGGTGCTGCGCCGAGGGGTCGTCATCCGCGGCGGCTTTGAGCACGTCGTCCAAAGCTGCGACCTCACGGAAATCGGCCTCGCCGCCATCGACCTGCTCGGCGGCGATCGCGCCACGCTTCTTCCCAGCCGCCATCAGATCGTGAACAACCACATCTGGCGCGCCGCTCTACTCTCGCCGGTCCCCGCCGTCATTGCCGGTCTCGATGCCCGCACCCAGCAGATCGTCGGCGCCCGCATCGCCCACAACCGCATCCACGACGTCACCTACTCCGGCATGCACTTCGGCGGAAACGACAACGTGATCGAGTTCAACGAGCTCTACCGACTCGGCCTCGATGGCGGCGATCTCGGCGGCTTCTACACCACCGGAGGCTGGACCTCCCGCGGCAACGTCGTCCGTCACAACTTCATCCACCACTCCGAGAACGCCAACGCGATCTACATGGACGACGGCCAGTCCGGGCTCCTCGTCGAGGACAATCTGATCTATCGCGCCGATTCGGGTATCTTCATCGGCGGCGGACACGACCACCTCGTGCGTCGCAACGTGGTCGTGGCGTGCCCCCGCTCCTTTCACATCGACGCCCGCGGCATGGAGCCCGCCCGCAATTACGTGCCCACCGACCGCCGGCTCCGCGGCGACCTCGACTCCGTGCCCTACCAGCAGTCGCCCTGGCGCGAGCGTTTCCCTTCGCTCGTCACCATTCTCGACCACGACACCCGGATCCCCCGCGGCAACGTGATCCACGACAACTTCTCGATCGCCAGCCAGACCCTCATTCGCCGCAGCGGTCGCCCGGAACACCTCCAAGGCTTCGAGGTTGTGAACAACATCGAGCTACCCTCCGTCGACGTCTTCACCGACGCGCCCTCGCTCGACTTTACCCTCCGCGAGCCCGCCCACCCCGGTCTCGCAGCGCTCGAGTGGATGCGCTCCTTCAATCTCGCCCGCTACGGTCTGCAGCTGGACGAGTTCCGTCGCAGCCTGCCAGAGCGCGACATCAAGCTGCTCCAGACCGGTGATACCCGCCGCCGCAAATTCGACTCCCAACAAGACGTCGAATCCTACCAACGGCCCGCCGCCCCCTGATTCAAGGCGAGCCGCAAACCCCGCTTGCGCCGTCCTCGAAATGCGGGACGGCGCGCACCATGGCCCCATGCACCTGCTCCGCTTTCTGTTCACCTGCCTGGTCGTGTCGCCACTCGTCGAAACGGTCGCCGCGCAGCGCCCGCCCACCCTCGCGGAGCTTCTCGCGGCCCCCGCGCCCGAGACGCGCGTCTACCGCCAGATCGACGGACGCGAACTGCGCCTCTTCATCTTCACGCCACCCGCTCCCGGCATGGCGGCAGCCACCCCGCCCCGTCCCGCGCTCGTCTTCTTTCACGGCGGCGCCTGGCGCGGCGGTTCGCCCGAGGTCTTTTTTCCGCACGCCCGCTACTTCGCGACCCGCGGCCTCGTCGCCATCAGCGTGGAATATCGCCTGATCACGCCACAGGCGCTCGGCGTCGCCGACTGCGTCGAAGACGCCCGCGCCGCGCTCCGTTTCGTGCGCGAACACGCCGCCTCGCTCGGGATCGCTCCTGACCGCATCGCCGCCGGGGGCGACTCCGCCGGGGGCCACCTCGCCGCCTGCCTTGCCACCGTGCCAGGCGGCGACGCCGCGTCCCGACCCGATGCGCTTGTCCTCTACAATCCCGTCCTCGACCTCACCGTCGGCGACTGGGTGCGCTTTGTCCTCGGCGGCGCCCGGCTCGACCTGAAGGGCGCTGCGCAACCGCCCGCCTCGCCCGACGAACTCGCCCGCGCCGCCGCGCTCTCGCCCATTCTGCACGTCGGCCCCGGCCTGCCGCCGTCTCTACTCCTTCAAGGCAGCGACGACCGTGTCACCCCTCCGGAGCACGCCCAACGTTTCGCCGAGGCCGCGCTCGCCGCCGGCGCCCGATGCGAGCTCCAGCTCCTCCCCGCAACCGGCCACGCCTTCGTCGTTCCCCGCTACCGGGCTCCCGAGCCCGTAGTTGTCGAAACCCTACGCGAAACCGACCGCTTCCTCGCTCGGCTCGGATGGCTGGAAGGCGACCCCACTCTCACGCCTTCCGATCCCCCTGCCTGGTAGCCCCGGCCACCTGATCACCCCACCCCATGCCCTTCCGCCTCCTGCCCGCCGTCTTGTTGCTCTGCGTGGTCCTCGGCCGGGCCGCGTCGCTCCCGCCCGAAGCCTATCCCGGCCTCCGTTCGTCGGACGGTTCCCTCGTGCCCGCCATCACCGCCCACCTGGGCCGCGAGGTCCGGATCATCGAGCGACGTCTAGACCCGGACCTGCTGCAACGCCGCGCCAACTTCGGCTACACCGAAGAGGAAATCCAAACCTACTTCTCGCGTCCGGTCACGATGGTCCTCGACGAAACCGGACTCGACCGCTCCTTTCTTAAACCACCCCCGCCGCCAGGCGTTCACCCTCGCGTCCTTTTCAACCCCGAGGATCTTCCCGGCCTTCGCGCCCGCCTCGCGGACACCCAGGCCGGCCGAGCGGCGATGAGCGGCATCCGGTCACACCTCCTCGCCACCATGACCGGCCCGCAGGCCCGATTCAGGGACCAATACGAGGCCCTCGTCTCCGGTGAACTCCCTCCGTCGATCGACGTGAATGTGTCCTTCTCCCTCATGTATGAGGCGTTCCGTTGCCTCATCGAGGAGGACCAAGAGGGCGGGCGTCGTATCGCGGCCGCGATCACGACATTCTCTCGCCAGACCAGCGCCGAACTCGCCGCTGCTCGCGCCAACCCGCGAAACGCCGGATCGCTCGACGACGCCCGCATCATTTCCCAAGGCCCTTCGCGCGAGTTCACCCTCGGCCTCTGCTACGATTTCGCCCATGGTTTCATGAACGAGACCCAACGCGAAGAGGTCCGCGCGGTCCTAGTCGACGTCACCTCGGGGATGACCGGCATCGGCGCGGAGACACTGCACGCCCTTCACGCCGGCGCCAGCAACTGGGTTTCCTGGGGCGCCCGCTTTCTTTTCGCCATCTGCGCGATCGAAGGCGAGCCGGGCTACGATCCCGCCGCCTTCCAACGCTTCGCCAACGCCCAGATCAACTTCATCAACACCCTCTACGCCTCGGGGGAGTCCTTCGAAGGATGGGGCAAGAACTTCATGTTTCTTGAGCACCTCGTCATCCTCGCGAAGCGCGGCGAACACCTGAACATTCTCGGTCACACCCACCTTCGCGCCGCCTTCAACCAATACTTCGTCGCCGCCCTCAATCCTTGGGGCGACGGCTTCACCTTCTACGACTCCATGGCGCGCTCCGGGGGCAAGATCCCCCGCAACGCCGACGTCCTTGCCTATCGAACCCTCTTCCCCGACGACCCCGCCGGCCGTTTCCTATACCGCCACCAAATCTCGGGCGACTACGCGAATGTCGGCGCCCGCGCGCTCAACACCCGCCACCCGTTCTCCACCATGGATGCGCTCGTCTGCGCCATCTTTGCGGCCGATCTCGACCCGGTCGGCCGGGACGAGGAGTTTGCCCGCGTCACGCGCGACCGGCCGCTCACCTACTTCGGCGAGGACACCGGCAACCTGGTCACCCGCACCGCCTGGGCCCCCGACGCCGTCTATCTCGGCTACCTCAACCGATCCGTCCCCGGTGGGCACCAATACGCGGACCGCGGCCACTTCAACCTCTACTCCCACGGTCGCTTCTGGAGCATTTACCAGGTCTCCCGGCAGGTTCGTGAGCAATACGGTCCGATCATGCGCTCCGTCCTCATGGTCGACGGCGAGGGCCCCTCGGTCGCGGAGGGCCGGTGTATCGGTTTCCTTGATACCCCCCTTGCCACGCTGGTCGCCAGTGATTTCTCCCAAGCGTGGAACTTCCAAACCCGCGCTCATGTGCCGCCTCCGCCCGGAGTGGAGCTCGGCCCGAAGCTTCTGCCCTACAATCATTTCAGGCTACGTCCCTCACCCATACCGTGGATGAACATGCCCATAGGCCAGCTACCCGATTGGTATACCTCGGCAAAACCCTCGGGCCCCGGCTTCGGCAACAACTCACGCGCGGACTGGTATCGCCGTCATGAGGTTCGCAAGGCTTTCCGCTCCATCGCGCTGGTCCGCGGCTCCCGTCCCTATGCCTTGGTGGTCGACGATCTCCAGCTCGACGAGCGCTCCCGGCGCTTCGTCTGGGGCATGACGCTTGCGCCCGATGTCGAGTGGCTCGGTGCGCGCGTCCTCTCCGCCGAACCCGGCCTGGCCTCCGCCGACGTGCTGCTGCGCGAATCCGACAAGCCTGATCTGCGCAACGCTATCCCCTCGGAAAAAAACCGCCGCCTCCTCGTTCGCGTCCTTTCCGCGTCGCACCTCGCCGGGCCCCCCACCTCGCTTGAAAAAGTCTCTGTCCGCAACTCTCCCCAGCCCGATCTTGTCCTAAACCGGCTCCACCTTGCAAGTGAGTCGGCCGATCCCTCCTTCAAGATCCTGCTCTTCCCCCACGTGGAGGGCGACCCGCTCCCGCAGACGAGCTGGAACGCCGCCCGCGCCACCGTCACCGTCCGCTGGCCCGACCAGACCGACCATCTGAGCTTCGTCGCCGGTCCCGACGGCCGCACCCGCGTCCAGATCCGCCGCGAGGGCGGTGAAACCGTGCGCTTCCTCTAAACCCCGCCCGCTTTTCGGTTCTCCGCGAACCTCCCCGCCTCTGCGCCTCTGCGTTGAGATCTGAGCCCGACTTCGCCCCATGCGCCTCCTCGTCCTCTCCGCCTTTTTCACCGCCAGCCTCCTCCCGGCCTCCGCCGCCTTCGCCGCCTTCCCCGGCGAACTCCCCGCCGAGGAAGTCCTCGCCGGCCGTCACCCCTTCCCGCCCTCGCCCGCCATCGAGGTCCCGCTGCGTCTCGAGGGCCTCGACCGGGCACGCCTCGGCACCGTGCCGCCCCCCGGAGTCCACCCGCGCATCCTCATCAGCCCCGAGCAGCTGCCCGACCTCCGCGCCCGGCTGCACGACACCAATGTCGGCCGCGCCCTCCACGCCAATCTCCGCGCCCGCCTCGATCGCGCCCTCCGCGACCCCGCCTACTGGGGCGGCGAACTCTTCCGCGTCCTCGCCGCCGGCGATCACGCAACCGCCCGCGCTCTCGTCGCCGAGAAAAAAGGCCTCCCGCCCGGCATCGGCCACTACCAACCCTTTGCCACCGTCCTCACGCTCGAAGCCCTCGACGCCCTGCTCTCCGAGGATGCCGAGCGTGGCCGCGCCGTCGCCACCGCCATCGCCACCTACGCCGAACTTGTGCTGCCCGGCATCGAGGCCGAGCTGCGCCAGCCCTTCGCCGACGATGTGTGGCGCTCCGCCCCGCCGCCCGACGCGACGGGCTGGGACGCCCTCGGCACCCGCACCGCCATGGGGTATCACCAACTCGGATACGCCTACGACTTCGCCCACGGCTTCATGACCGAGGCCCAGCGCGCCTCCGCCCGCCGCACCATCGCCGCCGCCACTAAGGGCCGCCTCTGGATGGGCGCGCGCCTGCCCGCCCATTTCCGCAACTGGAATTGGATCGCCGTCGGTCTTAGCCAGCCCCTTCTCGCCCTCGCCATCGAGGGCGAGGAAGGCTACGATCCACGCGTCTTCGATCTCGGCGTCCAGCTCGCCCGTGACTACCTGACCTACGGCATCTCCGACCAGGGCTTCTCCACCGAGGCCGTCGGCTACACCCAGTTTGGCCTCGTCTGGGCCAATCCCTTCATCATCGCCGCCCAACGCCGCGGCCACGAACTCCTAGGCCACGCGCACCACCGCGCCATGCTCGACTGGTATCTCCAGACGCTGCTGCCGCAACGCGACCGCTGGCTGAGCGGCGGCGACGGCGGCGACGGCGGCCCGGCCCTCTGGACCCTCGCCCTGTGGCGCTACTTCTTCCCCGGCGACGCGAAAGCCGCCGCCCTCTGGCGCAGCCTCGTCTCGGCCTCGCCGGGCGATTCCGCGCTCCGCGGCAACTTCCACCTCGTCGAGCCCCTTCTTTGGGCCACCGAAGACCCCGCTCTCGGTCAGCCTCTCCCCGCCGACGGCGCCGACCTCGCCGCCCTCGGTCTTCCAGCCATCATCCACGACACCGAGCGCGGCACGCTCATCGCCCGCAGCGGCTGGGATCAAGGCGCCACCTACCTCCAGCTGGAGAACCGCGTGGACTCCGTCGGCGCCAGCCACGAGCACGCCGACCGCGGCCACTTCAGCTTCGCCGCCCTTGGCCGCGTCTGGGCCAAGGACAACTTCCGCTCCGTCGAGACGCGCCACCACAACTCCGTCCTCATCGACGGCCACGGCCAGGGCTACTGGCCCGGCCCCGGCCGCTGGCTCGGCGTCGATCGGCATCCGGGGCTCCTCATCGCCGCCATCGACGCCAAGGACGCCTACGACTGGTTCTGGCCGAAGCAGATCCTCACCGAAAACCCCGACACCTTCCCGCGCTTCTCGCACCGCCGCTGGCGCAACTACGGCACCGAAGCCCGCGAGTTTCAGTCAAAACTCGGCGGCCTCGTCGGCGAGCGCGACCCGCGCCCCGCCGTCGTCGCCTTCTGGAAAGGCTTCGAGACCGGCGACCCGCGCCTCTGGGACGAAGACGGCTGGCCCGTCCGCTACCCGCACAACCCCGTCCAGCGCGCCTTCCGCACCCTCGCTTTCTCCACCGGCACCGAGCCCTGGGTCCTCATCGTCGACGACATCCAGAAAGACGACCGCGAGCGCCTCTACGAATGGCTCATGCAGACCGGCCTCGATACCGAGCTCGTGAGCGCGACCGACACCGACCTCATCCTCGGCGACTCCACCCTCCCGCGCGACGCCCAAGGCCGCCTCCGGCCACGCCGCGGCGACCGCCTGCTCCTCGTCCGCATCCTCCAACAAGGCGAGCCCGCCCGCCCCCTTGACTACGCCTCGCGCCCCTCGGCCCGCCTCGAAACCTTTGAGCGCCGCGACACCCTCGGCCCCGGCGGCCGCAGCTTCGGCCTCGACAAACGCCTCGTCATCGCAAGCCGCTCCGTCGCCCCGGACTTCCGCATCCTCCTCTACCCGCACCGCCACGGGGACCCGCTTCCGACCACCACCCTCTCCCCCGACCGCCTCACCGTATCCACCGCCTCCTTACAAACCACGCTCTCCCTCACTCGCGACTCCACCGGCCGCACCCTCCTCACCCCCGCCCCCTGACCCTTTCTCTACGTCCCTCCGCGCCTCCGCGTCTCTGCGTTAAAAACTCCGTCTCATGCGTTCACCGCGTCCGCTCCTCTTTGCGCTTTTTGCGTTCTTTGCGGCCAGCTCTCCCTTCGTCTCCTCCGTGTCCGCCTCGCCCGCCTCCTCCGCCCCAGCCGCGCCCCCTCTCGTCCGCGACGAGGTCGACTGGCCCGCCTTCCTCGCCCGCCACGACCTCGTCTGGGAACAACTCCCGCGCCAGTGGAACGAGGGCGCCTTCGCCGGCAACGGCAACCTCGGCTTCGTGGCCTATGCCACGCTCGCCGACAACCGCTTCGACTTCCACCTCGCCCGCGCCGACCTCACCGACCACCGCAAAGCCCCCGAACGCGCCAGCTCCTTCGGCGTGCCCGGCGCCTCCGTCATGTGGGACTTCCCCCGCCTCGATGTCGGCCGCATGGCCCTCCGCCCCGCCGGAAAAATCCAGGACGGCCGCCTGCGCATGGACCTCTGGAACGCCGAGCTCACCGGCGTCATCGTCACCGATCTCGGCGAACTCCGCCTCCGCGCCCTCACGCTCCGCGACCGCATGGTCCACGTCTTCGAAGTCGTCTCCACCGAGCGCGGCGCCGACGGCAAACCCGCCCCCTGGCGCTGGGAGTTCATCCCCGGTTTCCCTTCCTCGCCCCGCGCCCTCACCCGCCCCGACGACGCGAAAAAACTCAACTACCAACCCAACCCCGACCCGCGCCTCGAACGCATCGAGGGCACGCCCGTCGCCGTCCAGCCCCTCCTCGCCGGCGGCGACCACGCCACCGCCTGGCACGAGGTCGCCGCGCCCGCGTCCGGCACCCCCGGCGCCACCTCGCGCCTCTACGTCTCCACCGCCAACGAGCTTCCCGCCGCCGGTCGCTCCGGCCCGCGCGCCGTCGCGGATGTCCGCGCCGCCGCCTCCGAGCCGCTCGACGCCCTCGCCGCCGCCCACCGCGCCTGGTGGCAGGCCTACCACCGCCGCGCCTTCCTCTCCATCCCCGACACGCGCCTCGAATCCTTTTATTGGATACAGATGTATAAGCTCGCCTGCGCGCTCCGCCCCGACGGACCCGCGCTCGACGTGCTCGGCCCCTTCTACCGCACCACCGCCTGGCCCGGCATCTGGTGGAATCTCAACATCCAACTCTCCTACTGGCCCGTCTACGCCGGCAACCGCCTCGAGCTCGGCGAAAACTACA
This sequence comes from Verrucomicrobiota bacterium, assembly GCA_030604905.1. Lineage (GTDB taxonomy): Bacteria > Verrucomicrobiota > Verrucomicrobiia > Opitutales > Opitutaceae > IMCC26134_A. The sequence goes on along the minus strand of JAUVVA010000001.1, from coordinate 83,328 downwards.
CCCGCATCCTCGACGAGCACTTCGACTCGCTCCTCGCTTCATTCAGCGGCCGAAAGACCTTCGGCGACTTCGTCTGGGCCCTGCACAACTACTGGTGGCAGCTCCGCTTCGCCGGCGATTGGAGCGCCATTTCCGCGCGCTGGACGCCCAAGGCCAAGGCCACCCTCGCCGCCTTTGAGCAGCAGCTCGAGCCCCGCGAAGGCGGACGCCTCGGCCTCGCGCCCATGGGCTCGCCCGAATACAAGGGCTTCGAGGCCTTCCCCGACACCACCTACAACCTCGCCCTCTTCCGCTGGCTCCTCTCCGCCCTCCTCGAAGCCGACGCCAAGAGCGGCCGCGCCCCCGACGCCGACGCCGCCCGCTGGCGCGACTTGCAGGAGAAACTCATCCCCTACCCGACCGACGCGACCGGCCTGCGCATCGCCGCCAATCAGGCGCTCGAGGAATCGCATCGCCACTACTCGCACCTCCTCCCGCTCTACCCGCTCTATCAACTCGACCCCGACTCGCCCGCCGACCGCGAACTCGTGCTGCGCTCCGTCCGCCACTGGCACGCGATCCAAGGCGGCAAGGCCCTCACCGGCTACTCCTTCACCGGCGGCGCCTCGCTTTACGCTTCGCTCGGCCTCGGCGACGACGCGCTCGGCATGCTCTCCATCTTCCTCTCCGGAGAAATCGGCATCTCCCAACTCCACGCCAACACCTTCTACACCGAGAGCGGCGGCCGGAATCCCGTCATCGAAACGCCCCTCAGCGCCGCGTCCGCCACGATGGATCTCCTGCTCCAAAGCTGGCGCGGCAAAATCCGCGTCTTCCCCGCCGTGCCCTCCGCCTGGCGCGAGGCCAGCTTCCGCGATCTGCGCGCCGAGGGCGGCTTCGTCGTCAGCGCCGCGCGCGAAAACTCCGCGACCTCCTGGGTCTCCATCACCAGCGAGGCCGGCGAACCCAGCATCGTCCGCGTCGCCGACTGGACCGGCCCAGTCGAGACCCGCGGCGCCCGCGCCTTCGCCGTCGAAATCCTCGCTCCCGGCGAATACCGCATCGACCTCCGCAAAGGCGAAAGCGCGCTCCTCTTCCCCGCCGGCCGCGCCCCCGCCGCCGCCCTCGTCCGCGCCCTGCCCGCCGCTCCCGAATCCGCCAACCCCTACGGCGTAAAACGTGGCGGCGAACTAAAATCCCTCCAAATCTGGCCCGAACCCCCGCCGCCGTCGCTCGTCCCCGTCCGCGACTAACATTCTTCGCCGCTTCTCCCATGCGCTCCCTCCCCGCCCTCCGCTCTTTTGCGCTTTTTGTGCTTTTTGTGGCCATTCCTCCGACCTTCACGGTCGCCGCTCCCACCACCCCCGCCCGCGACTTCTACCAGGAGCCGACGTGGCAACCGCGCGCCCACCCTACGCTGGCCGACATCCTCTCGGGGGAGTTTCACCCCGCACCGCCTCCGCTGCCGCGCCCCGTCACCTACGCCCTGCCCGGCTTCGCCGCCGAGAAACTCCATCCCGCCCCCGCGCCCGGCGTTCACCCACGCGTGCTCGTCACGCCCGCGGACGTGGCGGCCATCCGGTCCCGCGTCGCCCAAGGCGAATCCGCCCCGCCGGAGTTTCGCGCCCTTTGGCAACGCGTCCGCGAATCGCGCAGCGCGTTCTCCGCCCTCGTCGCCGAAGACGAGACGCTCGGACGCGCCCTCGCGACCCAGTTCATGGAGCGCGTCCGCTCCCTCGAGCCCAAGCTCGACCGCCTCGACGCCCAACCCGATCGGCAGAACCTCTGGTCCGCCGAACGCTCCCTCGTCGCGAGCCAGGACCCCGAACCGCCGCACGAGATCTGGACTCTCCTCGACTACGACTACCTGCACGACTGGCTCTCGCCGGAGGACAGGGCCCTCACCCGGCGCGTCATCGCACGCCTCGTCACCGACCGCTTCACCAACTACCTCGCCGAGCCCGAGCACTTCCAGATCAACAACCACAAGGGCTTCGGCATGGAGTTCATCCGGCTCATGCTCCTCATCGAGGGCACGCCCGAGTTCCCGGAAGCCACCTTCCGCGCTTCCGTGCGGAAGGTTCACGCCATGCTCAACTGGTTTCTCAACGCGGACGGCATGAACTTCGAGTCGATCAAAGGCTGGCTCAACACCTCCGCCTTTGTCGCCGCCGGACGTCGCGACCCCCGGGTCCTCCGCCATGACCACCTCGTCGCGAAGATGCGCTTCGCCCTCGCCAGCCTCCGCCGCGAACGCGACCGCTGGATCATTCGCGAGGAAATGCGCGCCTCCGCGTTCCACGTCATCTGGCTGATGCGCTTCCTCTACCCCGAGGACCGCTCCTTCGACTTCCTCTACCACGCGAGCCTGACCACCCACCCTTTCATCACCGATCCCGAGCTCCGCTGGCCCGACCCCGTCGGCATCGCGCCCGAGCTTCTCCTCCTCTTCGCTGGCGGCGGCCCCGGCGACGACCGCGCCGGCAAGCTCGCCGACTGGGAAAGCCAGTCCGCCATCGACTCGCTCAATCTCCCGATCACCTGGCAGGACGACCGCCGCGGCTACGTCGAGGCACGCAATTCCTGGCGCATCGGCGACCTCCACCTCGGCTTCCACAACAAGCAAGATTTCTACTACGGCGGCCACGAAGGCTCCGAGGCTAACCGCGTCGTGATGTGGAAGGACGGCGTCAACTGGCTGCGCGATGAGGACCTCCTCGCCGTCAAGGCCACGAGCCTCCAAAACATGCTCACGATCGACGGCCGCGGCCTTTCCTGGCCGCCCGTCCCCGGGGTCTGGCTCGGCGTCAACGAGGGCCCGCACGGCCTCTCCGCCGCCGGCGACGCCCGCCTCGCCTACCGGCACAACAAGGTGATGCAGGTCCACCCGCTCTCCTTTCCATCGGGCCACTTGCCCTACTACCGGCCCTTCACCGAGAAGAACTTCGACCTCACCCGCGACCTCCAGGTCGCCTTCCACCCCGGCACCGTCGCCTTCAACGACGGCTACGCCCACACCGATTACGGTCCCTGGAGCGGCGAGACCCGCCTCGTCGAGTTTTACGGCGACAACCAGCCCGATGTCGCCCAGGCCTACCGCACGGTCCACCTCGCCCGCGGCGAGCGCCCCTACGTCCTCCTCCTCGACGACGCCCGCACCGAAGGCCCCGACCGTCGCCTCTTTGAAGCCTCCTTCAACCTCCCCGACGACGCCGTCGTCGTCGACGCCCGCACCACCGAGATCCAGTTCCAGAACGTCGAGCCCTCCCACCGCCGCGAAAGCGAGTTCCTCATCGCCCCCGGCGGCACCCCGCGCGACCCCGAGACCGGCCGCCCCGTCGTGAAGCGAGGCGACCCGCTCCTCCTCGTCCGCATCCTGTATCGCAATTCGGACTACGGATACCCGGTCCCCCGCGTGCAGGTCCTGCCCGGCCGTCCCGAGCGCCCCTTCAACCGCTTCACCCAGCTCGTCGTTCCCGCCCTCTCCACCTCGCCCGAGTTCCGCGTGCTCTTCTACCCGCACCGCTCCGGCGACCCGCTCCCCGTCACCGCCTGGAACCACGATCGCTCCGAGCTCACCGTCACCCTCGGAAAACAGCGCGACCTCTACCGCTTCGCCCGGACCGACGGCGGCCGCACCGTCTTCGATTTCACCCGCAACGGAAAGCCCGCCCTCGCCAACCCTGCCGCACCGGCCCGGCCCGTGCTTCTCGTCGGCGGCGACCGCTTCGACGCCAACGAACTCCGCACCACCCGGCGCGAAGGCGTGCCGCCGCTCTACCCGATCCACGAAGGCGGTTACCCGGTCGCCTTTGAACGGGTGCCCGCCCCCGCCGAGATCCGCTACACCCTCGACGGTTCCGAGCCCAGCGCCGCCTCCCCGCGCTTCGACGGCCCCTTCCGCGTCAAGTCTAGCTCCACCCTCCGCGCCCGCGTCTTCGACCCCGCCTGGCCGGGCAAACAGCAGGCGAGCGCCGACCTCGTCGCCAACTTCGAAGTCCGGCCTACCGTCTCCGGCCTGAAGGCAGCGCCGGCAAAATCCTCCCCCGGCCTCCTCGCGCGTATCTACGAAGTCAATACAAAGCTCTGGGACGACCGCGGCTTCTTCCGCGCCGACAAGGTCATGCTCCCCGACCTCGACCGCGCCACGCCCCTCGTCACCGCCCACGCGCACACCGGCTTCGAGCTCCCGCACGCCGTGCCCGCCGCGCCCATCAGCGAACAGGCGAAGGGCTTCTACCGCTTCACCGGCTTTTTCCAGGCCCACAAGAACGGCGTCTATCACTTCGCCGTCGATTCCTGCGGCCCCGTTCTCCTCAACGTCGCCGGTCAGGACGCCATCGCCGAGACCGGCGTCTTCCACCAACACCAGACCATTCGTCGCGGCAGCGTCGTCCTCGGCAGCGGCTGGCACCCCATCGAGCTCGTCGTCACCGACCCGCAGTTCTGGAACCTCGCCACCCGCGGCCTCATGCCCTTCGCCGTCACGATGCGCGGCCCCGCCGACACCGAGTTCTCGCCCATCTCCCAGTCGCGCCTCGCCGCCGTCCTCCCCGCCGACGCCCGCCCCGCCCAGCCCGCGCTTGTTCGCAAAAACGCCACGCCCGCCCCCGGCCCCCTCGTTCCCGGAGTCATCCGTTCCGCCTACGAACGCGAGGGTCTCGACCGCGATCCGTCCTACCTCGAAATCGACGGCCTGGAGCCCCGCCGCCGGGATCTTGTGAACCGCATGGAGGAAAACGAGGTCCCGGCCCAGGTCGTCGTCTACGACGGCTGGTTCGAAGCCCCCGTCGACGGAGTCTACGCCTTCCACCTGCCCGCGCAGCGCCCCGGCTACACCCACCTCGGCTCCTTCCGCCACGCCTACCAGAGCCAGCTCCGCATTTCCGGCGAAGTCGTCGTTCAACGCGGCGTCGCCGGCCGCCTGCCCGACGGCCGCATTTATCTCGAAGCCGGCTGGCACCCGCTCTCCCTTCGCCTCGGCTCCAGTCCCGCCGACCTCAGCGTCACCTACCCGGACGGCCAAACACTCCCGGTGGACGCCGCGAAGCTCCGCCGGCCCGCCGACGCCAAGCTGCCGCCGAATTCCCCCGACGCCGACCTTCTGGCCCGCGTGGACTTCGCGACATGGGACGGCCGCACCGGCATCACCACCCTCGAGTCTCGCTGCCGCGTCTGGATCGCCGACTTCGCCCGCGCCGGCGAGCTCGACGGACGCCGCGCCCTCCTAGCCCCGCCCGTCGCCGCCTCCTCCGGGATGGTCGGCGTGGACATCAACATGACCCGCGGCGCCGGCCGCGTGCCGCTCAAGCTGCACTTCCTCAGGATGCGCGACCCCGAATTCACGGTCGGCGGCTGGTTCCGTAGCGACACCGGCGACGGCCTGCTCGTCGGCAAGCAAGGCCTCACCGCCTTCGGAAAATCCTACCGCACCATCTCCGTTCGCATGGCCAACGGCCGACTCCGCGCCGATCCTGGCCGGCTCGTCGCGGGCTCGATCACTCCCGGAGTCTGGCATCACATCGTTCTCAGCGCCACGCCCACCCGGCTCGCCCTCTACCTCGACGGCCGCCTCGTGGCCGAAGGCCCCGGAGCCGACGGCCTCCGCACCGACGCCCTCGACTTCCTCCCCAATCACCCGGGAGCCATGGCTTCGATCTTCGTCGAGAACCGCGAACTCAGCGCCGCCGAAATCGCCCGCCTCCACGCCGAATCGAAATGAAGCTCTAAACGCAGAGGCGCAAAGACGCGGAGAAACGCCCGCGACCCCTCCGAGCCCTTTCTCCTCTTCCTTTGCGACCTCTGCGCCTCTGCGTCTTTGCGTTAAAATGTCGTCCTCCATCGCCTCCCCCTCCGCCGCAATGCCCCCCGCCTGGTGGCGCGAGGCCCGTTTCGGCCTCTTCATCCACTGGGGCGTCTACTCGGTCCCGGCCGGCGTCCACCGCGGCCGACCCGTCGCCGGCGCCAGCGAGTGGCTAATGAACTCCGCCCAGATTCCCGTCGCCGACTACAAGCCCTACGCCGCCGGCTTCACAGCCGAACGCTACGACCCCGAGGCCTGGGTCCGCGCCGCGCTCGACGCCGGCATGGGCTACGTCGTCGTCGGCGCCAAACACCACGACGGCTTCGCCCTCTTCGAAACCAAGGTCACCGATTGGAACGCCAAGGATGCCACCCCCGCCGCGCGCGATGTCCTCCGCCCGCTCGTCGACGCCTGTCGCCGCGCCGGCCTCCCCATCGGTTTCTACTACTCCCAGGCCCAGGATTGGATCAACGGCGGCGCCACCTACGCCGGCAACTGGGACTCGCCCGCGCAGGACCGCGACTTCGACGACTACCTCGACCACTTCTCCATCCCGCAGATCCGCGAACTCCTCACCAACTACGGCCCCGGCGTGCCCGCCTGCCTCTGGTGGGACACGCCCGCCAAGATGAGCCCCGAGCGCGCCGCGCGCGTCAACGCCGCCGTCCAAGCCCTCGCCCCTGGCATTCTCCAAAACGACCGGCTCGGCGAAGGCCACCCCGGCCACTTCGACACCCCCGAGCAGCGCATCCCCGCGAAGCGCCCCGCGCGCTCCTGGGAAACCTGCATGACCACCAACGAGTCCTGGGGCTTCAACCTCCACGACCACGACTGGAAACCGCCCGCGCTCCTCATCCGCCAGCTCTGCGAGGTCGTCTCCCAAGGCGGCAACTACCTCCTCAACATCGGCCCGCGCGCCGACGGCAGCATCCCCGAACCCACCCTCGAGGCCCTCCGCGCCATCGGCGCCTGGATGCGCGTCAACGGCGCCGCCATCCGCGGCGCCTCCGCCGGTCCCTTCCCGCACCGCCTCCCCTGGGGCTTCGCCACCACGAGCGGCGACAAGCTCTACCTCCTCGTCGAGAAATGGCCCGCCGACGGCCGCCTCTCCGTCCCGCTCCTCGACCTGCCCGCCTCGGCCCGCCTGCTCGCCGCGCCCGACGCGCCAGTCTCCGCCGAGTCCGTCGCCGACGGCGCCTTCATCCTCCGGCTCCCTCCCGCCGCGCCTGACTCCGCCGTATCCGCCATAGAACTACGCTACGCCTCCGCCCCGCGCCTAGGCGCCGTCCCGCCCCGCCCCCGCCCGCCCGTGATCCCGCAGCCGGCCGACGGCGCCATCGCCCTCCGCGCCGCCGACGCCGAGATCTTCGGCGACCACCTTTCCCTGCACGCCGGCTCCATACCCGAGCTCGGTTGCTGGTCTTCCCTCGATTCCTGGCCCCTCTGGCGAGTCCACCTCCACCGCGCCGGCGCTTATCGCGTCGAGTTGGAATACGCCGTGCCTCGCCACCGCGAAGGCACCCTCGCCCACGTGACCTTCGGCGACAAACACGTGCCCTTCGTCGCCGCCGGCACCGGCGGCTGGGGCGAATACGTCCGCGCCGAGGCCGGCGTGATCACCCTCGACCCGCACGACGAACTCGAGATCCGCGTCGTCGCCCAGGCCGTCCCGGTCGGCGCCGTCATGAACCTCCGCGCCGTCCACCTCACCCCTCATTCCTGAGCGCGAGCCAAGTAGCGCGAACCTCGGGCCGTCTCCGCCCCTCCCCGGCCCCCGCATGCCCAAGCTTCCCCAAACCATGCTCCCGCCCAGTTGCGCGACCACCCTCCCCACCACCCCGGCCGCCACCGCTCCGCTCACAATCTGGGACGACCGCCCCGCCGCGTCTTGGGACCTCGCCTACCCCGTCGGCAACGGTCGCCTCGGCGCCATGCCCCACGGCGACTTCCCGACGGAGCGTATCCTCCTCAACGAGGAAAGCATCTGGCACCGCGACCCCGCCGAGCGCTTCCTCATGCCCGAGGACAGCCACACCCACCTCGAAACCATCCGCCAGTTCGAAGCCGACGGCCGCTACGCCGAGGCCGACGCCCACTTCGAGATCCGGCTCCTCAAAACCATCAGCCCCAACTCCTACCAACCGCTCGGCTGGCTCCACCTCCACTACGACGTCGCCTCCCCCCTCAAGCACACCCGCCGCGAGCTCGACCTCCAAACCGGCCTCGCCCGCACGCACCACGAACTCGAGGACGGCACCCTTATCACGCAGGAAATCTTCGCCTCCGCGCCCCACGATCTCGTCGCCATCTCCGTCACCACCAGCCGCCCCCTCGACCTCCGCCTCGCCTTCGACCAAGACGGCGTCACTGAAGACGGCGAACTCCTCAAACGCGGCGCCGCCACCGGCCACGACGCCACCCGCTACCTCGCCCGCGTCCGCGCCACCACCGACGGCGCCCTCCACGCCGCCGACGACGTCCTCCGCGTCACCCGGAGCCGCACCACCCGCTTCTATCTCGCCGCCGCCACCGACATCGACCTCGCCAACCCCCGCCAAAAGCTTCCCCCCGGCTGGGAGGACAAAACCCGCCAGCACCTCCGCCACAGCGAAAGCACCGGCTACACCCAGCTCCGCGAGGCCGCCATCGCCGACCACCGCGCCTACTTCGACCGCGTCGCCCTTCACCTCGGCGCCAGCGACGCCGACCTCCTCGCCCTCCCCACCCGTGAGCGCCTTCAAGCCGTCCGCGCCGGCCGCCACGACCCCCAGCTCCTCGAGACCTACTTTCAGTTCGGCCGCTACCTCCTCATCGCCTCCTCTCGCCCAGGCACCCTCCCCGCCAACCTCCAAGGCATCTGGAACCCCCACCTCCAAGCCCCCTGGTCCAGCGACTTCCACCTCAACATCAACCTCCAGATGAACTACTGGGCGGCGGAGACCACCCACCTCTCCGAGCTGCACCGCCCCCTCTTCGACCTCCTCGAGCTCTTCCAAGCCTCCGGCCGCGACATGGCTCGCCGCATGGGCATGCAAGGCTGGTGCATGCCCCACGCCACCGACCTCTGGGGCCACGCCCACATGATGAGCCGCCGCGCCCCCTGGAGCGGCTCCTTCTTCGGCGGCCAGTGGATGGCCACCCACCTCCTCGAACACCACCGCTTCAACCGCGACCCCCGCGTGCTCGAGAAACACTGGGACGCCCTCAGCGCCTCCACCGAGTTCGTTCTCTCCTGGCTCATCCCCGGCCCCCAAGAAGGCCAGTGGATGGCCCGCCCCGCCTGCTCGCCCGAAAACGCCTACCGCTACCGCGACGAAACCGGCGAGGTGAAGACCGCCGCCCTCTCCGCCGGCAACTCCTTCGACCAGTTCATGGTCCTCCAAGTCTTCCACGACTACCTCGAAGCCGCCGCAGCGCTCGGCAAATCCGACACGCCCCTCGCGCAAACCGTGCGTGAACGCCTGCCCCGGATTTTCCGTCCCCAAATCGGCACCGACGGTCGCCTCCTCGAATGGCGTCTCCCCTTCGAGGAGGTCGAGCCCGGCCACCGCCACATCTCGCACCTCGTCGGCGCCTACCCCGGCAACCAGATCGACCTCGACGGCGACCCCGCCCTGCGCTCGGCCGTCGTCAAAACCCTCGAACACCGCCTCCGCCACGGTGGCGCCGGCACCGGCTGGAGCCGCGCCTGGATCATCGGCATGTATGCCCGCCTCTCCGACGCCGAAGAAGCTTACAAAAACCTCCTCGCCATCCTCGACAAATCCACCCTCGACAACCTCTGGGACAACCACCCGCCCTTCCAGATCGACGGAAACTTCGGCTCCACCGCCGCCATCGCCGAGATGCTCCTCCACAGCCACCTCGGCCGCGTAAAACTCCTCCCCGCCCTGCCCCGCGCCTGGCCCGTCGGCTCCGTGCGCGGACTGCGCGCCCGCGGCGACCTCACCCTCGACCTTGAGTGGACCGACGGCCAACTCGCCAAGGCCGTCATCACCGCCGGCCCCCGCGCCCGCCCCGGCCCGCTCCACCTCGAATACCAAGGCCGCCGCGCCCCCATCGAGCTCCAGCCGCACTCCACGCACACCCTCAGCCCCGCAGACTTCCGCTGACACGGGCAGCTGGCACGGGCCACCGAGCCCGCCACGTCGAGTTGGATAAAAGCGGAACCCACCCCTTCACCCCATGTCGCCCCCGCGCCTCCTTTTCTTTGCGCTCTCCGCGTTCTTTTACGGCTTAACCCTCGGCGCATCCCAGCCCGCCTCCACCCGCTCCGCCGAGAACCAGGTCTTCCAGTGGCACGTCTCCGGCGAAAACGAGGGCTGGCCCGACGGCTCGAAAAACAAAGGCACGCTCTACCTCTGGATTCCCGAGTCCACAACTCGCGTCCGCGGCGTAGTCGTCATGGCCACCAACGTCCCGGAGCACATGCTCGTCGGCCACCCCGCCATCCGCCGCGCCTGCGCCGAGCACGACCTTGCCCTCGTCTGGGGCGTGCCATCCTTCTGGCGCTTCGGCAAGGCCGCCCCCGCCCCCGGCGCCGAGCCCATCGACGTCAAAACCCTCCCCAACAGCGACGCCATCCAAGCCGCCTTCCTCGAAAAACTCCTCGCCGCCCTCGCCGAGAAGTCCGGCTACACCGAGCTCGCCGCCGCGCCCTGGTTTCCCGTCGGCGAATCCGGCCACCTCCTCATGGTCGTCGGCCTGATCAACGCCCGCCCCGAGCGCGTCGCCGCCGGCATCTGCGTCAAGAATCCACACCTGCCCCAGAACAAGACCGTCCCGCTCCTCTGGACCCTGGGCACCGGCCAAGAATGGGGACAAACCAAGTCGGACCTTCGCGAGACTTACGCCTCCGATGCATCCGGCTACCCGGCCTGGGGCCGCGACCGGCCCGCCTCCCGCTGGCCACTCAGCATCATCGTCGAGCCCGGCACGGGGCACTTCTACTGCTCCGACGCCATGGCGGAGCACTTCGGCCGCTACCTCGCCGCCGCCGCCCGCGCCCGCCTCTCCGACGACGGCTCGCCCGCCCTGAAGCCCGTCGATCTCGAGGCCGGCGTCCTCGCCCACCTCCCGCTCCCCGGCCAGACCGACCTCAAGATTCACGCGTATCCAGAATCTCCGGACGCGATGCGCCCGTGGTTCTTCGACGCCGAGCTCGCCCGCGACGCCCAGCGCCTGAGTTCCACCAACTGGGAAGCCGCGCCCCAGCTCGTCCTCTTCGCGTCAGACGACCCCGGCGTGAAGATTGAGCCCTTCACCTTCAACTCCGTCACCCGCGTCACCGTCACCACCGACGGCGAGTTCACCCTCCGCGCCACGCTAGCCCACCAGATCCCCGAGCCCTTCGTCGGCGCCGGCGCGCCCCTCGCCCGCGCTCCCGGCGATCCGCTCGTCGAGTGGATCTGCGGCCCCTACGCCCCCGTGCCCGGCGCGCCCGGCCGTTTCCGCGTCTCCCTGGACCGCGCCTGGAAAAACGGCGGCGCCTCCTACCTCATCGCCCGCCACGAGGGCGACGCCGCGCACCGCCGCAGCGTCCAACCCGCCGCCCTCGCGCTCCAAGAGAACAAAGAAGGCGCCGGGCAGACCATCACCTTCCCGCCCCTCGCCGATGTGCCCGCCGGCACCGCGTTCATCCCCCTCGCCGCCACGTCCGACTCCGGCCTGCCCGTCTCCTACTTCATCGTCTCCGGCCCCGCGATCATCGAGGGCGATCGCCTCGTCTTCACCCCGCTCCCGCCCCGCGCCAGATTCCCCGTCGAGGTCACCGTCGCCGCCTGGCAATGGGGCCGCGCCAGCGAACCCAAGGTCAAAACCGCTGCCGTGGTGCGGCAGTCTTTCCGAATCACCGGACACTGACGAAGCCTTCGCCTCGACGCCCCTCGCAAAGAGATCTCCGGCGCGAAACTTTGCATTCTTTTGCGCAATTTCTCCTCGTTCCGTGAGCCGCGTCACGAGAATCTTCGAGACGCCCTACCACCCCGCGCGACGGCTCGCCCTCCCCTGCGCGCACCGGCCGACACCATCCCCGCTCTGCCATGTTTTCCCGCCTCCCTGCTCTGGCCCTAGTCGTCCTGTTTTGCGCCCTCGCCGCCGCACTCGACGCCGCGCCGCTCAAGCTCCACGTCGCCCCCGACGGCCGCGACACCGCCAACGGCCGCTCTCCCCAAAACGCCTTCGCGACGCTCGAGCGCGCCCGCGACGAGATTCGCGCCCTCAAAGCCCGCGCCGGTCGCCTCCCCGCCGACGGCATCGTCGTCGAACTCGCCGGCGGCACCTACGTCCGCGACCAGTCTTTCGTCCTTGAGGAGGCCGACTCCGGCGCGCCCGGCGCTCCCGTTGTCTACCGCTCCCGCGTCGGCGAAACCGCCCGTCTCATGGGCGGAAAGACCGTCCCGCTTTCCGCCTTCCGCCCGGTCTCCAATCCTGCCCTCCGCAAGCGCCTCGCCCCCGAGGCCGCCGACCGCATCGTCGCCTTGAAGCTCGCCGACGCCGGCCTCAGCTCCGTCGCCGAGTTCCCCGCCGTCTTCGACGACCAAGGCGGCCTCTTCGAACTCTTCGTCGACGGCAAACGCCTCCCGCTCTCCCGCTGGCCCAACGAAGGCCACGCCGTCATGAAACGCGTTCTCGTCACCGGCTCCAACCGCGTGCCCGGCGTCTTCGAATACGCCGACGATCGCCCCGCCCGTTGGACCGAAAACTCCCACGTCTGGCTCAAGGGCCAGTGGCGCGTCGGCTGGGAAGACCCCGCCATCCGCGTCGCCAAAATCGACACCGCCGCCCGCACCATCGCCTTCGCCGCCGGCATCCACAATGGAATCGGCTACAAATACATCACCAACCCCGACGGCTCCCGTCCCGGTAATGGCAAGGAGCCCTGGCACGCCCTCAACCTCCTCGAGGAAATCGATCGCCCCGGCGAATGGGCCCTCGATTTTGCCAGCGCCACGCTCTTCCTCTGGCCGACCGAAGGCCTCCGCGAGGTGACCATCACCCAGCTCGCCGCCCCGCTCATCTCCGCCAGCGGCGTCTCGCACGTCGACTTCGTCCGCCTCGACCTTGGCTACTCCCTTGGCCACGGCCTCGTCGCCGAAAACGTCGATTCCCTCCGCCTGCTCGGCTCGCGCATCCACCACATCGCCGGCAGCGCCGTCGTCCTCCACGGCATCAACTCCGTCGTCCAGAGCAACGACCTCCACGACCTCGGCGGCGGCGGCGTCCTCGTCAGCGGCGGCGAGTCCCGCTCGCTCACGCTCTCGAACAACCAGGTTCTCAACAACCACATCCACCGCTACGGCGTCCTCCGCGCCCAATACTCCGCCGCCGTGGACGTCGGCTTCGGCGGCGCCAGCAACCACCGCGGCCGCCGCGACGCCGTGGGCGTGCGCGTCGCCAACAACCGGATACACGACGCCCCGCGCGACGCCATCCTCGTCAGCGGCCAACTCCACACCTTCGAGCTCAACGAGATCTCCGCCTGCGGCTTCGGGTCCGCCGACACCGGCTCCTTCTACTCCTGGCTCGACTGGACCATCCAGGGCGTCGTCATCCGCCACAACTTCATGTATGACACCGTCGGCGGCGTGAACCCCGACGACGGCGCCACCGGCTTCCACGTCCACGGCAACATCTTCGCCGGCCCGCGCACCGGCGTCTGGATCGCCTCCGGCCCCGACCACGTCATCGAGAACAACATCTTCGTCAAAGACGAGGGCCCCGTCTTCGGTCTCGACGACCGCGGCGCCGGCCGCGGCTACGCCACCAACAAGCACCTGCTCGGCCGCCGCGACGCAATGCAGATGGACACGCCGCCCTGGTCCGAAAAATTTCCCGGCCTCGCCGCGCGCCTCGCCGACCGTCCCGAGTTGCCGCTCCGCACCCGCTTCGAGCGCAACCTCATCGTCATTCCCAAAGGCGAGGCCATCCAGAACAAGGTCTCCCGCGCCAACCGCGACAACCCCGAGATTCTCCTCACCGCCGACAACTGGGTCACCCCCTCCGACCCCGGCTTCGTCGACGCCGCCGCGGGCAACTTCGGCCTCAGGCCCGACTCCGAGACCTTCAAGCGAATTCCCGGCTTCCAGCCCATCCCCTTTGAGAAGATCGGCCTCCAGGTCGACGAATACCGCCCCGTAGTCACGCCCCGCCCCGCCTTCCAAGGCACTCCGCCCCCACCCGCCACCCAGCCCGACCAAGACCGCAACTTTGGCACCTGAGTCCTCTCCGCTTTCTGCGCCTCCCGCGCTTCCTGCGACCAATCCTTCTTCCCCATGCACCCTAGCTCTCTCCCGCTCCGCCTTTTTGCGCCTTTTGTGCTTTTTGTGGCCATCCTTCCGTGGCTCCTCTCCTCCGCCCGCGCCGAGCTGACGCTCCACCCGCTCTTCAGCGACGGCGCCGTGCTCCAGCGCGGCCAATCCGTCCCCGTCTGGGGCACCGCCACGCCCGGCGCCAAGATCGAGGTCGCCTTCGCCGGCCAAGTCGTTTCCACAACCGCCGACTCGTCTGGCAATTGGCGCGCCACCCTCGCCCCGCTCACCGCCTCTTCGGAGTCCCGTGAGCTCCACGCCCGTTCCTCTTCCGCCGCCGACGGCTCGCCCCTCACCGTGCGCGACGTCCTCGTCGGCGACGTCTGGCTCGCCTCCGGCCAGTCCAACATGGACACGCCCATGAGCTCCGGCTCCGCCGCCCAACACCTGCCCGGCGCCACCGACCCGCTCATCCGCTTCTTCAAGACCGCCAAGGCCACCGCCGCCGAGCCGCAGTTCGCGCCGAAGGGCAAATGGACCGTCTCCACGCCGGCCTCCACCCGCGAACTCACCGCCGTCGGCTACTTCTTCGCCCGTGAGATTCGCAAATCGCAAAACGTCCCCGTGGCCATCCTCCACAGCGCCTGGGGCGGCACGCCGATCAAGACCTGGATGACCCTCGCCTCCCTAGAGGCCCCGCCTCCCAGCCCCGTCGTCCAGCCGGTCCTTAAGGAGTGGCAATCCGCCCTCGCCAGGCACCTCGCGAATCGCGACAAGCCCGATCTCCTGCAAGCCTACTACGCCGACCGCAAAGAGTGGGAGGAGACGGTCGACAAGCCCTTCCGCGCCGCCCGCGCCGAACACGCCTCCGCCGTCGCCGCCGCCCGCGCCGCCGGCCAGCCCCCGCCGCCCGCGCCCACCCACTCGCGCCCGCGCCCCGAGTCCCCCGACCCGATGGCCATGCCCGCCCCGGGCACCAGCGACCGCCCGTCCACGCCCACCATCTGCTACAACGCCATGATCGCGCCCTTCTCGCCCTTCGCCCACCGCGGCGTCCTCTGGTATCAGGGCGAGGCCGACTCCTCGCGCGGCATCGGCTACCGCGAGCTCCTCGCCCGTCTCATCACCGGCTGGCGTGCCGCGTGGGCCCAAGGCGACAGCCCCTTCCTCATCGTGCAACTCCCCGGCCACGGCAAGGACACCGATCCTGTCGCCACGCAGGCGACCAACATCGCCTGGCTGCGCGAGGCCCAGGATCTCGCCTCACGCAATCTCCCCGCCGTCGGCCTTGCCGTCACGGTGGACATCGGCGACGCCGCCGACGTCCACCCCGACAACAAGCTCGAAACCGGCCTCCGCCTCGCCCTCCTCGCCCGTGAGACGGTCTACCGCGAGCCCGGCGTCGTCGGTGTCGGCCCCCGCTACGCCTCGCACGAGATCAAAGGCAACGCCATCCGTATCCGCTTCAGCCATACCGGCTCCGGCCTCACGCCCGCCGCCGCCCCCTGGGTGGCCAGGGGGGGCGCCCCGCTGCCGACCGACAAGCTCATCGGCTTCTTTGTCGCCGGCGCCGACAAAAAGTGGGCGGCCGCCGAGACCCGTATCGAAGGCGATTCCGTCATCGTCTCCGCCCCCTCGGTCGCCGCGCCCGTCGCCGTCCGCTACGCCTGGGCCTCCACGCCCGCCGCCAACCTCTACAACAAAGAGGGTCTCCCCGCCGCCCCCTTCCGCACCGACGACTGGGACCGCTGAGTCTCCGCGTTCGCCTCGGTCCCACCCCGCCCGATGCCCGCCCTTCCGGGATTCTCCGCCTTCCGCAGGACCGCGATGGCGCTGCTCCTCCTGTTCGCACCCGGGCTTCTTTCGGCCACGCGCGGCGCCCCGCACGCTCTTCTGCCGCTCGATCGCGCCAGCCCGAACTACGCGCGAGTCTTCAACAATGTCCGCGTCGGCGACACGGTTCCCGTCGCCGACACCTTCCGCGCCGGCGAGGAGATCCTCAACGCCGCCTACGCCTACCTCAATCCCGACAGTCCGGTCTTCAACCAGATCCCCTACCGCGAGCGACTCTTTGTCCTCCTTGACCACCGCTTCGGCCTCTGGAACGCCGGCCAAAACCTCGGTGACATCGGCTTCGCCTGGCAGGCCTGCCACGCGTATCTGCTCCTCAAATACCACCGCCCCGACGAGCTTTCCGCCGCGCGCCGAGCCGCCTACGAGGCGGCGATCTCCCGCCACAACGCCCACGTCCTCGCCTCCAGCCCGCTTATCTACGACCAGGGCCTGATCGCCCAGCTCTGGCTCAACGGCGACATCCGCCTCGCCATGGCCGTCTACTTCGGCGGCCTCGCCATCGGCGACGCCACCAACCTCGCCCGCGCCGAGAAAGCCCGCGCCGCGATCGACGGCCTCATGGCCCGCTCCGTCCTCGCCGACGGCGGCGCCCGCTACGTCGGCTTCTGGGGCGAGGTCGCCACCTACCACGAGGAAAACATCCGCTGCTTCATCTGGTGGTGGAAGCTCACCGGCTCGCCCTCGATCAAGGCCGCCCTCGACGCCACCCTGCGCTACAGCGTCATCAGCAACGAGCCCGCCGGCTACGTCGAGCAGTCGTCCAACATCCCCTACAAGCACATGTATAACGGCCTGCGCAACCTGCGGGCCTCGCTCTGGAAAGCCTATCTCTACGACGACGGCTACAACTACTTCTACGGCCGCGCCGCCGAGACCGCCTCCTCCACCGAGCCGCTCAACACCATCCTCTTCCAGCCGAACCGCATCACCCGCACGCCGCCCGACAATCCCGGCGTTTTCTGGGACGCCAACCTCCGCGGCCCGCGCGGCCGCTTCGTCGGCAACTGGGGCTGGATCCTCCACGGCCGCGACGTCCAGCGCGGCGGCCCCGAGCACGCCGACCTCATCGCCGCCCAGGGCCACCAAGGCCGCCACTGCGGCAAAAACACCTTCGCCGGCGCCTTCGCCCTCGGCCCCCTCGCCAACAACACCCCGCTCAAGGGCGCGCTCGACACCGCGCTCGTCGAGTTCAAGTCCGCGCCCGGCGAGGAGACCGACTTCATGCGCGGCAACCTCTACCGCTACCTGGCGCAGGACGAAAACACCTCGACCATCACCCGCCGCGGCTTTGGCACCCTCGCCACCCGTTACCGCATCTCCTCGCGCCGCAGCGCCAACGCCGCCCTCAACTGGAACACCAGCGCCACCCGCTGGCTCGGCAACCAGCTCTGGGTCGGCACCGGCGAGCGCCTCATCGGCCTCCTCTCGATCACCAACGACGCCTCCGACACCGTCCACGGCCTCGACGCGCGCCTCGTCTTCACCGGCGGCCGCCGCGGCATCATGGGCAGCTTCCTTCCGCTCGAGCACGACACCACGACCAACACCTTCTCCTTCGGCGACCTCCGCGCCCGCGTCCACTTCACGAGCTTCACCGGCCCCGTCCTCCAGCAGCGCATCGCAATCTCCGATCCCGCCAGCACCGACGATTTCTCCGCCCTCGTCCGCCTCCACGACGCCCAATCCGGCGCCGACGCCGCCATCACCTTCCCCGCCGGCACGCGCCGCTCCCTGCTCGTCGACATCCACCGCGCCGGCACCTCCGCGGCCACCTCCGTCGTCAAGGTTCTCCCCGACCACGCCAGCCTCGCCGTCTTCCAATTCACGGAAAGCGGCCGCCGCATCCGCGTCGTTCACAACCTCACCGCCTCCGCCCGCAACTACTCGGGCAACTTCGTCGGCACCGCCTTCGCCCGCGCCAGCCTCCATCGCAGCTGGAGCGAGGTCGTCACGCCCATCCCCTTCACGGGAGGCACCGTGCCGGTCGTGGAAACCATCCCGCCCCACGGCCACCTGATCGCCGTCGTAAGCTCGACCGACGCCGACCACACGCCCGCCTTCCTCACCGGCGACGAGGTCTACGGCGCCGCCGGCTCCCTGCACAAACTCGCCGAATACTCGCTGGGCTCCGCGCCCGGCCAGCCGGGTGTCGCCGCCGCGCCCACCGTCACGCTGGTCTCGGGCGCGCCCGCGATCACCTTCGACCGGCTCCGCGCCGACGTGGACTACATCGTCGAGCGCAGCGACGACCTTGTCACCTGGACGACACTCGCCACCAACCCCGGCGTCGTCGGCCAACGCATCACCGTGCCCGACCCCGGCGCCGCCGAGGCACCGCGCCGCTTCCTGCGCGTGCGCCTCGCGGTCCCGCCTCCCTGATTTCTTCCATGACCGCCGTCCGCGCCCTCCGTCTTCCCTTCATCGCCGCCTCCTGCGCCGCGCTCGCCACGACCCTCGCCGCCCAGGTCGTTTCGATCACCGCTCCGGTCGCCACCGCCACCGAGGCGGGCGTTTACCCCGGACTTTTCCGCGTCGAACGCAACGGCCCCGCCGCCGCCCCCCTCACCGTCCGCCTCGCCTGGTCCGGCACCGCCACCGCGGGGCTCGACTACGAGACCGGCCCGGGCTCCGTCACGATTCCCGCCGGCGCGACCTCCGTCGAATTTCCCCTCCTGCCGATCAACGACGCCGTCGCCGAGGCCAACCTCGCCGAGACCGCCGTCGCCACCCTCCTCCCCGACCCCGCCTACACCGTGGGCAGCCCGTCCTCCGCCGCCGTCACCATCGCCGAGGACGAGACCCTCGCCCAGACCGCGCCCTTCCTCCACACCATCGAGCGCGTATCCGCCACATCCTTACGCCTGCGCTGGCTCGACCTCTTTGAAACCGAGACCCACTTCCGCGTCCAATACCGCGCCGCCGGCACGACGACCTGGATCAACATCAACAACCTGCCCGCCAACACCACCGAGCACATCGTCACGGGCCTCGTCACCGGCCAGCCCTACGAGTTTCGCGTTCACGCCTTCCAGAACTCGACGATCTCCCAGACCCCCAACCCGGTCACCGGCATCCCCCTCCCGCCCGATCCCGCCGCTCCCGCCTGGTCCACTTTCGAGCAATGGCGCCGCGCCCAGGGGCTCGCCACCTCGCTGCGCGCCGCCGCCGGCGCCACCGCTCACGATCCGGACGGCGACGGGCGCTCCAATCTCCTCGAATACGCCCTCGGCTCAGATCCGCTCGTCGCCGACTCGTCCGCGCTCGCCCTCGCCCTCGCGCCCTCCGGCCTCGCTCTCGCCTGGCCCGAGCGGGCCGGCCTGCTCGATGTCGCCCTCGGCCTCCACGAATCCACCGACCTCGCCTCCTGGCCCGCCTCGCCCCTCGCCACCGCCCTCGCCGACGGCGCTCGCACCGCGCTCGACACCCGCGGCGGCGATCGCCGCTTCTACCGCCTTCAAGCCACCCCGCGGGTCCCCGTCACGCCTTCGCCGCGCATCGTCTGCTGGGGCGACAGCCTCACCGGCAACCCCGGCACCTACGCCGAGAAATTGCTCACGCTTCTCCCCGGCCGCACCGTGCTAAACTGCGGCATCGGCGGCGACACCTCCCTGCAAATCGCCGACCGCCTGCGCGGCCTCACCCTCACCTCGCCCTTCCCCGCCTTCGCCGCCTCCACTCCCGCCGGCACCTCCGTTCGCATCGTCGCCTCGCGCACCACCCACGCCCGCGTGATGAATCCCGCCTCCGGCGCCGCCCGCGCCACCCAGGCCGCCACCATCGCCAACATCTCCCGCGTCGAGTTCTTCAACCGCGGCGTGAAAATCGGCGAGTCCTCCACCCCGCTCGCCGCCACCGTCACGTCCAACCGCGCCGCCAACGCCACCCGTCTCCTCGCCGCCGGGCACCCCTTCGCCAACGGCGACGTCGTCCACTTTCCCGCCGGCCCGCTGCCCTCGCCCCTCATCGTCGGCAAAACCTACTTCGTGCGCGGCGCCGACGCCGCCGGTGTCTCCCTCGTCGCCGACGACGTCACGTTCTCCATCGCCGCCAACACCTCCCGCTTCACCTCGCCAAACCACGATTTCGTCAACGGCGACACCGCCTCCTTCCGCCCCGGCGCCGCCCCGCCCGCCTTCTTCGCCCACCAGCTCTACCATGTCGTCGCGGCCGACTCCGAGGGCTTCTCCCTCGCCGCCACCCCCGGCGGCCCCGCCCTCTCCACCACCCACACCTTCAGCGGCGTCATCCTCGGCAAACCGGCCCGCACCCTCGTCTCCCTGAGCGCCGACTTCGCCGCGCCCACCGCCCTCCAAGGCCCCTTCGTCTTCGACTGGACCCACCCCGGCGGCGCCACCGATCTCGCTCTCCGCACCCACACCGATCGCGACGCCGACACCTTCATCCTCTGGATGGGCCGCAACAACAACGCCCGCCCCCACGAGGTCTACGCCGACATCCGCGCCGCCGTGGAGCACATCAAGGCCCTCGACGCGCGCTTCCTCATCGTCTCCGTCACCAACGGCGACAACGCCACCGGCGGCGAGACCATCGGCAACCAATACTACATCGGCACGGTCAACCTGAACCAACTCCTCCGTCAGGAGTTTCCGGACAATTTCGTGGACGTGCGCACCGCCCTCATCCGCGCCGCCAACTCCTCGCCCGCCGACCAGGCCAACCGCGCCGCCGACATCCCGCCCGCCAGCCTCCGCTCCGACAACGTCCACTTCAACGACGCCGGCCAGCAACTCATCGCCGAGCTTCTCGCCGCCGAGCTGACCCGCCGCGGCTGGTAAGCCCCCGACGTGGGTCACGCATTCCCATGCTCACCTACGTCAGCCAAGGCCCGCGCGATTTCGGCGACCACCCGCTCGCCCCGATCTCGCGCCCGCACTGGGAAATCTACGCGGTGACCCGCGGCCGCCTCGCGCCCACCTTTCCCGGAGGCCCCGCCGTCGCTCCGCGCTCGCGCACCCTTTGGGTCTTCGCGCCCGGCTGCACCCACGGCTGGGCCGGCGAGCCACGCCAGCCCTGCGCCATCGCCGTCTTCCACTTCGACGCGGTTCCCGAGGCCGTCGCCAAGCTCGCCCGGTCGGGCGGAGGCTGGTTCGGCGTGGAGCTCGCCTCCGGCGATCTCCCCCGCCTCTCGCGTCTCGCCCGCGATCTTCAACCGCGCTGGTGGCACGGCGACCCGCTGCTCGAATTTCACGCCCAACGGGCCTTGATGGACCTCGCCATCCTTCTCCTTTCCGCCCGCTCCCTCGAGAACTCCTCCCTCTCCCCGGAACTCCGCATCCGCGCCGCCGAATACTGGCTCCGCACGCACTTCCACGAACGCCCCGGCGTCCGCGAGATCGCCCACGTCCTCGGCGTCAGCCAGCCCACCCTGCGTCGCCTCTTCGCCAGCGCCGCGGGCTGCTCCCCGAAGGAGTGGATGAGCCGCATCCAGCTCGAGGTCGCCGCCGAGCGCCTGATCGCGAGCGACGCCAAGCTCGAGGCAGTCGCCGACGAGAGCGGCTTCGCCAGTTGCAGCACGCTCTGCCACGCCTTCCGCGTCGCCTGCGGCCTCACGCCCACCGAATGGCGCGGACTGTTTGGTGAAAAACGCTCATCGCGCGCCCCCGGGCGCGAAACGGGCCTCGCGCGCCGTTGACCGCGCCGCGGGCTAGTAGTGTTTCTTTCACTACGGATAAGCCCCCTTCGTCCGCGTCAGCCCCGCCCCGCGCCCGCACCGGCGCGGATTTCCCCACCCCCGACCCCCTCGCCCCATGAGCGTCCGCATCACCCCTGCGTCGTCCTTCCGCGCGGCCTCCCGCCGCCTTCTCGGCCTGCTCGCCGCTTCCGTCGCCCTGCTCGCCGCGCCCTCCGTCTCCGCCGCGCCGACCGACCTTCTCGACCTAAACGAGGCCAGCCCCAACTACGCCCGCGTCTTCAACGGCGTGAAGATCAACAACAGCACGCCCGAACCCGACTCCTTCAAGGCCGGCGACGAGATGCTTCTCGCCGCCTACGCCTACCTCGCGCCCGACAGTCCGGTGCACAACAACACCGCCTACCGCGACCGTCTCTTCGTTCTCCTCGATCACCGCCTCGGCAACTCCGCCAACAACATCGGCCGCCGTGACATCGGCTGGTCCTGGCAGGCCGCCTACGCCGTGCTGCTGATGAAGACCCACCGCCCGGCCGAGATCTCCGCCGCGCGTCTCTCCACCTACCACTCGGGTCTCTCCCTTAACAGCAACTCCATCCTCACCTTCAACCCCGCCAGCGGACTCATCTACGATCAAAACCCCGGCGTGCTCGCCCAAGTCTGGCTCAACGGCGACATCCGTCTAGCCAAGGCCGTCTACTTCGGAGGCCTCGCCGTCGGCGACGCCACCAACCTCGCCCGCGCCGAAAAAGCCCGCGCCGCCATCGACGGCGTGATGACCAAGACCTGGCTCGCCGACGGCGGCACCCGCTACGTCGGCTTCTGGGGCGAGGTCGCCTCCTACCACGAGGAGGCCGTCAAAAACTACATCTGGTGGTGGAAGCTCACCGGCTCGCCGACCGTGAAGGCCGCGCTCGACGCCACCCGCCGCTACAGCCTCGTCTCCAACGAGCCCTGCGGCTTCACCGAGCAGTCCTCCAACATCCCCTACAAGCACATGTATAACAACCGGCACAACCGACCGGCCTGCTTGTGGAAAGCCTACCTCTACGACGACGGCTACAACTACCACTTCGGCCGCCACGCCGAGACCGCGTCCTCGACCGAGCTGCTCAACACCATCCTCTACCAGCCCAACCGCCAACTCCTCACCCCGCCCACCGAGGTCGGCGTCTTCTTCGACGGCAACATCCAGGGCCCGCGCCACCGCTCCGCCAACTGGGGCTGGACCGTAAACGGCCGCGACGTCCAGCGCGGCGGCCCCGAGGAAAAGGCCTACTCCGACGCCCAGCCCTACCAGGGCCGCATGGTCGGCAAGGGCACCCTCGTCGGCGCCTTCGTCCTCGGCGACCCCGTGGTCGGCAACACCCGCCTCAAGGGCGCCCTCGACACCATCTGCATGGAGTTCAAGGAGACCGCCGGCGCCGACACCAACTACAACCGCGGCGACCGCTGGCGCTTCCTCACCCAGGACGAGCAGACCCGCGTCATCACCCGCAAAAACTTCGGCACCGTCTCCTCCACCTACCGCGTCTCCAAGCGCACCAGCTCCGACGCCACCACCAACTGGGACGCCGACGCCACCCCCTGGATCGGCCACCAGGTCTGGGTCCTCACCCCCGAGCGCCTCGTCGGCATCCTGCAGATCCACAACGACGCCCCCGCCACCGTCTACGGCCTCGACACCCGCCTCGTCTTCACCGGCGGCCGCCTCAACATCATGGGGTCCTATCACGATCTGCTGAACGACGCCTCCTCCAACGTCTTCTCCTTCGGCGAGCTCCGGGCGAAGATCCACGCGGGCAACCACTCCTCACCGCTCGGCACCATGCTCCAGCAGCGCATCGGCATCTCGGACCCCAACTCCGCGGACACCTTCTCCGCCCTCCTCCGTATCAACAAGCTCGATACACCCGAGGATACCGCCCGCAGCTTCGCCACCGGCGAGGGCCGCCGCTGGATCACCGTCGAGATCACCCGCGCCGGCGTCGCCTACGCCCCGAGCGTGATCAACGTCGTCCCCGGCCACGCTCACTTCGCCGTCCTCCAGTTCCACGAGGGCAACAGGCGCTTCCGCATCGTGCAGAATCTCGGCGCCACCAACCGCAACTACACCGGCAGCTTCATCGTCGGCTCCGCCCCCCAGCCCACCTCGCTCCACCGCAGCTGGTCCGACACCGTTTCGCCCGTCACCGTCACCAGCGGCACCGCCGCCGTCGCCGACCTCGTGCCCGCCTACGGCCACATGATCGCCGTCAGCAGCCCGCTCGCCGACGATCACGACAACAGCTTCCGCACCTCCGCCGTGCTCGAACAATGAGCCCGCTCCGCCCCCGTTCCCGTCGCCAGCCGGCCCGCAAGACCCTCCGTCGCATGGCGTGGACCCTCGCCGGCGGCCTGCTCGTCCTCGCCTGCGGCGTGCCCGCCCTCCGCCCGCCGCCCGCACCCGTGACCCCGTTCTCCGGTCCCGCTTCCGCGGCGACCACGGCCGCCGTCCGTCCCGAGCGCCCCGATCCCGACGAGGAAGCCCTGCCCGCTTGGGTCGCCCGCCATCCCGCCGCCGCCCTCGACTGGATCTCCCGCCAGCCCGCGTCCGCCGAGCTCGACGCCGCGCGTCTCGCGCTCGCCCGACAGCTTGATCGCCTCCTGCCCCGCATCGCCGACCTCGCCGACGAAACCGAACGCATCTCGGACCCCGGTCTGCGCCGCAGCGCCTTCGCCGAAGTGCTGGGCGCCTGGCAACTCCTCGACCCCGCCGCCGCCAACGCACGCCTCGCCCGCGCCCACGACCTGCCCTGCATCGAGCGCGCGCACCTGCTGGAGCTTTTGTCCGAGTCCACCGTCAACCTCTAAACCTGCCTTCGCCTTGCCCCCAGCGATGAACCGGCCCGCCTGGAACCACTACCCCGAACACATTCGTTCCCTCGCCGCGCAGATCGAGCGGCTGGAGATTTTCCTCGGCATACCCGGCACGCCGCCCGAAACCGAGCAAATCATCATCAAGCTCGCCCACCGGCTGCGCAACGAGCTCAGCGTGCACGAGCTCTCCGCCCACCTCGCTCGGCCCGGCCGCGAAGCCTCCTTCGCCGGCCGCGACTGAATCCGGCCGCCTTTTCGCGCTCCTCCCCTTGCGTTGACCTCGGCGCGTGTGGCCCCACGCTCGCGGCCATCACGCATGCCACGCCGCGCCCAGACCAAGCCCTCCCCCGTCGACTCCCCCCCTGCGAACCTCGAGTCCATCGCCCGCTCGCTGGGGATCGCCATCTCCACCGTCTCCCGCGCCCTTCGCGATCACCCCGGCATCCATCCCGCCACCCGTCTCAAAGTGCAGACCGAGGCCGCCCGCCTCGGCTACGCGGTCCGAGGCCGAGCCGAAGCCAAGGCCGCCGCCGAGGGAGCCTCGGGCCGCATCCGCCACCTGCTCACGCTCGCCCAGTCCGTCAGCAGCGCCAGTCAACAAGGCTACCTCGCCGGCATCAGCCGCTCCGCCCAGGCGCATAACATCGGTGTTTTCTCCCACCACTGCACACCCGAGGAAGCGGCCGAGCTCTTTCAGCCCGGCCGCACTCCCCCCGCCTTGCGGCTCCCGGATCTCGCCGGCGTGATCTTCATTCACCGCTGGCCCGAGGAGGTCGTCGCCCGCGTCGCGGCGGATCGTCCCGCCATCTCCATCGTCCACCGCTACCCCGGCCTGCCGGTCGACGTGGTCGGGCCCGACGAGGACATGGGCCTGCGCCAGATCGTCGCCCACCTCGCCGCCGAGGGACACAAGCGCCTCGGTTTCTTTGGCTTCAGCCCCAGCTTCAGCTGGGCCCGCACCCGTTATGGCGCCTTTGTCGCCGCATTGACGGAGATCGGTCTGCCCTTTGCCGCCGAGGATCTCATCACCGTGCCCGACGCGGCCGCCGCCTCCTTTCTTCCGCCGGATCTCGCGGCTCACCTCCCGGCCGTGCGAGCCCGCGTTCGCTCCGGCGTCAAGGCCTGGGTCTGCTCCAGTTTCGTGCTGGCCCAGGCCCTCGCGCTCGCCCTCCGCTCCGTCGGAGTCGAGGTCCCCGGTCAGGTCAGCGTGACCGGCTGCCATGGCGGCGTGCGCGTCCGGCAGTCCGGCATTCTCCACCCGACCTCCGCCGAGACCGATGACGAGGCGCTCGGTGCCGCCGCCGTGCACCTTCTCGCCCAGCGCGCCCTCCGCGCCGTGTCCTCCGGCGTGAGCCTGCTGCTACCGACCCACCTCGTGCAGGGCGACACCACCCGCGCGACGACCTGAGGCGGGATCAAGCGGGGATGGCGTAGCCAGGAGACGCAGGCGGAGGGGGAGCCCGCAGGGCGAACAATACCCGGATATTTCGAGCCGACTGAGCGCGGTGGCGCGGAGATGGCATCGCCGCGGGCGGTGGCCCGCAGGACCGTCCGGCCTCGGGTGCCCGCGCGCCGGGCGGAGCCGGGCGCGACGGTCCCGCTGATAGATGCCGCGAGATCACCCGGTGCGCATGTCGGCTGAAGCGCCGAGCGGATCAACCCAGATATTCGATTTTGCCCGACGCCGCCGATCGGGCCATCGCCGCCAGCAGGCGCACCCCGGCCACGGTCGCATGGCCATCGCGGCGCACCACGCCGGGGAAGCCGCGCACCGCGGCGTGAAACGCATCCCAGCGATACCAACCCGCATAGTCCCCCGGAGCCGTCGTGACGCGCTCGACCACCTTGCCCGGCCGGTGCAGCTCCACCACCGCGCGGTCCTCGTGCATGTCCACGCTGCCGGTCCGCAGCATCCAGCGCCGCACCGAGCCGTGTTCGCAGGCCAGAAACACCTCGTCGCGGTAGGGTTCGCCGTCACCGACGCAAAAACTCGCAAAAACCGTCCCGAGCGCGCCGTTGTCGTATCGGATCGAGATCTGGGCGTTGTCCGCCGTCGGCCGGCCGGTCCGCACGCGCGAATGCTGCACCAGCACCTCCGTCGGCACACCCGCAAGGGGAGCGAAGTCGTTGAGAAAATACACACCGAGGCGGAAAAGCGGACCGCCCGGACAACGCAGCGGGTCGTCCAGCCAGGAGCCGTCGGCGCGCTCGCGGTAGTCCGCCCAGGTGCGCGCCTGCATCGACACCGGACGGCCCAGCGTTCCGTCCCCGAGCCATCCGCGGATAGCCGCGAGGTCGCGAGCCGGCGAGGGCGCCGGGGAATTGAGATGCAGCACCCGGTCCGCCCGCTCCGCCGCCTCGAAGGCGCGCTGCGCCGCCTCCGGATCCAGCTCGAAAGGCTTGGTCGTCATCACGTGCTTGCCCGCGCCCACGATCCGCTCGATCAAGCGCCCGCGGCCGATCGGACCGGTGAAGAGGCCCACCGCCTCGACCGTCTCGTCGGCCAGCACCGCGTCGAGCCCTGAAAACGCCTTCACCCGCAGCTCGCCCGCCAGGGCCGCGGCCTTGGCTTGATCGAGATCACACACGCCGGCCACCCGCACAGGCCCGGCGGTCTCCGCCAGCTGCCGCGCGATCTTTGCGCCAAAGTTGGCCCCGAGGATGACCAGACCCACCGGGCACGAAGCCCCCGGGTGCCGCGGAGCAGAAAGGGGGGCTGCAGCCGCATCGCGAATTTCGGAAAGAGATTTCATGGAAACGCCGGTAAAGAAGGTCAGGAGCGGAGGCGCGATCCGGCCGCGGGGACCGCCCGCGCCGTGGTTTCGCCTCCCTTCTGGCAAGGGAGCTAGGCCACCAAGCTGCCCGATCCCGCACGGGTGCCAAGCAAGATTTGCGATATTTTGCACAAATCGGTCCTAGTTTTTCTTGGAATTGGTCGGGAATTCGGGATAAATGCTCCTGAATGAAAACCCCCAACCCCGCCTCTTCCACGTCCACCCTCGTCCCTGTTGCCTCCATGACCAACCAACGCCCCCCCGCCCTCGTTGCGTATCCGCGCAAAAACTACAAAGCCGCCGCCGCTCTGCTATCGGCCCTCGCCGCAGCCGGCCTTGCCACGTCTGCCACCGCGCAGAGCGTTATCGGCCGAGCCAACTCCAACGCCGCTTTCGACACGGGGGCCGCGTGGACCGGGGGCGTGGCCCCGACCAGCTCGGAGATCGCCGGATTCTCTTCAATCAACACGGCGACGTCCGCCACCTCCACCATCTCGGCAAACGTCAACTTTCAAATCGCGGGTATTACCTACACCAACAATCCCGGGACCAATCTACAGATCAGCGGCAACTCCGGATCCTCCCTCACTCTCGGAGCCTCCGGTATCAATCTGGCAAACGGCGAACGCGTCCTGACCATCAACACCACCGCCCCCGTTTCTCTATCCGCGAACCAAACCTGGACGACCGGCACCGCCGCTGCCAGCACCTCCCAGATCGTTGTTAACTCGGTGATTTCCGGTTCCGGGCGCCTCACGATCGAGGGCACTGCAGGGTCCCCGCTCAGCCCGGTCTACCTGAACGCCCTGAACACGTTTACGGGCGGCGTGATCCTCAACGCCGGAAGCTCCCTCCGCCTCCACAACACCGGACCCGTGGTTTCGGGCGGCAACGTGACCTCGAGTTCCATCGGAACGGGTAATCTCACGATCAACGGCGGAACAATCTTTGGCGCCAGCAGCTCGGCGGTGGTTGCTCCGACGACCACCGTAACAGGCAACTTCGCCGTGAACTCCGCCATAAGCGCGCTGAACGGCCGCTACACCCACGGTGGCGGCAATCTCGATCTTAGCGGTGGCACACGCACGGTATCCCTCGGACGGTTCCTAACCGGCGCCAACAGCTTGGTCGGCGGAAAC
The DNA here is from genome assembly GCA_030604905.1 of Verrucomicrobiota bacterium. Taxonomy (GTDB): domain Bacteria; phylum Verrucomicrobiota; class Verrucomicrobiia; order Opitutales; family Opitutaceae; genus IMCC26134_A. The sequence goes on along the minus strand of JAUVVA010000001.1, from coordinate 55,021 downwards.
GAGAGCTTCAGGTTCCTACAAAGCAGCGGGGCCCCGTCTATCAATGTCACGAATGGAACAATTCGCTTTGTCCGCGGCAGCGAGGGCACCGCGAGCGACTACACCACTGTCAACTTCGGCGCCGGCTCCACCTTCGCTTCCGGCTCGGGGTTCACCATCGGACAAAACGTGATCACCACCTTTGCCACAGGCAACCCCTTCGGCACCACCGGGGGCGCCCAGCCCAACGTGACCGTCGAATCCGGCGGATTTTTCAATCTGTCGGACGCTTCGAATTCACGCGCCCCGCAGATTCGATCCCTCTCCGGCGACGGCGTGGTCACAAATCTCGCCAATGTCAGCACGACCGCCACGCTCACCATCAACCCGCAGCAGAATGACGTGAGCACCTTCTCCGGCGTGATCGCCAACGGTTCGTCGTATGGATCTGCGCTGGGGCTCACCACCAGCGGTGTAGTCGCCATCACTAAAACCGGCTTGGGGACCCAGATACTCGCGGGCGCAAACACCTACTCCGGCGCCACGACCATTTCCGAAGGGACGTTAGCAATCGGGGCTAACAACGCGCTCTCCCCCAACAGCGCCATCAGCCTGACCGGCAACACGGCCGTCTTGGACATGCGCAGCTTCTCCGCGGGCGCGGCCTCGCTTGCCGCCTCAAACGGAGCCACCGTGTCCTTCGATCTCGGAACCCCGGGCAATGAGACCGCGCTGCTTGCTCTTTCCGGCGCCCTCACCCGCACCGGATCCGCAACCCTGCTCTTCGACCTCAACGGCGGATCGCTGGGCACCTACACACTGCTGAGCTTCGCTTCGACCACCTTCACATCTGCCAGCCAGTTTAGCGCGCTTCTCGCCCCCGGCTACGCCGGTGATTTCATACTCGGGGCGAACAGTCTGTCCTTCCAGATCACCGCCATCCCCGAACCCTCCGCCTTCGCGGCTCTCGCGGGTCTCGCGGGCCTGGGCTTCGCCGCCTCGCGCCGTCGCCGCCGCGCCTGATCCGCGTTTCTCTTCGCCTGCACCTCACCGGCCGGAAGCCTTCGCGCTTCCGGCCGTTTTCTTTAGCGCATTCCCAAGGAAACGATGGACGGCCCCAAGGTATTTCGTGCCGACGGAGCGCGGATGCGCGGAGATGGCATCGCCGCAGACGAGACCTCGCGGGGCCGTCCGCTCCCGCTCGCCCACCCCGCCTTCCGCCCACTCACAAGGACACGCGCGGGATCTCCTTGAACGCCCCGTCAAAGGGCGCGCGGCGGCCGGCGCGGACCTCCGGGATCGCGCGGCTCGCCGCGCGAAACGCGGCGCACACCTCGCGGTAAGGCCGGTGGCACACATCCACCAAGCCGATCTGGTAGTTCTCGCCGTCGAAGCGCCCCAGCAGGGGCTGGTCGTTCAACTGGAAGTAATGCGCGCCCACCGCCCAAGGCTCGGCCGCCAGCGTCTCCACGTAACGCCGGATCGCCACCGCCCGGTCCGCCTGCGTCGCCACCGCGCGCAGTCCCGCGCTCGGCAAACCGCGGTCCAGCGCGCCGAAATGAAATTCGCCAACCAACACCGGCCGTCCCGTCGCCGCGCCGATCTCGCGGATGGTATCGACCGGTGCGTTCGCGGAGTAGTTGTTTACCGTATACACGTCAAAATGCTCCGCCCCCTCCAGCAGGAGCGGCGAGGCCAGCCAGGCGTAACGCACCCCGAGATTCAAAACGGCGGGCGCCACGGCCCGGGCCGCCTCGGCCGGCACCCCGACGAAGCGCCGCACGATCAGCCGCGAGAACTCCCAAAGATCCTCCTCCACCCGCCCGCCCGCGCGCGCAAGGTCCGGCCACACGCGACGCTCGAACTCCTCGAAGCCCGTCGCCCGCCCGCCCCAGGCCCGCGCCAGCGCGGCGGCGTCGCCGCCGTAGCGCTCCGCCATCCAGGCCGCCAGGCGGCGCCGCGTGTGCGTGCCGGGGTTCGCGACCAGCATCTCGGCCGCCAGATTAAAGCGGCCAAAAGCCCAGTGCGGCTCGTTCATCATGAAGGCGCCCAACAGGCGCCCGTCCGCCGCGCGCGGCCGCAGGGCCTCCGCGCAACGCCGGGCCTCGATCTCATAATCCGGCGAAAACACATCCGGCAAATCGCGGAACAAACGCGTGGCGGTGCGGGGAAAGGCGGGCCAGCCCCACACATGGGGCAGCCGGCTGCGGGCGAGGAAAGCCTCGTCGCTCCAGTTGCCGACCGTGTTGATTCCCCAACGGCGCAGGCGCGACTCCGTCAGCTCGGCCCACGATTCATAGGCGGCCTCGCCAAAGGCCCGCCGCAGATTCTCCGCCTGAAACGAGTATTGTTCCACGCCGCCGATCAAGCGCTCGACCTGACGCGGCCTCCCGACGAGCAGGCTCTCCATCGCGGGAGGCATCGGCCCGGACTGCGCGTGGCTTATGCAGTTGATGCCGAGGCTAAAAAATCTCCGCCCCTCCGGGTCCACGAAAGCCCAGCGACCGTCCGTCTGCTCCACCCGGTGGGCCACTGGCGGCTCCGGCCGCGCCCGGGCAAAGCGACGCACGAGCCGCAGCTCGCGCCGCAGGCGCGTCTGCATCTCCTCGATGCTCCGGGTCCGCCCGGACCAATCGCGCGCCATCCACTGACCGAGCGGATCCACCACGGGCAGCGTCGGCGCGAGGGCGGCCTCCGGCCTCGCCCCCTCCAGCAAGGCCCCGGCCTCGAAGCAGCCGCCCTCGACCGCGGCCCGCGCGTTCACACACACCCGATCCAGCTCCGCCGGATCGAGGCGCTGGCCGTTGACGAGCGTGGTCAAGACGCCGGGAGTGCGGGGCAGACGCAGGTCGTCGATGTCGAAGATGGAAAGCGGCAGGCGCAGCGTCACCCACAAGTCGGGCAGGATCGTGTAGCCGGCCACGAGACGAGGCTCTCGCTCACCGCGCGCCATGAAGAGAAACCGCAAGACGCCGACGTGCGGCCCTCGCCAGCGCACGTGCAGGGTGAGCTCCTCCTCACGCGTCAAGAGCCGCGAGGGCTCGTGCTCGAAGAGCGTCTGTTCGCCCGCGTTGACCGGGAACACCCGGGGCGAGGGCCGCGCGCCGCGGGGCGCCGAAACCGCGGCCAGTTCAGAAGACCCGGGAGGGAGAATCGCGAGCGGTTTCATCGGTGCAGCGCCTCCACCTCCACCCGCACGAAGAGTCGCGAGGGACGCTCAAGGTCCTCGCGCCAGGAATAGATCGCCTGCTCGAGCCCGCCGGCGTCGGGCAGCACCGTCTCCTCGCGGAAGTGGTGCGTGGCCGGCGTCCAGGAGGCGAGATCGGTGGAAAACATCAGCCGATAACGGAGCCCGTCGGCCTCGTGATCGCCGCCCGCGGTGGGCAGGCCGCCGACGCGTCGGGGCAAGGACACGAGCAGGCTGTCGTCCGCAAAATCGAGCGACACCGCCGCGGCGCTGCCGGGACTCAGCGGGTGGCCGCCAAAGGCAAACTCGGCCAGATTCGGCACACCGTCTCCATCCGGATCCGCGAGCCAGTCGAGGGAGGCGCCCGCACCCGCGCCGAAATTCTGCTCCGCCCACTGCCTGAGCGCGGGCACGGCGGGCGTGGCCTGCACCCGGTCGAAACTCGCCTCGACGCGCGCTCCCGCGCCGGCCGAGAAAAAGCCCGCCCGCAGCGGGCCGCTGAGCGAGAACGAGCCGCCGAGCTGCGTCCACTCGTTCCCGTCGCCGGAGAAGTAGCCGCTCACCATGTCGGAGGCGCGGGTGAGCTTGAGCCAGATCGGCGGGATGAGCGTCGCGGCGGCCTCGGCGCCCGTGGTCGCCGCGCCCGGGGAGACGCGCTGGCGCCACACGGGGCGGCCGTTGCGGTCCACGCCGATAAACGCATGCGCGGCGTTGGCCGCGTCGGACCCGCGCCAGGCGAGTCCCGCGAGCGCGGAGGATTGCCCGGCCTGGATCGATTGCAGACGCACCACCCACTCGCCATCGCCCTGCCATTCGCGGGAGACGAGGAGACCGGCATCCTGCGCACCGGCGAGTCCGGCCCCGGCCGAGGAGAGCCGGAAGTGGCCCAGCGCAAAACCCGTCTCGCCCGCCACCGCCGCCCCGCCCGGCTGCGCCACGGACCAGCCCGCGGGCAAGGGCCCGTCGGCGAGCGCCATCGAGAGCGGGCGCAACGTGGGCGCGGGAGCGGGCGTCGAGCCGCGGTCGGGGGTGAAGAGCACCACCCACTCCACGCGGCCGTCCACCGGCGCCGGGGCGCGGAGCGTGAGCTGGGTGAAGCCTTCGTTGGTGCTGCTGTAGGGCTCCTGCGGATCGGCCGAGAGCGCCTCAAACTCGCCCGGGCCCTCGAGGATCTCGGCGAAGAGGCGGCGCCCGTCCTGCGTGAGCGTGGCGCGGCGGCCATCCACCGAGACCTCCGCGCCGGTGAACATCGCCCAGCGCACGAGCGCCCCGGGGGCCACGCCTTCGAGGCGGTCCTGCACCAAGACCCGGCTGCGATCCACCAGGGCAAAGCCGCGCCGCACCGACTGCGCCTGGCCTTGATAGACGGGCGTGAGATCGAGCACGGCCAGGCCCACGTCGGGCTGACTGCTGAAGTGCGTGATCATCGCGCGGCGGTCGCTGCGCTGGAGGGCGTTGTTGATCGTGAGGGTGTTGTGCCCGCGGTTGTTGAGGCGGAAGTATTGGAAACGGGGGCCGCTCGCATCGAAATAGCCGGGCGTGTTGTCGTAGTGCTCCTTGCCGAGCTTCACGCCCCAGCGCACGCCGAGGGCGTCGAGCACGAAGGAGCCGGCGTCCATGTGGGCGTGAGAGTCGTTGGCCTGGCCGCCCTTGAAGGCGAGGTAGGTGGCGTCGGGGTCGGTCCAGTTGCCGCGCATCACGCCGATCTGCGACTTGCCGCGGAAGTGCTGGTCGAGGGCGAGGTCGGAGTCGCTTAGCTCGCGGCCGGCGTCGTCATACCAGATGACGAGGAAGGGCAGGAAACGGTCGAGCGTGTCGTCCGACATCAGGCGCGGCGGCTCGGTGCGGCGCATGCGCGGCAGATCGCGCTCGGCCACCCAACGCTGGAACCACGCGTAGACCGGCTGCTCGAACCAACGGCCGAGCCAGAAGAGCACGGGCGAGAAGTAGGCGACTTCCTTGGAGTCGCCGAAGTTGAAGTAGAGATTGGTCGGCCCGATGGTCTGGACGTGAAAGGCGCCGGAGCGGCCGAGCTCCGCGTAGCCTTCGGCCGAGGCGGTGTCGAGGATGTGGCCGAGCGCGGTCTTGAGGCCGTCGAGCGCGAAGCCGTGGTAGGTGGTGCCGTAGGCCCAGTAGGTCGGTCCCTCATACCAGTCGCCGTCGGGCAGATAGGCCGGGAGCGGGCGCTTCAGGCTCTCGACTCCGCGCCGCACGATAAACTCCGCCAGTTCCGGATGATGCTCGGCCACGGCGAGGGCGCCGAGGATGAGGCCGGCGTTGCAGACCTGATTCCAGTTGTCGCGCGACTGGGTCCAGCTCGCGTTCACCTCGTAGTTGCCGCGGCCGGGGTTGAGGCCGTTGTTCACGATGCCTTGGCGGATGGCCGAGCGCTGAGCGGGGGTGAGGTAATCGTAGAGCCAGTCGTAGCCAAGAGCGACCCAGGTGGTCATCTCGCCGATGTTGAGAAAGTGCTCGGGAAACCAGCCGTTGAAGCCGGCCGCGGTGACGAGTTCCTGCGCGGCGCGCGCCGCGAAGCGCTCGTCGCCGTCGAGCCGGTAAGCGAGCGCCATGTTGAGCACGCGATACATCGCGGCGCGGCGCTGGTCCTTCATCCGCCAGAGCCAGGCGCGCGTCTCGTTGGGATCGTCGAGACGACGCTCGATCACGGGCTCGAGCAGGCCGCGCTCTGCCTCGGCCACGACCACTTGAATGAGATTTTCCAGCAGGGGGTCGGTGGCACGGATGGCGCGGATGCGCGCCTCGACCGCGGGCGTGAGGATGAGGCGCGGGTGCGGCGCGAGCGTGGAGAAGAGCGGGGCGACGGGGGTCGGCGCCTCTTCGCCCAGCACGAGCGCGGGACGCGCCGCGGCGTCGCCGCGCGAGGAGACGAAGCTCACGCTGGTCTCGTGCCGCGTGACGGCGGTGATAACCAGCGTGACGTATCCGTCGCTGTCCTCGCGCAGAAAATCGCGCAGCGCGGTCGCGGTGGCGGCCGGAAGCGTCTCCGCGTCGAGCGCGATGCGGGTGCCGGCGGAGCGGGAGCCGGAAAGGGTAAAGCTGCCGAGCAGGCGCGCGCCCGCCGCCATGTCGCTGCGCGAGCCGGTGGCGTTGGCCGGGGCGTTGTTCCAGGTGATCGAGTTGGCCGCCCAGCCCGCGGCGCCATCGCCGGTCGCACCCTGCGGGAGCCCGTAGAGGCGAGCCTCGAAGTTCGCGCCAAAGTTAAAGCTCTCCTGGAGCGTGAGCTCGAGCCGGGCGGTCTCGATCGCCGAGGCGGCGAAAGGCGCGCCCGCGAGCGGGAAGCGCAGGTAGATCTTGCGGTGCCGGTCGTCGCTGGTGTTGGCGCGCACACGCAGGCGGGCCTCGCCGCCGAAGTTGGCGCCGGCCTCGGCGTGGCTGCTGATGTAGGCGTCGGCGCCACCGGCGGCGTCGGTCCTCGCCACATGGGTGGCGGCGCCGACGAGCGACGCGGCTAAGGCGGTGAACGTGGAAACAAAAAGAGGGCGGAAAAACATCGGTGTATTCGGTGGGGGGATTGAAAAACGGGAACGGAGCGAGGAGGCGGCGTGCCGCTAACGGGCAAAAACCTCCAGGCCGTCGAGGTAAGCCGCGCCCTCTCCGCGCAGGGTGAAGACGAGGTGCACGCGGTGGACGTTTTGCGGAAGCGTGACGGCGCGCTCGAAGCGCACCCAGCGGCCCTCCGGGCGCAGCTCGTGCAGACCGATCCAATCGAGCTGGCTGCCATCCTCGGCCAGCACCTGAAGCGCGACCAACGACTCCGCACGGCTGTCCGCGGGCAGCATCGCATGGCCGACAAAAAGCAGGCGGGGCTCGGTGACGCGCAGCCGCTGCGACACGCTGCCGTCCGCGGGTCCGCCGACGGATTCGAGGCGAAGCGAGGCCGCGCCCTCGGCTCGCTGCTGCGTATCACGCAGCGCCTGCAGACGGCCCTTGCCGGTCCAGGTGACGGCCCAGCCCGCCGCGGTCTCCGCGCCCTGCTCCATGTCGGGGTTGAAGAGCGCCGGCAGGCGGGGCGTGGTCCCGGGAGGCGTGGGGCCGGAAAGGGGAACCGACGCCGGTGCGGCGGCGAGCGTCGCGGAAGCCGGCGAGACGGACGCGGCGGGCGCGTGTCGAAGGGAAAGCGCGGGGCGAGAACGCAGCGCTCCGCGACCGGAGACGAAGGCGAGACTGGTGAAGGTCGGCGTGCGCGCGCTGAGCACGAGGCCGACGGCTCCTCCGCGCCGCTCGCGCACGAAAGCAAGCAGCGCCGCGTGCGTGTCCGCCGGGAGCGTGTCCGGACCGAGCACGATCAACTGCCCGGCGGCGAGCGTGCCCGGCAGGCTCACGCGTCCCAGGAGGCGGGCTCCGGGGCCCGCCCCTGACGGCGAGGCCGGATCGTGTCCGGGGGCGTTTGACCAGCTCAGCGTCGCGGATGCCCAAGCGGTCTCCGCCTCGCCCAGCCCGTGAATCTCGAGCTCGAACCGGCCATGGTGGTGAAAGGCCTCCTGCACGGTGAGCTGCAGCTCGACCGCGTCCACCTCGGTGACGGGGAAAGGAAACGCGGCCAGCGGGAAGCGCAGATAGATCTTCCGATGGCGGTCGCCGTCGGGATTGGTGCGCACGCGGAGGCGGTTTTCCTGCGCGAAGGACTGGCCGGACTCGCGGTCGCTGCTCACGTAGGTGTCGGCCCCGCCCGCCTCGCTGCTCAGGACCTCCATCCAGAAATGCCCGGTCGTATCCGCCGGCAAGGCGGCCGGCGCGGCGACGAGGGCCGCGGGCAGAGTCGATGCGAAAAAGCCGCCGGGAGGGAGCAAGGCGGCCAGACCCACGATAAGCAGCCCCGCCGGGACGCGGGAGGAGGAGGATGGAAACAGGCGCGACACGGCGGGGGCGGGGTTGGGGAAAAGACGTCGGGGGCGAACAAGGATCCCCGGCGCGATGGCGCCCAAGGATCGACGCCGCCCACTATCCGCCGAATGCGCCGCGGATTCAATTTGCATGGATTGCGCTTTCTTGCAGTTTCTGCCAAATTAAGCGCCGATGTATTTCGAACCCATCAAACATGCGCCGCGCGCGCTCGGCTGGCTGCCCAAGCGGATGGTCTACGGCAAGCCCAAGGCGCCCAATTGGGACGGCCCGCGCTTTCGCCCCACCTTTGTGGGCATTGCGGAGCGCACGCGGCCACACTCCGAGATGGAGGGCGTCGCGGCCGCGATCACACCCGAGGCGGTGTGCATCCTCACGGTGGCGGGGCAGGCCCTGCTGGAGACACCGGAGCGGAGTGTCCGCGTCAATGCGGGCGACGTGCTGCTGCTGCGCACGCCGGGCCAGTTTGTGCTGCGCAAGGACCGCGGCCCCGAGCCCTGGATCCAGATGAGCGTGCACCTCGCCGGAGAGACGGCGGTCAACGCGATGGAATATCTGCTCCACCGCTACGGCATGTTGCACGAGCTCAAGCCCACCGCGCCGGTCTTCAAGGCCACCGCGCGCCTGATCGACCTGTATCACCGCAAGCCGGAGCGCAGCGCCTCGCGCTGGTCGACCGAGACCTACGCGTGGTTCACCACGCTCTGGGACGACGTGGAGCGCCACGTGATGAGCACGCACCTGAAGCTGGAGGAGACGACCGACCTGCCGCCGCCCTCCCGCTTGGTCACCTTTTCGAAGATCTCGATGAAGGAGTTCGCGCAGCAGCTGGGCTACTCCCCCACCCACTTGTCGCGAAAGCTGGGCAAGGCCTGGGGCATGCGCCCGAGCACCATCCTGCGCCAGCATCGGCTCAACGAGGCGGCGCAGTTGCTGCGCGCCAGCACGCTGTCGATCGAGGAAATCGCCACCAAGTGCGGCTACACCGGGGCTCCCGCCTTTTGCCGGGCCTTTACGTGGATGCATAATAAAACCCCGGGCGAATACCGGCGCACGCACGCGTGATGCGGCTGCGCCGGCTTTCGGTCCCGGGGCTAGGGGATGGATACGAGGGCGGTCCGTTAAACGCCGGCCCGACGACGGCGGAGCGCCACGCAGGATAGCGCGCCGAGACCGGCCATGGCTGCGAAAGCCGAGGGCTCCGGGATGGCGGTGAGCGTGAGCTGCGGGCCCGCGTAGGTGGTGTTGGAACGGGAGGCGATCTCGAGCGAAGAGAAATCGAGGCTCTGCCCCGTCAGCACGAAGGAGAGACGGTTGTTGGTGTCGGCCTGCACGAAGCCGAGCAGGGCGGCGTATTGCGTTTCCGTGAGCGTGCTGCTGTTGAGAGAAATGACGGTGCCTGCGGGGACAAGACCACCCGAGCCGGAAAAAGCGCCAGCAGGGAGGGTGTAGGTAAACAGCTCCACCGCACCGGCCCCCATGGTGTTGGCGCCGGAATCATTGGAGGGCGCGTTGTTCCAAGTAATGCCGGTCTCGGTCCAGCCATTGACGGCATCGCCGGCGGAGCCGTCGATCAGCCCGAAGACCTTGAAGGAGGTGAGGCCGGCCGTGGTCGGCGTGAAGTTCGCGGACACCACAAACTGCAAGGAGACGCTTTCGATGGCCGCGCCGCTGAAATCGAAGGACGTAGCGTCAAAAGCGATGTAGGTTTTCCGGAAACGCGTGCCCTCGGTGAAATTGGGCGCCGTGCCCGCCGCCTGACGATTGAAGCGCAGGCGGTTTTCGGTGCCGTAGTTGGTATTCGGATTAATGTTCTCAATCCATGAATCCGCCACGGCGGTGAGGACGGTCTGGGCTTGGGCGGAAACGCCGAAGGAGGCGACGGCGAGGACGGTGAGGCCGAGGAGGCCACGGGGGCTGCGTAGTGTGTTGATCATAACGTTGGGGCTGAAGAAAAAGGTGAGAGGGTATCAGGAGTGGGTGACGCTTGAGCCGAGCGAGATCACCACCAGCGCCAGAGGTTGGGACGGCCGTCGGCGGGATCTTCCGCCAGTTCTTCCGACGTGTAGCCGCGGACACTCCCGTCCACGTGGGCGAAGTGCGCGATGCGTTGGCCACCGTGCCGAAACTCAGGCCGCTGCGCTTGGCCGCCACCTCCATAGGCGCCGACGGAGGGGCGCACATAGTCGTTGGCGCCCTGGCGCTTGTCGCCCACGAGCACCGTGCGCGAGGGACTCTGCACGGCGCCGAGCCGGAAGTTCCACTGCGGCTCCTTCATGTAGAGGCTGATGCCGAAGGTCGTGCCCTCGTTCCACCAGTCGGCGCGGTTGGGATCGGTGATGACCTGGTAGGGCGAGTTGAGCACGAACTGCGGGCTCACGCGCTGCGAAGACCCTTCGCGCATGCCGACGAAGGGCGCCACCTGGTCCTGCCACACGGCGGGACTTTGCCCCGGAGCGGGGAAAGAGTAGCCGCCCGGCAGGCGGTCGCGATTGGCCTCGGCATAGAGCCGGATCGCCATGGCGCATTGACGCAGGTTGGAAATGCTCTGGGCGGCGCGCGCCGACTCGCGCACGCGGCCGACGGTGGGAATGATGATGGCGGCGAGGATGCCGATGATCGCGATCACGGTGAGGAGCTCGATCAGGGTAAAGCCGCGCGGGGCGGGATGGATGGTCTTCATTGGGGCGGGGCCGAAGGGGCGGGACGAGGACTGAGGCGGGGGCGCCCTCTGGGTCTTCGCGAGAAGAACTCGGGGCGAGGTAACGGAATCACACTACACGCGAGGCGCCTTTTCTTCAATTTGCAGTAACTGCGTTTCTTATCCCTGCATGCTGTCGGCTATCCAAACCTCGGCCTACGCGTCGACTCGACGGATCGTGCCCTGCCTCCGGTGCAGCCGCAGCCGGCGGAGCGCGTCGGCGGAGCGCGTCGGCGGAGGACGGCGCACCACCCGCACGCGCTCCGCGATTGCGGCGGGGCGCACCCCGCCCACGTTCGGGATCCCTTGATCGGGCTCGAATAAAACGCGCGGGACCAGCCTTCGGGCCAAAGGCTCGATACGCCTTGTTTTCGAAAGACCGCCCCTTGCGACTTAGGGTCAGGCCTGGTCCTGCAAGAGCGGGGAGCGCGGCCGCAGGGCCACGCGCAGGCGCTCCCAGCCGGCGGCCCGCTCGTAGGAAGGCTGACGCTCCAGATGAGGCGCCGCCTCGAGGAAGGCGATCGACTCCACCGTGTCCGCGATCCGCCTCAGCAAACTGCGCACGAGGAGCCGGGCGTGCGGCGCCCCCTGGCAGGTGTGCGGCCCGCTGCCGAAGGCGAGGTGGGGATTGGGGCGACGGTCCAGGCGCACGGTCTGCGGATCACGAAACACGGTCTCGTCCTGGTTGGCCGAGGCCCAGCAGAGGGACACGCGGCCGCCCTCCGGCACGGTTTGTCCGCCCACCTCGGTCGGGCGCGGGCACACGCGGCCGATGTGGGTGAGCGGCGTCGCGACGCGGAGGATCTCCTCCGCGGCGAGCGCGATGTCGGCCCCGGCGCGCAGTTGCGCCAAAAGCCGCGGCTGCTCGGCGAGCAGGGAAAAGAGGATGGCGACGGTCTGGATGATCGTGTCGCGACCGCCGGCAAAAACGAGATTGGTGAAGCCGACCTGCTCCTCGCGCGTCAGCGGTCTGCCTCGGAACGTGGCGCGGGTGATCGAGCTGAAAAAATCATCGCCGCCCGGCCCTTGCTCGGCCTCGGCGAGGCGACGGCGGATGTAGCGGTCGAGCACGGCGCCCTTGGCCTCGCCGTCGGCCCCGTCGCGAAAAACGTGCGTCCCCCACCCGATCCACTCCTCCGCCTCGGCGGCGGGCACATTGAGCAGGAGGGCGAGCGCGCGGGATTGGAGCGGGAGCGCGAAGGCGCGCACCACCTCCACCTCGCCGGCGGCGAGCGCGGCGTCGAGGGACTCGACGATGAGGCGCTCCACCGCGGCGATCATCGCGGGGGTCTTGGGCCGCTGAAAAAAAGGCTCGGTGATGCGCCGATAGTCGGTGTGGTCGGGCGGGTCGGTCTCGATCGGCAATTGGCGCGCGTTGCGCACGTCCTCCTCCGATGGGATTGGCACGCGGAAGGGGGCGTCGGAGCTGAAGCGATCCCAGGCCGCCGCCGCGGCGCGCACCTCGGCGTGGCGCAGGATCATGGGAACATCCTCCCCTTGGAACACGTTGCGCAGCACGCCCGCGCCGCGCCGGGCCTCGCCGAAGGGATCGCCGCCCGGAGCGCCGCCGTGATGAAACGGGCAGCGACCGGAAGCGACCGGATCGGACGAGGAACCAGGAGCGGACGAGGGCGTGTGCATGGACGTGGAGGAGAAACGGAGCCGGCACCCAAGGTGCTCAGGGCAGCGGAGTGCCGGCCGGCTGGCCGACGAAGATGCCGTCGCCGTTGCTGCCGATGAAGACGCGGCCAAAGACGCGACGGCAGGCCGCCATGCTGTCGGGCTGGTTGCCGAGACGGTGCGTGGCGGTGGAGATCTCGGTCCAGGTGAGGCCCTTGTCCTCGGAGCGGAAGACCCCGTCCTCACCGTTGACGCGCCCGTGCACGTAGATCGTCGCGAGCCCGGTCGTGGGCGACGCCGCGCCGATGGAGAACAAGGTGGAGCGGTTCACCGCGGCGACCTTCTGGAAACTCGAACCGCTGTCGATCGAGCGCCAGAGACCGTCGTTGAGCAGGCTTACCCAAACCTCGCCCTCGACGCCGGGCGTGGTGTCGATCTTCACCTGCGTGTAGATCTCGTGCCACGGAAGCGTGTTGAGGATCTCGGCGAAACTCGCGCCGCCATCGGTGCTACGATAGAGCCGGCCGCGGCGGTAGATGTAGAACTTGTTTCCATTCACCTTGTCCGCGGCGATGGGCTGCGTGTAGGTGAAGGTGTCGGTGCCGCCGATGGTCTGCACATGGGCGCCGACCGAGACGTGCCAGCTCTGGCCGAGGTCGTGCGAGTAGAAGACGCCGCCGGGCTGGTTCGTGACTTGTTTCGTCACGGGGTGCTCATAGTTCACCGGCTGCGCCACCCAAACCATCTTCGTGCTGTCGGCCGAGACCGCGACACGGCCGCCGGCGCCGTTGGGCGGGAGATTGGTGAAGCGGGTGTAGGTGAGCCCGCCATCCGTCGAGTAGCCGCCCGCCGCGAGTCCGTTCCAACCGTCGCGCCGACCGACGCGCACGATGAAGTTGGGGTTGGTCTCCTGCACCGCGATGCCCATGCCCTCGAAGTGACCGTGGAGCCGCGGGCTGCCAGCGACCGAATAGGCGGGCGAATCGACCAGCGACTTGTGGTCCCAGCCGCCGTTGTCGGCCACGCCGCTGTGAAGCCAGTTGGATCCGGAGGGCGGGGAGAGAAGCGAGCCGATGGTGACGCCCACCTCCATGCCGCGGGCGCGCGCCTTCCAGGCCGGCGTGGCGGCGAAGACGTTCTGAGTTTCCCACGTAAAATACCAATCGGAGAACCACACGCGGCCGGGCGTGTGTGGACACCACGCGAAATCGAAGGGCGAGGAGGCGAAGTAGTCGTCCGGCACCCACGGCGCCTCCGACACATCGCGCTGATAAGGCATGGTCGCCCAGGTGTCGCCGCCGTCGAGCGAGATGCGCAGGCTCTGCTTGTGCGCCCAGTCGTGCCGCGCCGCGAGCACGTGCTGGGGATTGTGCGGGCTCACCGCGATGGCGGCGTATTCGTTGGCGTTGGTGTTCACCGCCCACGCGTTGTTCTTGTAACGCCACACGCCGGTCGAGGTGGTCACGTAAAGGACGCCGTCACCACCGATCGCGCCGCGACGAATGCCGCCGGACGGGCCACCGATCGACTGGAAGGACGTTCCGCCATTGGTGCTGCGCTTGATCCCGCCGTTCGCGGAGTGGATGTAGATGCGGGCCGAGCGGTTCGGACCGCTGGTGCTGCCACCGGAGGGATCGAGCAGGATGAAGCGGCCGCTTTCGCCGGCATGGAGTTGCGTCCAGGTGCCGGGGTTGCCCGCCCCGGTGCTGCGCCAGAGGCCGTCCTGGCGGCTGAGGAAATAGACGACGTTGCTGTTGACCGGATCGACGACGAGCCGCTGGCCGTGCAGCTGATCCTGGTTGGCGCCGACTCGCACGGGCAGATTCATGCGCGTCCAGGTGGCGCCGCGGTCCGTGGACTTGAGGAGGTCGCCCTCGACGTAATTGTATTTCCCGACGGCCGCGAACAGCGTGTTGCCGCTCGCGTCGTTGGGATCGAAGGCGATGTTGCCGGCCGCGCCCAGCGACCAGGTGCTCAACGGCGTGGCGTGGAGCATCGGCTCCCAGCGCTGCTGGCCATGGTTCCAGCGGTAGGGCGAGCCCACGTCCGTCGCGGCGAAGAAGAGGTTGGGCACGAGCGGGTGCGCGACGATGTGCGGGATCGCTCCGCCGCCGCCGATACGCACGGTGCGCCAGTCGTATCCGCCGTCCCCATACAGCCAGAGCCCGGGGGCGGCGAGCGTCGGGTGGCGCGAGGAGGCGAAGGCCGCGCTGGACTCCGCGGTGTTCTGCTGCACCAAGATGAAGGTCACCAGGCTGTTGGTGTCGGCGCGGATCGCGTCGAGCAGGGCGGGATGATCGCCCGAGCTCAGCGTGATCTCGTGGCCGGCGCGCTCGTTGCCGACGAGCGTGAAGCTCGCCACAAGGTCGGTGCCGGAGCCCACGCCGTTGCCGCTGGCGGTGTTGTTTTGCGGGGCGTTGTTCCAGGTGATGGTCGAGGAACTCCAGGCGCTCTGCGCGTCGCCGCTCACGCCGTCACGGATGGCATAGAGCCGGAAGGAGCCCGCGGCGGAGGCCTGCACCGTGAGCACCACTCCCGCCTGCTGCACCGTCGCGACCGGCATCGAGCCGGCGAGGTCGAAGCGGAGGTAGCTCTTGCGATGACGGGTGTTGGACGAGCTGCCGTGGTGGCGCATGCGCAGCCGCTCGCCGTCGACGTTTTGTCCGCCGAAGTTGAGGTTGGCCTCAGCGTGGCTGCTGATCCACGCGTCCGCCGCGCGGGCGCCCGTGGCCGTGCTCGTCATGAAGATCGCGTCGCCGGGGATCTGCTGGCCCGCGCCGGGGTAAACGACGCGGAGCTGCGGTGCGGCGAGCGTGCCATGGCGGCTCGAAGCGAAATCGATGCTCGAGCCGGCCGTGCCGCTTTGGGTGATAACGAAGGTGATCGAGTTGTTGGTGTCGGCGCGCACCGCGGTGAGCAGCGCCGGCAGCGTCGCGGAGTCGATCACGACCGTCTGGCCGGCGGGCGCGGACCCGCTGGTCGAGAAGGTGCCGAGCAAAGTGGCGCCGGAGGCCATTCCGGCGCCGCTCGCGGTGTCGTTTTGCGGGGCGTTGTTCCAGGTGATCCCGGTCGAGGACCAGGCGTTGGGTGCGTCGCCCGCCGCGCCGTCGTTGATCGCGTAGAGCCGGTAGGTGCCGCTCTGCGAGGCGGCGAGCGTCAGCGTGAAGCGCGCCTCCTCGGCCGTGGCGGGGTTTTGGCCCGCGCCTCCGGTGGCGAAGCGCAGGTAGCTCTTGCGATGACGCGTGTTCGACGCGGCGTCGTGATTGCGCACGCGCAGCCGCTCGCCGTCGGCGTTTTGTCCGCCGAAATTGAGGTTGGCCTCGGCATGACTGCTGATCCACGCGTCGGCCGTGGGAGTCGCGGTGAAGACGGACGCGCGCAAGGCGCCGCCGAAGGGAAGCGCCAGGGCGAGACCGAGCGCGATTTTCAGGGTTTGGGGTAGTTTCATCTTTGTTGGGGGCCAGGGGAAAGAACCGGGGCAAGGCCGCAGACCATAGTGCGGAGAGGCGCGGGAAAGCTATTGGCCGATCTCGACATCCTTAGCCGCACGTGCGGAGGGCAGGACCGTCGGCGACTTTGCCTTTACCCCGCTCTCGCCACCGGCCTGCCTGAACTGCTCCTCCCCTCCCCCAAGCATGTCCTTCCCCTCAAACTTCACCTGGGGCGCCGCCACCTCCGCCTACCAAATCGAAGGCGCGCCCGACGCCGACGGCAAAGGCCCCTCCGTCTGGGATCGTTTCACCCGCCGACCCGGCAAGGTGTGGAACGGCTGCACCGGCGACCTCGCTTGCGACCACTATCACCGCTACGCCGAGGATGTGGCGATCATGGCCGATATCGGCCTGCAGGCCTACCGCTTCTCGCTCTCCTGGCCACGCATCCTGCCGGACGGCGTCGGCCGGGTAAACGAGGCCGGACTCGGCTTCTACGATCGCCTCGTGGACGAGCTCCTGGCCAAAAAGATCACGCCCTGGGCGACGCTCTTTCATTGGGATTATCCCTGGGAACTCTACTGCCGCGGCGGCTGGCTCCACCCCGACAGCCCGAAGTGGTTTTCCGAATACACCGCCGTGGTCGTCGATCGCCTCTCCGACCGGGTGCGCCACTGGATGACGCTCAACGAGCCGCCCTGCTTCGTCGGCCTCGGCTTGCAAAGCGGCGACCACGCGCCGGGCGACAAGCTCGGCCTGCCCGAGGTGCTGCGTGCCGCCCACCACACCTTGCTCGCGCACGGCCGCTCCGTGCAAGTGATCCGGGCCCGCGCCAAGACCCCGCCCCTGATCGGCTGGGCCCCCACCGGCGACGTGCCCGTGCCCGCGACCGAGAGCGCGTCCGACATCGAGGCGGCGCGCGAACGGGCCTTCGCCGT
The DNA here is from genome assembly GCA_030604905.1 of Verrucomicrobiota bacterium. GTDB lineage: Bacteria > Verrucomicrobiota > Verrucomicrobiia > Opitutales > Opitutaceae > IMCC26134_A. The sequence goes on along the minus strand of JAUVVA010000001.1, from coordinate 38,302 downwards.
GACCGACACCTCGATGTGGAACCCCGTCTTGTGGCTCGATCCGGTCTACAAGGGCCGCTACCCGGAAGACGGCCTCCGCCTCTGGGGCGACGCCATGCCGCGCCACAGCGAAGCCGACCTCGCCCTGATCAGCCAGCCGCTGGACTGGTTTGGCTACAATCTCTACAACGGCTACCGGGTGCGCCGCGCCGAGGACGGCTCCGTGCAGCGGCTCGAGCGCCCGCTCGGCGCGCCCCTCACCCACCTCTACTGGAACATCACGCCCGAGGTGCTCTATTGGGGCCCGAAATTCTGGCACGAACGCTACGGCCTGCCGGTGGTCATCACCGAGAACGGTTGCTCCGGCGCCGACTGGGTGCACCGCGACGGCCAGGTGCCCGACCCGCACCGCATCGACTACACCGCGCGCTACCTCGAGCAGTTCCGCCGCGCGGCGGCCGACGGAGTGGCCGCCGCCGGCTACTTCCACTGGTCGCTGCTGGACAACTTCGAGTGGAGCGAAGGTTACCGCCAACGCTTCGGTCTCGTGCACGTCGACTACCCCACCGGCAAACGCACCCCCAAGTCCTCCGCGCGCTGGTATGCCGAGGTGATTCGCAGCAACGGCGAGCGCCTCTGATCGAAGGAACCGCGCCCTCGGCTCACGCGCGGCTCGGAGCCCCACGGCTTACCGAGGAAATGCAAAGTTTGTCGGAAAAGGCCAATACGCTCCGGCGGCGGCCTTGCCTTATGCTGGCCGCATGCTCCCCGGTTCCCCGCCCTCCTCCCGCCCCCTTCGCCTCCTTCTGCACCCCCTGCTCGCGCTCTGCCTAGTCCTGATCGTGCTCGCCGCGCCCGTCGCCCTGGCCTCTCGCGCGGCCGAGGCCTATGATTGGCGCTCCGTGCCGATCGGTGGCGGCGGCTCCATCCCCACCATCACCTTCCACCCCAAGGTCAAGGATCTCGCCTACATCACCACCGACGTCGGCGGAGTCTACCGCTGGGACACCGCATCCAATACCTGGATACAGCTTCTCGACTGGCTTTCCCTCGCCGACCAGGACCTCAACTCCGCCCAGTCCCTCGCCATCGACCCCAACGACGAGACCGGCAACATCGTCTACCTCGCCGCCGGCACCGACAGCTGGAACACCCGCGGCGAGATGTGGAAATCCACCGACCGAGGCGACACCTGGACCCGCACCGGCCACCGCGTCTGGATCGCCTCCAACTGGCAGCAGACGCACTCCAACACGATGCAGGTGGACCCGCACAACTCGTCCATCGTCTACTACGCCTCCCGCGAGGGCCTCATCGCCTCGACCGACGCCGGCCTCACCTGGGCCCCCATGCCGTCCGCCCCCACCGGCGACGTGCAACCGCAAAGAAAGGAACCCTCCGGCACCTTCCTCTTCGTCGCCGACACCTCCTCCGGCGTGATCGAAAATCCCCGCCGCACCCGCGTGCTCTACCTCGGAGCCTTCGACAAGGAGCGCCGCACCCGCCTGCACCGCAGCACCGACGGCGGCCTCACCTGGCACGAACTCGAGGACGCGCCGGTGCGCTTCAACCGCGCCCGCGTCAACCGCCACGGCGAACTCTGGATCACCCACCGTCGCGGCCTCTCCCGCTTCGACGGCCGCGCCTGGACCCACGTCGATTCGCTCCCGCAGGAGACCTTCGTGCAGATCGGCATCGATCCCAACAACCACGACCGCATGCTGGCCTCGCGCCACTTCTGGGGCTTCCGCTGCCCGATGTTCTTCAGCGAGGACCGCGGCCGCACCTGGCGCCAGATCGAAGACGAGCACGACCACTCCACCATCCCCTGGTATCCGAAGGAGAAAGCCCGCGCCTCCACCTTCGCCGCCGAGTTCAACCCCTTCGCGCCCGGCGAGGTCTGGTATTCCGACTGGTATATGGTCTGGCGCACCCGCGACATCGCCGCGCCGACCGTCGCCTGGTCGATGATGCCCTGGAACATCGAGGAAACAGTCGGCATCGGCGACGGCCTCATCAGCCCGCCCGTCGGCCCGCCCCTGCTCAGCGGCCTGGCCGACGTCACCGGCTTTGTGCACGAGCAATTCGAGTCGTATCCGGAAAAAACCCTCCGCCACCTCGCCTTCGATTTCAACGCGGCCGTCACCGGCGCCGATTTCGCCGAGCACAAGCCCTCCACCCTCGTGGTCGTCGCCGTGCGCGACTGGACCAAGGCCGGCGACGGCGCGATCAGCGACGACAGCGGCCGCACCTGGACGCGCTTCGGCAGCCGTCCCCACCCCGAGGCCGGCGGCGGCCGCGTCGCCATCTCCGCCGACGGCCGCCACATCGTGTGGGACACCGCCGGCAACGGCATCTACGCCACCGCCGACCGCGGCGCCACCTGGCAGACGGTGCGTGGCCTGCGCAACGCCCGCGGCGAGGAGGCCGGCAGCATGGTGGACCGCTTCATCTTCAACTACCAGAGCCCCCTCGCCGCCGATCGCGTGAACGGCCACTTCTACGCCCACGACGGCGCGGGCAACTTCTACCGCAGCGAGGACGGCGGCGTGAATTGGAAGATCGTGAACACCGAACTTCCGAAGGCCGTGGACCGCAAGATCAAGACCGTGCCCGGCCGCGCCGGCGAGGTGTGGGTGGCCTTCGAGCGCAACGGCCTCTTCCGCTCGACCGACGGCGGCGCCACCTTCGAGCGCCGCCCGGACGTGCGGCACGCGCACTACTTCAGCTTCGGCAAGGGTCCCACCGACGACACGCCCAGCGCCTACCTCTACGGCCGCCTCGAGGGCGAGGAGCGCGAGGGCATCTACCGCTCCGACGACATGGGCCGGACCTGGATTGCGATCCACGACTACCGTCGTTTCCCCAACAAGCCCCAGGGTATGGCCGGCTGCCGTCAGGTTCACGGTCGCGTCTTCATCGCCACTGGCGGTCGCGGCATCTTCATGGCCACGCCCGCCGCGCGCGATTGATACATCGATAAACAAGGCGGGCCCGAGAGACCCGTCTTGTTTTTCGCGGTTTCGAACCGCGAAGCGGAGTTCGATAAGTCTGGCGAGGCATGGCCGCAAAGAGGCGCAGAAGCCGCAATGCAGACCTCACGAAACGACCACCGGCTCCTTTTTGCGCCTTTTGTGCCTCTTTGCGGCCCTTCTCCGTCTCCTGCCATCAAAGCCGCTTCGATGGCCGGATCCTAGACTAGCCGCGCCTCGCCTCGCAAAAGCGCAGCAGCAGCCGGGCGACGTTGCCACCGAGCAGCCCGCGCGCGTCGGCCTCGGTGAAGAGCCCCGGCTGCGCGCGGAGGCGCGGGTCGGGATGGCGATCGTCGCGCAGCCCGCGGATCATCGCCTCCGCGCCGCCGAAATTCCACGCGAGCTTGCCATAGGGCGCGTCACTGCCGAAGCCGATCCGCGCCAGCGCCGCCGGCCCGGCCAGCCGGTAACGGATGAGGTCACTCTCGATGTGCGAGTCGCGCTTGGCGCTCTGCACGAAATGGATGTTCTCCTGGCGCAGGCCGACCTCGCGCACCGCGCGGCAGGTCTCGTCGCCCTCCACGTAGCCCGAGCCGCCGCCGCCCATGTGCACCGCGATCAAGGGATACGGCGCGATCACACGGGCGAGCCCCTCCAGCGCCGAGGCCGGCGTCCAGGGCGTGTCGCCGCCGACGTGAAAAGCCGGCAAGGCGCCGCGCGCCACGATGTGCTCGGTGACCGCGCGCACCTCGGCCCCGTCCATCGGGATCGCGTTTTGCGCCGGGTTGATCTTCACGATGCGGAAACCCAGCTCGTCCACACAAAGGTCCACCATTCGCTTCGCCTCGTCCACCCCGAGCCCGGCGGGGTCGGTCCAGCCGCCCGGCACGAAGCGCCGGGGCCAGCGCGCGGCCGCCAGCGCGATGGCGCGGTTGGAGTCGGCGAGCGCGGCGAAGTTGTCCGCGCGATCCGGGCCGCGCCGGGTGGCGGCGGGATTTTGCCAGATGAGCGCCATCGCGACGTCCGCCACGTCCATCTCGGCGAGCAGCTCCTCGGCGCTGAGCGGGCGGCCGTGGAAATAATCGGGCTCGTCGGCGAGCCGCTGCGCGAGCGCGGGCGGCCACTGGGCGGGGTCGGTGACGTGCGCGTCGCCATCGAAGCGTCCGCCCTGCGCGATCAGCTCGCGTAGGGCCTCGATCCGCTCCGCATCGGCGGCGGCGAAAGATGGCGCGTGGTTCATCGCAGGGCGACGAGGCTGACGGCGGCCTTAGGCGGCAGGAGCAGGGTGGCCGGCAGCGCGACCTGCGGCAGCGCCACCCAGTCCTCCGTCTCGGTGGTCATGGCGGCGTCGAAGACCCGCGCGCTTCCCCCGGCGACGTCCCCCACGTTCAGCCGCAGGGGCTTCGCGGTGTCGGAAAGATTGGCGAGCACGAGCGCATCGCCCGCGCCGCTAGCCGATTCAGGGGCCGAGAAGGCGAAGAGAACGACCTCGCTGTCGTTGGAAGACACGGTCGCGACCCGGGAGCCCGGGCGCCCGGCGCGGCAGGCGTGGCGGTAAACATGATACTCGCGGTTCACCCGCAGTTCGCCCGCCTCGGTGACGTGCATGGCGGCGTGGGGATTGGGATCGCCGCCCGTCCAGCGCCCTTCGCGCTGGATGCCGGCCCAGGGGATGAAGCCGTTGATCTTGGCGCTCATCAGGCTCTGTTGGATTTCCCAGAGCAGGCTCAGGTGCTGGGTGCCCCAGCCCGTGCTGGTGGTCCAGGCGTGCAGGCCGGGCTTCTTCGCGCGGAGCAGGTCGATGCCCGCGCTGCGGTAGTCGGCGCTCCACCGGCCCAGGCCCGGCGCGAAGAAACCGTGGGAGGTAATGAGACCGAGCGCGGCGAGCGCGTCCGGATCTTCCGCGATCGCGTCGGCGTAGCCCCACTCATGGAAACGGCGCCAGTTGGTGGTCTCGCCGGGGCCGACGAGCACGTCGCGCAGGCCCATCGCGTCGAGCCGGCGACGCATCGCCACCAAACCGGCGGCCACCTGCGCGGGCGGCCAATGAAGATTGTAGTCGTGCCCCTCGTCGCCGGGTCCGGAGCCATCGTCGGGCCAGCGCGACCAGTCTTCCCCCTCGTTGTGCAGCGCCACCGCGCGCAGACGCAGCCCCTCCTGCTCGCGCAGGAAACGCGCCCAGCTGGCCACGTAATCCACCAGGGCGTCCATCGCACCCGGCGCGAGATCGCGACCGCGCAGGATCCCTTGCACGGTCATCCACCCGGGCGGGCCATAGAGCGTGGTCAGCACCGCGAGCTCCTCGCCCCGGGCGGCGGTCAGACGGCTGCCCTCGCGGGCAAACCAGCGCATCCAGTGCGTGCTCGTCTCGTGGTCATGGGCGGCGTTGGCCGCGCGTTGCTGCCACGGATCGAGAAACATCTTCAGCAGCCCGGGGCGCAGGCCGTCCTGCCCGAAGACCAGTTCGCAGACCCGGCGGCGCGTCGCCTCGGGCAAGTCGCTCAGGCCGCCGTAGTCCTGCGGGCTGCGTCCGTAATCGCGGGTCTGGCAGGCCTCGACGTAGTTGAAACCAAAGCCGTCCCAGCTCTGAAGCGGGCGATCAAAGCGCACCACAGCCTCGCGCGGGCAAACGGACGGAGCGAGGGCCGGAATGACCAAGGCGGCGGGAGATTTCGTGGCGGGGAGGGAGGAAAGTCGGGGAGGCATGGACCCGACTTTGGGTGCCTCGGCTTGCGCTCTAAACAGCGACTCGTTTTTACTGGTAGAATGAAACCCCCGCCCTCCCCCGCGCCCTGCGGTTTGCCCGAGGTCGCCGCGCGCGCCGGAGTGTCCACCATGACGGTCTCGCTCGTGCTGCGGCAGCGCCCAGGCCCCTCGGCCGCGACCCGCGAGCGGGTGCTGGCCATCGCGAAGGAGCTGGGCTACCGGCCCAATCCGCTGATCTCCGCCTACCAAGCGCAGGTGCGGGCGCGGCGGCGACCGGGCTTCCAGGCCAACCTCGCCTGGATCAACGAGGAGGATGCGCCGGACTTCTGGCGCCGCACCGGCTGGGCCGACGGCTACCTCCAGGGCGCGCGCGAACGCGCCTCCGCGCTCGGCTTTGGCCTCGAGGAGTTTCACCTGCCGCGGAGCGACCAGCACCCGCGCAAGGTCGATCGACTGCTCCGCACCCTGCGCGCCCGCGGCATCCGCGGCGTGCTCCTGCCCTGGCCCCTTGATCCGGCGCAGGCGGGGCGCGACTGGTCTGACTTCGCGGTGGTGACGATCGGCGCGGCCACGCACCTCAACGACGATTCCGCCCCGGCGGGAGGCGCGGTGTTTCACGGCGCCCGCCCGGCGATGTCGCAAAATCTCGGCCTCGCCTGGCGCACCCTGCGCGCGCGTGGCTACGAACGCATCGGGCTGGTGATCGACGTGGCCAACGACCGCCTCGCCGACGGCTCCCAGCGCGCGCGCTGCCTGCTGGCCGAGGCTGATTGCAAGGAGCCACAGCCCCCGCCGCTCGTCCTGCCCGGCTACGACGAGCGCGGCGTCCCCCCGCTCACGCGCTGGCTCCGCGCGCACCGGCCCGATGTGGTGATGACCTACCACGCGGCCTTCGTGCTCGAACACGCCCCGGAGCGTTGCCGGCCCGACGTGGTGCAGCTCAACCTCTCCGCGGGCCCCGCGAGCGCGAGCGGCATCGACTCGCGCCACGCCGCGGTCGCCGCCGCCGCCGTGGACCTCGTGGTCGGCCAGCTCTACCGCAACGAGGTCGGCCCGCCCGCCCTGCCCTACGAGATCGTGGTCAAAGGCTGCTGGCGCGACGGCGCGGACCTGTCGCGCCCCGATAAGCTGGCTACCACCAGCGCCAGCGAGCGCGGCCTTCGGGGCTCCCGTCCGCGAGTTGCTCGCGGGTGAGCGACTGCACGTGCCCGTCCGCAAAGGCCCAGTTGAAGCGGCGCTGCGAGGAGCCGGGGATATCGACAATGCTCCAGTTGCCCCAGTTTTCCCAGTCGGGCATCACGTAATCCACGTTGTCGAGGCGGCAGGTTCCGAGAAGGAGCACGCGGGAGGGAGACGGCGGCGCGTCGGCGCGGAACGACCAACGCGGCCCGCCGGTCCACCAGCTCCAGGCGTTCAAGTTCACGTTGAGGCGATAGCTCGTGAGCGCCTGGCCGGCCAGGAAGCGCTCGTCGGAGGTGTGCAGCGGCGAGACGTAGAGGTTGCCCGGCATCGTGCGGTATTGGTTGGCCGTGAGCTGGGAATTGTTGCCCTGGCGAATCGAGAGGTAGGGCAACAAGCGCGCCTGCCAGATCACGGTCGCGCCATCGGCCATGTCGAAGCCGACGGTGAAGCGGCCGTTGTTCTCGTTGGCATACAGTTGCTGCGCGACGGCCAGCTGGCGCACGTTGCTCGCGCAGGCCGACTGGCGGGCGCTCTCCCGCACTTTGCCGACCGTCGGGATAAGAATGGCGGCCAGGATGCCGATGATGGCGATCACGGTGAGCAGCTCGATGAGCGTGAAACCGGGCCGGGCCGGTTCGCAAGGGAGGTGGGCACGAGGGGCATTCATGGCGGGGGTAAAGCAACCGGGGTGGATTGTTTGGACGATTAGACCGCGTCGGTATCGTCACGTGCCCACGCTGCACAAACCCGTCTGATTCAAAAGCAACGCCGACTTATACTGGTATAAGTCGGCGCCGGGCCCCAGGGAGATGAACCGCGGTCGACTACCACCAACGCCATAGGCTGGGCGAGCCGTCGGCGGGATTCAGCTCGAGCTCCGCGCTGGTGAGGCCCCGCACGCTGGCGTCGCAGAAGGCGAAGTGGGCGATCCGGCCGCCGCCGTGACGGAAGGCGGGGCGACGGGCCGCGTTGGGGTTCACCCCCGTGGGCGGCCCGACGAAATCGTTTTCACCCTGCGTCATGTCGCCGACCAGAAGAATCCGGCTGGTGTCGCGGACCTTGCCCATGTTGCGCCCCCACTGCGGGCGGGCGTTGGGATCGTAGGCGAAGGTGTTGAGGCCGAAGCTGCGGCCCTCCGCCCACCAGTCGTCGCGGCCGGTGAGAGTCTGATAGGGCGAACTGAGCACATTGGCCGGGCTCACCCGCATCTGCCCCGCCGCCAGTCCGACGTAGGGCGCGACGCGATCCTGCCATACCTGTCGAACCGGCACGTTGTCGGCGTCGTTCCAGCCGGGCGGGAGCGTGTTGCGGTTGTCGTTCGCGTAAAGCAGCAGCACCGTCGCGGTCTGCCGCACGTTGGAGGTGCTCTGCGCGGAGCGGGCGGACTCTCTCACCCGCCCCACCGTCGGGATGATGATCGCGGCCAGGATGCCGATGATGGCGATCACGGTGAGCAGTTCGATGAGCGTGAAACCGGGCGCGCGGCGCCGGGACGGGACGGGACGACTGAAGAGGCTTGGGGAGGACATGGGCGGGGGTGGTTGGGAGATGGGGAGGGGGAAAAGGGGCGGCGCGGATTCATCGATCCGTCGAAGTCGACGCTAGCGGAGCGGGCGAAGGGCGAAAGAAGCCGCGGTTTTTATCGGTAAAAAAGACGCCGCTTCCCGCCTCCTCCGGCGCCGTCAGACTGGCGATCGCGTCGTGGATCGGCACGTCGTGACGCTTCCGCCCGAGGAATTGGCTCGTGTGTTCATAGCCAGTCGCGGCGAGGAGATGCAGCGCCTCGACATAGCGGTCCGCCACCCGCTCGGGCCGATGCGCGTCGGCGCCGATCACCACCGGGATGCCGCGCTCGCGCATCGCGCGGAGCATCTCCGGACCGGGGTTCATCTCCGGGATGGTTTTCAAGAGCCCGGAGGTGTTGAGCTCCATCGCCACGCCGGTCTCGGCGATGCGGTCGAGAGCGCGCAGGATGTGCGGCGCGATCCGGGGCAGATGCCACTCCTGCGGCGACTCGTTTTTCACCAGGTCGGGGTGCGCGATGGTGTCGAAGAGCCCGGTCTCGGCGGAGAGCGCGAGGTGCTCGAAATAAGTCTGCTGAAACTCGAACCAGGAGCCCGTCAGGTAGACACGCTTGTAGCAGGGCGCGTGCGTGTGCACCGAGCCGAGCACGTGGTGGAAGTCGGCGCGTTTGAGCAGCGCCTCGACGTCCTTCTCCAGGCCCGGCGCGTAGTCGCACTCGAGCCCGAGACGCACATCCACGCGGCCGGCGAAAGCCGCGCGAGCCCGGGCCACCAGGGCCAGGTAGTCGTCGAACTGCTCCTCCCGCATCCGGATGTCGGCCGAGTAGCCGCCCGGGATCGGATTGTGGTCGGTGACGATGATACCGCGCAGCCCGCGCGCCTCCGCCACCGCCGCGTAGTCCTCCGGCTGCCCGGAGGCGTGTCGGCACAGCGGCGTGTGCATGTGGGATTCGTAGAGCAGGGGAGCGGGCATGGTGGCGCGAAGGGGTGTTGAACGGGGCGTCCGGCCCAGGCTCGGCCTTGCTCGCACCCGGCTGTGGAGAAGACTCGCCTTTCACGGGCAACGCCGCGAAAGCTTCCCGTCGGGACAGTCCCATGAAACCGCCCAAGCCGACCATTCGTTCGATCGCCGTGGCGGCCGGCGTGAGCAAAAGCACCGTGGCGCGCGCGCTCCAGGGCGAGCGCGGGGTGGAAGAGCAAACGCGGAGGCGGGTGAGGGCCGCGGCCGAGGCCCAGGGTTATCGGGCAAACCCGCTTGTCGGCAAACTCATGGCCCAGCTCCGCGCCAGCCGCACACCGCGCTACCGGGCCACGCTCGCCTTGCTCAACGGCTCCACGCAAGCCGACCTGCGCGAAGATCCCCTCTCCCACCGCGGCCGCCTCGCTCGCGGAATCATCGAGCGGGCCCGCGAGCTCGGGTATGAGGTGGCGCAGTTTCGACTGCGGGATCCCGAGATGACCGGCGCGCGTTTGAAGCGCATCCTCCGGGCGCGCGGGATCGACGGCGCCGTCGTCGTGTCGCCCCGCGAGCACCAGCGCTTGCCGGCGGAGTTTGCGGAGGTGTGGGGGCGCTTTGCCGTCGTGGTCGCCGGCCGGCGGGTGGTGGAACCGTCGGTGAGCTGCGCGGCAAACGACCAATACGCCACCGTCATGCTGGCCGTCCGCGAACTGCAGGCGCTCGGCCGGCGTCGCATCGGGCTCGCCGTGACGGACGACGAGCGCCTCGAGCACCGGTTCACCGCCGGCTATTGGGCCGCCCACGCCGGACGGGGACCTCGGCGCTGCCCGCCGGTGCTTGACTTGAAAAAAGAACCGCAAGGCCTGGTGAGCTGGGCGCGAAGTCACCGCCTCGACGCCATCATCACCTACGACCAACGCCTTCCCCGCCTTCTCCGCGAGGGTGGGCTCGACCCCTTCGGGCGCATCGCTCTGGCCCACCTCGACTGGACCCCCGCGCTGGGCGACTGGTATGGCGCCGACCAGAGGACGGAGGAGCTCGGGGCGGTGGCGGTGGACATGCTGGTCGGCCAAATCCAGCGCCACGAGCTGGGCCCTCCGCGGGTCCAACGCTTTTCCCTGATTGAAAGCCGCTGGATCACGCCACCTGCTGACGCGGCGCTCCCGCGATCCCGCGCCCCCTGAGACCGCACCACGCCCACGCATTCCCCACCCCGTCACCCGATGCCCACGATCACGATGAAAGACGTCGCCGCCGCCGCCGGCGTCGACCGCTCCACCGTCTCCCTGGCGCTTCGCGATCATCCCAGCCTGCCCTCGACGACCCGCCGCCGCATCCGGCAGGTCGCCGAGAAGCTCGGCTACGAACGCAACCCCGCGGTGAGTGCCATCATGGCCAAGCTCCGCCGCCGCGAAGCCACGCCCGCGGGCAGCGTGCTCGCCTACTTCAACTCCTGGCAGGATCGCACCCACATGCGCCGCGACCGCTCGCTCGGCCCGATCTTCCGCGGCGCCGAGACGCGCGCCATCGCGCTCGGCTACCGTCTCGAGGAGATCTGGACCCTCGAGCCGCGCATGAGCACCGCGCGCATCCGCTCGATCCTCCTCCACCGCGGCATCGAGGGCATCGTGGTGGGGCCGATGCAGGCGCAGCACGGCCACCTCACGCTGGATCTGTCGCCCTTCGCCTGCGCCGCGGTCGGCTTCTCGCTCTGGCGTCCCGACCTGCACCGCGCCTCGCCCAACTACGCCGCCTGCCTCACCCTCGCGGTGCGCCAGCTCCGGCACCGCGGTTACCGCCGCATCGCGTTCTTCGAACCGCTCGCCTCCGACAAGTGGCTCTACCACCAGTGGGTCGCGGGCTACCTCGTCTGCCAGCATGCGGGCCTCACCGTCCCGATGCCGCCCTACGTCTGGACCGAATGGCGGCTGGACGAGGCGCGCGCCTGGATCGCCGAGCACCGACCCGACGCGATCCTCACCCCGCAGCCCTGGGTCGGCGAGATCCTGCTCCGCCACCGCCTCATCGCCCCCGCCGGCCCGCTCGGCTTCGTGTTGCTCAACTGGCGCGACGACCATCCCGAGTTCAGCGGGATCGATCAAAAACTGGAAACGGTGGGCGCCACCGCGGTGGAGCTCGCCGTCGAAGGCCTGCATCTGAACGTCCGCGGCGTGCCGCCCCTGCCCAAGGTGGTCCAGACGCCGGGCCATTGGGTGGACGGGCGATCCACGCCGGGAAAAGCGCGGGGAACTCAACGAGTGAGTAAAGCGGCGGCATGACCCGGCGCGGCGTGCGGGTGCAGGCTGCGTCCCGTAACCACCACCCGCCATGCCCCAAACCACACGCCCCGCCTCATCCCGCCTTCGCCTCGCCCGCCGCGCCTCCGTGCTCGGCGCCTGCCTCGCCGCCTGCGCCGTCTCCGCGCAGACGACGCTCGTTGACTCGACCTTCCAGACCACCCTCGCCGGCTGGCACTGGACCGGAGGCCAATACTATCTCGATAACGGGGTCGCCAACAACTTCAACAGCACCTCCAGCCAATACTTCACCACCGCCTTCGAGTCCGTCACGCTGGCCGACGGCGACACGCTCAGCGTCTCGTTCAACTACAACCCCGCCAGCACCAACATCCGCTCCGTGGACGTCGGCTTCTTCTCCGGCACACCCGCCACCGGCCGGGGCGCCGCCGAGTGGGACCAATGGGCCGCCAACTCGCCCGCCAACACCTGGCGCGGCTTTTACGGCACGCTTCGCACCAGCGCCGGCAACAACGAGATCTTCGAGCGCTCGGGCCCCAACGACACCACTCCCTTCTTCAACGGGATCAGCCGCGCGTCCGCCACCTCCTCGTTGAGCACCGGCGCGATGCGCGCGGCCCAGTTCACGCTCTTCAACAACAACGGCACCATCGAGATCACCCTCTCCGAGGGCGCGGACTTCGGCTCCCTCACCAGCCTGGTCGCCGCCTCCATCGCGGACGGTCAGACGAGCTTCAACATCCTTTCCTTCTACATGCGCACCACCGGCGGCAACGGCACCATCCAATACGACAACGTCAGCGTCGTCTACACCGCCGCCATTCCCGAGCCCTCGGCCTTCGCCGCCCTCGCCGGCGTGGCCGCTCTCGCCCTCGTGGGCGCTCGCCGCCGTCGCCGCACCGCCTGACCCTCGCCCCACCCGCGCCGTCTCACCCTCGACCCGGTTCCCATCCCACAGATGAAAACCCGCCGCCTCCTCCCCCGTCTCGCCGCGTGCGCCGCCGGTCTCGCGCTCGGCCTGTCCTCCCTGCCCGCCCTCGCCCAGCCCCCCGCCCCGACCGCTTCGCTCGTCCGCAACGGCGGCATGGAGGCCGGCACCGCCACGCCGAACTTCTGGCGCATCTGGCACAAGAACGACGCCGGCTTCGCGCCCGTGCTCGCCCGCGACACCGCGCAAAAATTCTCGGGCGACGCCTCGCTGCGCGTGCATCACCCGACGGCCGGCTACAGCAGCGTGCAGTCCGACCTCGCCCGCACCGCGCCGCGCATCAAGGCTCGCGCCGCGATCCGCGTGGCGGCCGAGGAGATCGAGGCGCTCGATATCGGCATCCAGTGCTTCGACGAAAACCGCCGCCAGATCCGCTGGCTCTCGCTCGCCGGCACCACCGAACTCGAGCTCCCCTGGCGCGTCTACGAGGAGGAGTTTCAACTCCCCGCGGGCACGGTGACCTGGCAGTTCGTGGTCGGTTTTCGCGGCCGCGGCACCGTGTGGGTCGACGAGGTGTCCGTCACCGCGGTGGAGTGAGCCGCGGGGCGTATCCGACTTTTGCCAAAACGAACAAAGCCCGGGCCACACGGCCCGGGCTTTGTCGTTTTCGGCGGAGATTTGCCCAGGCGCCAGCTCAGCGCCGACGACGCAGCGCGCAAAGGCCGAGCACCCCCGCGCCCAGCCACGCGCCGTAGGCGGCCGGTTCAGGGATGATCGAGGGCTCGATCACCGAATCGCGCGTGGTGCCGATGTAGATGTCGTCGAAGCGGGGCTCGGAGGCGAAACCGCCCCAGAGGCGCAGGCGGCCCACCTCGTTGATCGTCACGCCCGTGACCGAGCGCAGGGAGGTGAGCTCCCCGGCGTTGTTGAAGCTGTAGATATTGACCGACGACTGGCCCGCGCCGGCGCCGATGTTGGTGATCTCGATGGCAAACTGATAGACGGCGTCGGCCGTGATGGTGAAATGATTCACACCCACGCCCGCCACCGTGCTTCGCAGTTGGTCACCCTGGCCGTTGGTGTCGCCCACCCAGACCAGTTCCTGCGTGCCGCCGGAGTTGAAGAGACCAAGAATGCCGTAGCCGACCGAGCCGTCGCTACCGGCGGGGCTGCCCCAGGCCGCCTTCCACGCGATCCAGAGGTCGCCGGAGGTCACGGACGGGAAAGTGCGATACTGGTCGAAGATGCTGCTGGTGACGGAGGCGTAGTTGCCGGTGAAGCCCGGTGCGCCGGTCTCCACCTGCCCGGGCCCGCTGCCGGCCCAGGCGGAGGTGAAGCCGGTGCCGCCATTGTTGCCTTGCAGCGGATCGGTGACGACCCCGGCGTCGACGGTCGAGAGGTTGTAGGTGTCGAAGGTCTCCGAGGCGATGAGCACCGCATGGAGCGACGAGGCGGAAGCGGCGAGTGTGATGGCGAGCGTGGCGATTTTGATGGTTGAATGCATGGGGATGGGATGGAAAGACGCGGAAACGAGGCGGTGAGGGGACGCGGGGGTGCGAGCGGGAGCTCAACGAAAACGCGGCGGCCCCATCCCGGCCGGGAAGCGGCGGGCGCGCGGAGGCGGATACAGTGGGCGACGCGGCTCGGCGCCTACCAGGGCTTCCAGGGATTCTGCGGCGCGCTGGTGGTGAAGCCGCCGAGAGTGGGCCAGTGATACTTGTCGCGGTCCACGGTTTCCACGTGGCCGTCGTAGAAGACGATGTTGGCGCGCGAGCCGCCGGAGTGCCGGGTGGCCATGTAGGCCATGTCGGTCGGGCTGCTGCTACCGTAGCCAGGAGGATTGAGAACCTGGAAGGCGTTGCGGGCGTTGGGATCGAGTGTGGTGCCGACGACGTCGCCGGCGAGGATCGTGCGGGCGGGCTCGCGGATGGCGCCAATGCCGGCGCGCCAGTTGGGGTCGTTGGTGAGCACGTTGATGCCGTAGGAATTTCGCTGCCAAGTGCCGTCGTGGCGGATCATCGAGCAGTGCGTGAGGTCGGGTTGCGAGGGATACTGCTGGGTGTTGGGAACGCCGAAGTAGGGAAACAGCGCCGCGGTCCACGACACGTTCCAGGTCGAGCCCGGGTTGTTGGGATCGGGCTCGGTGATCTGCGGCTGGAGCTTGGAGCGCGGGTTGTCCTGATACCAGAGGAGCGCCGCGGTGCCGATCTGGCGGAGGTTGCTGGCGCAAGTGGACTGGCGCGCGGAGTCCCGCACGCGGCCCACGACCGGGACGAGGATCGCGGCGAGGATGCCGATGATGGCGATGACGGTGAGCAGCTCGATCAGCGTGAAGCCGCGTCGGGGAGATGGGGTGTGGCGGGGCATGCCAACAAGAAGGAAAAATCCGGCCGACATCACAATCGCGGCGCCCGGAAACGCGTTGCCAAGCGGCTCGCTCACGAGGCCGCGCGCAGCGTGGCGCCCTCGCGCCACGCGCCCTCGACGAGGAGGCCCGAGACGATCTCCTGCGGCCCGGATTCGTTGCGCGCGACCAGCTCGGCCAGCCTGCGCGTGGCCACCGCGCCCACCACCTCGTGCCGCTGCTCGATGCCGGAGATCGACGCGAGATCCGCGCACCAATCGAGGGAGGCGAAGCCGATCTCGCCCGGCGTCTCGAGCCCCGCCTCGCGCATCCAGCGCAGGGTCTCGTTGTCCACCGAGACGACGACGTCCGCCCGGTGCTTCCGGATGCGCGCCAACAGCTGCTCCTTCGCCTGGGCGAGAAAAGCGGAGCGGAGCGCCTCGCCGAGCCCCGGCGGCAGCAGCGCGTGCGAGTGCAGCACCGCGAGCCAGCCGGGCTCGCCCGCGTAGGCCAGGCCGGCCTCGAAACGGTTCTCCGTCACCGCCGCGACATAGCGGGTGGAAAACAGGAGCGGGCGGCGATACCCGCGCTCCCAAAGCAGCCGCCCCACGCGGCGCGCGTTGGCGTATTGGTCGCTCATCGCGAAGCTGATCGTCGGGTGGAGGTGCTTGTGGCCGACGAGCACGAGCGGCAGCACGCCGGGATCGACCACCGGCTCGTCCACCAGCAGCTCCTGCCGGTCCGGGTGGGCGCGCGGCTGGTCGAGCAACACGGCCCCCACGATGCCGCGCGCGCGCAGCAGCCCCGCGAGACGGGCGCGCGGCAATCCCTCGGCGCGCGGCAGCAGCAGCTCGGCTTGGAACCCCAGCCGCTTCGCCTCGGCCTCGACGCCCGCCCAGAAGAGGCGAGCGACCGCGTTGCGCTCCCACTCTGCGCGCGACGAGGCGCAGCCGATCATCGCGACCACGCCCTGAAAGGCCTTCACCTGGCGCTCGCGGATCTGGTGCATGAGCGAGGCGACGAGCGGATTGGGCCGGTAGCCGATTTTCTCCGCCACCGCCTGCACATGGCGGCGCACCTCGAGCGACACGCGGCAGTGGTCGCGCATGGCGCGCGAAGCGGTCGCCACCGACACGCCGGCCGCCTCGGCCAGCGCGGCGAGGCTCAGATGCGCGGAGGCCTCGGCTTCGACGGACGGTTTCTCCTCGGGGCGCGACGCAGTCTTCCGGGGCGGGGTCATGGAGGAAGAGTAAGGAAACAAATCCGAAAGAACGTATTCAAAAGTTTGTGTGATCGTAGCATCGAGGCGGGACTCGGCTCGTGATCGGCAACGCGTTGCCGGCTCCCGTTCTGGATACGCCCGGGCGCCGCCCCAAGCTCGGGGCCTGCCCTCCATGCCCTACCCTCCCCTCCCCGCCATGTTCCCCCGCCTCTCGCCCGCCGCCCTCGCCGCCCTCCTCGCCCTCCTCGCCCAGCCGGCCCTCGCCGAGTGGCGCCCCGTCACCTTCACCAACCCCGAGCTGCGCGCCAAAGGCGTGATCACCGGCGACGGCGCGCAGTGGTTCCGCGCCCTCGCGGTGGACCGCACGAGCGGCGACTTCATGCTCTGGTGCACCGACGTCGGCGGCCTCTTCCGCTCGCTCGACGGCGGCAAAAACTGGGAACCGGCCAACATCGGCTTCCACTCGCGCGGCTCGGCCGCGGCCGCGATCGACCCGCGCAACCCCGCCCGCGCCATCGTGGTGGCGGCCAATTCCGGCGTGCATCGCTTCAACGGCGTTTACCTCACGACCGACGGCGCCGCCTCCTGGCGCGAGGTGCTGCCCGTCACCCAGTCGGGCTCGCAGGATCGCGCCCGCCGCTCCCTCGTTTACGATCCCTCCACCTACGACGAGCGCCTCGGCTTCACGCGCGTGGCCTACTGGTCGCGCCTCGCGCCGGACCGGCCGATGTTTGGCGCCCCGCCCGAGCCCCATCGCGCGCTCTACAAGACCGAGGATGGCGGCGAGACCTGGGCCGAGGTGCCGGGCGGCGAAGCGGCGGCCAGCGCGCAACTCGCCGTGCTCCCGGGCTCGGGCGTGTTGCTCGCGGCCGGCGAGGCCGGCGTGCTCCGCTCCACCGACGGCGGCCGCACCTGGACCACCACGCTCGAGGGCCCCGCTACCGGCATCGACACCACGCCGGCCGCGCCGGAGCTCGTCTGGGCCACGCGACCGGACTCCGTCTGGCGCTCGACCGACGGCGGCCTCACCTGGCAACGCAACTCCGCCGCCGACGCCCTCGTCCGCGAGAAGGGCGTCTTCCGCAACATCACCGTCGCGCCCTCCGACCCGCGGCGCCTCGTCTTTTTCCAATGGAATCCGGGCTACTGGCACGAATCGCGGATCGAGCGCGGCTTCACGCTCATCCCGTCCAACGCGCGCGAGGCGCAGTTCGCCTTTCACCCGCTCGACGCCGACATCCTCCTCAGCTCCGGCGGCGACTACCCCGCCCTCTCGCGCGACGGCGGGCGCAGCTACGCCTTCGCCGGCAACGGCGTGAACAACCTCCTCGTCGGCGGCTCCTTCAACTTCTCCGCCACCGATCCCGACGTGCTCTTCCTCGGCTCGCAGGACTACGGCGCCATGCTCACCACCGACGGCGGCGAGTCCTGGCGCTACTTCGCTCCCGGTGGCAAGGAGTGGGGCGGCTTCAACTACGCCGCCTACGCCAGCACGCCCGGGCAGCTCGTGGTCGGCGAGGCCGCCGGCTGGGGCGCGCCCAAGATCGTCAACGTCTCGCAAGACGGCGGCCGCGGCTGGGACCTCACGAAACTCACCATGGCGACGCCGCTCGTCTCCAACGGCGACCCGCGCTCCGCGCGCACGCTCTTCGCCAGCCAGCATCGCTCGACCGACGGCGGCCGCACCTGGACCGTGATGAACGGCGCGACGCACGTCTTCACCCACGACACCCGCAACGGCGAGCTGGTCGGCGTCGATCAAGGCGGCGGCGCGGTGCGGATCGTGCGCTCCCGCGATGGCGGCGCGAGCTGGACCGCGGTCTTCACCGCCGAGGGCGGCGTCACCGATCTCGCCTACGATCCGGCGCGCGACCGCTACCTCGTGGTCGAGCAAAACCGCCTGCGCGTCTGGCAGGGCGGCGCCTACCTGCCCGACCCCGCGCTGCCGCACGACCAGACGGGCGCGCCGCGCGTGCGCTCCGTGGCGCTCGATCCCCGAGATCCCGCGGTGATCTACGTCGCCGCCAACCGCGACACCTTCGCCAGCTCGGCCGGCGCGCTGCGCTCGCGCGACGCCGGAGCGACCTGGGAAAACCTCAACCTCACCCGGCCGCTCGACGGCACGCGGCTCGACGGCGGCCGCGAGCCCCAGTGGGTGCGCTTGCACCCGCGCACCCGCGAGGCTTGGTTCGCCACCGCCTGCTACGGCGTCTGGAAACACTCCGCACCGGAGTGAGCGCGGCGGCGAGCCGCCGCGTGCCAAGCCGAAGAGAGCGTGCCCGCCACGCCCTCCGCGCCGCCTCTTCGCGCCGAGCGGCGGGCGTGAGGGCACGCCCGCTCCGGCCCCGATTCGCGGGCCCCTACCTCAGCACCCAGGACGCGCCGTCGAGGCGCACGAAGCCATCGGGCGTCTCGCGCGTTTCCTCGATCGCGAAGCGCACCGGGAATGCCGTGCGCCGATCCACCAGCCCGAGCGAGGCGCGATAGGCCCCGGGCTCCGGGCGCCGCTCAAGCTCCACGCGCAGCTCCACCGCGCGGCCCGGCGGCGTCTCGGCCGGGCCGATCTCGCGCAGCTTGCACGCGGTGGCGGGCGCGCCGGAGACCGGCTGCAGCCGCAGCACCAGATCGGCCGCGTGGTAGAGCGGAGCGACGCCGCGGTTTTGCCAACGCACGCGCAAACGCACCGGGTCGCCCGGCTCGGCTCCCGCCAGCCACTCGACCTCGTGCAGGAAGAGCCAGTAACCGAGCAGATTGGCGACCTGGCGCGCGTAGTCGGCGTTTTCACCCAGCCAGGTGCGCGCGCAGCCGTGAAAGCCGGCGTAGGTGGCGCGCGTCTCCTCGATGGCGAGCCGCAGCGGCGCGCCGTCCTTCCAGTTTCCGGTGCGTCGCGTGATGTGGTAGTGCTCCAGCTCGAGCACGACGGGCGCGCGCTCCGAGGCGCGGGCCAGCCAGGAGGCGTCGCGCAGCGTGCTCGGGCCAAAGTGGCGGGCAAACCAGTCCACGCACACGCCGTGGTCGGTGAGCGCGAAGCCGCACTCGTCGATGTGGCGGCGCAGCTCCTCCGCGCCCGCGCGGTCGAGGCGGCTGCCCACCAGGTCGTCGTTGGCCTCGATGCGGCTGAGCGGGTAGCAGCGCCGATAGAGATCGAGGTGGCGGCGAATCACCTCCACCGGCCACTCGCGCCGACTGGAGGCGCAGGTGTGCCCCTCGCCCCAGTCGCCATAGCTGCCGACCGTGATCCACTCGACCCAGGGTCGGCCGTCGTAGCGCGCGGCGAAGGCGAGATGAAAGGCCTCGAGCTTCGCCAGAAACACGGGATCGCCGTAGTCGGGCTCCCAGGTCCGCCACTCGCCGTTTCCGCTCGGGATGAAGCTCCCCCGGGCGCCGGCCTCGCGCACCCAGGCGGGCGTGGCGAAGGGATAGGCGCGATCGGTCTCCTTGCAGCTCACGCAAAAGGCGAGCGTGCGGCCGGTGGGCAGCCAGGCGTCGGCCACCTCGTCGATCAGGTGCCAGGCGAAGCGGCCCTCCTCGGGCTCGAGCTCGCACCAGGGGATGCGCAGGTAGAGCGTGGAGAGGCCGGGGAAATCGAGCAGGCGATCCTGCGGATCGAGCAAGGCGCCGTAGCGCGCGAGGCCGTTGTCAAAATGGTGCAGATACCAGCCCTTGTGCGGATTCGCGCACACGCGAAGTTCGTCGGCGGCGAGGGTGAAATCGTGGTGCAGGGAAAGCGGCGGGGTGGCGAGAGAGGGCATGGCGAAAAACATGGTCTCCGCGTCCGGGTGGCTCGAACGCGGAGATGGGCAAAGCGTTTCCCGGCTCAGACGCGCGCGGCGCGGAGCGGGCGGGAGGAATCGCGCAAGGCGCGGCGCACGCGGGGGCTCCGCGCGGACGCGGTCCGTGGCGCGAGCGACGAGACGCGCAAGCGCACGAAGCGGCGCGGGTGCTCGGACGAGAGCGGGCCGAGCGGCACGCTCACCAGACCGCCCACCTCGCCGGGATTGACCGCCGCCACCTCCCAGGCCTGCAGATCGACGCTGGCGAGGACCTCGTAGAGCAACTCGGCGCGGGCGCGGTGAAACCGGGCCTCGAAGACCGATTCCGCCGCGGGCAGCAGCACCAGGGGCGACGCGGACGCGGGCACGCCGGGCTCGAGGCCAACGGCGTATTTGAGGAGGTTGGGCACGCCGTCGTGATCGGGCGTCGCCTCGGGTCCGGAGATGGCGGCGTCGGCGAGCTGCTCGGCGTCGAAACGCTCCGCGGCCCAGCTCGCGAAAGACGAGCCGGTGGGCGTGAAGGACACGCGGTCGAGGCCCATCGTGTGCCCGGAGCTCCAGCTGTTTTTCCCGACCACCTGGAAGCGCAGGAACACCTCCCCGTGCGTGGTGTTGATCGAGCCCAGCGCGGCCTCGAGGTAGGTTTCCGCGCCATACATGTCGATCGTGCCGAGGGAGGTGAAGGAGCCGTTGGCGTGGGTGCTCCACGAGACCTGGATGATGCCGCGGCTGTGGAAGCGCTTGTAACGGACCGAGACCTCGCGCGAACCGGCGAATATCGGCACCGGGCCGAGCGTCACCTGGTCGCCGACGGCGTCGCTCGCGTAGAAGAAGGCCGCCCCGCCGCTGGCCGGCGCCTCGGGCGCGGTGTAGGCGTTGTCGCCGCTGCTGCCGGCGATGGCGAGCAACTCGGCCTCGTGGCGCACCGGACGCGAGGCGACGTTGGCCGTGTAGTAGCCGCCGCCGTTGGTGCCGGCGACGAGCCGCGAGCCGTCGGGCGAGAAGGCCAGCGAGCGCAAGCGGCGCACGCCGAGACCGGAGTTGCGCTGCGCGAAGGAGGCGCCGCCGTTCTCGCTCAGCCAGACGCCCGAGAACTCGTAGCGGTCGTGGAAGGGATCCTCGTTGGTGGCGATGGCGATTCGGTTGGCGTCGATGGGATCGATGGCGACGCAGAAGATGTTGGCGATCGACTGCGAGGAGAGGGAGCTGCCGGATTTGCGGGAGAGCCAGGTCCAGGTGGAGTTGTTGTTATTCCAGCGATCGATGCCGCTGGTGTTGTCGTTGGCGGTGTTCCAAAGCACGCGATACACGAGGTGCGGCGCGGCGGGCGAGATGGCGAGCCGCACCTGGCCGTCAGAGCCGATGCCCTGCGAACTGATGATCGCCCAGGTGAGCCCGCCGTCGGTGGAGCGCCAGGCACCGCTGCGGCCGGCCACGTAATAGGCCGTCGGAGCCGAGGTGAAGCCGTTGCCGGTCACGGCCTGGAGGTTCGTCACTTGGTTGCCGTTGAGGTAAACCGGAATCTGGGTCCACGAGGCGCCGCCGGTCGTGGAGCGAAAGAGGCGGTTGTCATAGATCGCCAGCACGTGGTCGGGACTGGCGGGGTTGGCATAGACGGCCGAGCAGTGCCCCTGGGTGCCGGCCGGGCGGGTGACCTGCGTCCAAGTCTGGCCGCCGTCGCTGCTCCTCACGAGGCCGGTGTTCGGGCGATCCTTCGGATGCTGACCGATCGCGGCATAGACCACCGAACCGCCGGGGCCGGCGAAGGAGGCGTCGTAGCCATGGTCGTAAACGGTGACGTTTTGATGCCGCGCCTTCCAGGTGATCTGATTGTCGCGAGAGACGAGCACCTTGCCGTCGTCCATCGCGGAGAGGACGGAGATATTCGGATTGAAGGGGTTGAAGGTGACCTTGTTTCCGACGAGGCCGCTGAAGCCGCGGCTGCGCCAGTGGGCGGCGGCGGCGCCGACGGGGCGATAGGCGGAGGTGTCGGTCCACGTCACCGAGCCGGGCGTGGTCGCGGTGAAGTTGGTGGAGCGGAAGATCGAGACATTGGAGACGGCGATCACCTCGGCGTTTTGGCCGGGGCGGATGGCGGCGTAGTTTACCGTCATCGACCAGAAATAGGGCTCGTCCACGCCCGCGTTGACTCGCGACCAGGAGGCGCCGCCGTCGTTCGAGCGGTGGATGCTGTGCTCCTTGCTGTTGGTGGCGACGAGCAGGCTGCCGTTGGCGGCGACGGCGAGGGAGGTCACGGTGCCGGAAGTCGGCATGCCGGAGCCGCTGGCGAACCAATTGGCGCCGCCGTCGGTGGTCTTGTAAACCCGCTGGCCGTCGGAGAGGGCGGCCCAGAGCGTGCCGGGCTGCGTCGGGTGCGCGGCGAGGGCGTGCACGGTGACGCCGGAGGGCAGGCCGTTGCTGCGCGCGTGCCAGGTGGCGCCGTCGTCGGTGGAGCGCATCACCCGCATCCCGCCTACGGCGGCGTAGAGCGTGGTGGAGCCGGAGCCCGCGGCATAGACGGCGGAGCGCACGTTGCGGCCGGGGCCTGTATTGGCGGGGTCGATACGCGAAAGCAGTGACCAGGATTCGCCGCCGTTGGTGCTCACCCAGACGGCGCCGGTGTTGCGCAGCCTCTCGGGCTTGAAGTCGCGGCGGTTGCCGGCGAAAGCGAGCAGGCGGTTGGAGTTCTTTGGATCGATCAGGATTTTTTGGACTGATCGGTGATACTCGCCCCAGACTTTTATGGGGAGGCCGGAGTCCTTGAGCGTCCAGGTGAGGCCGGCGTCGGTGCTCTTGTAGGGGCCCTCCATCGTGGCGGCCCAGACGGTGGATGTCTGCGAGGGGTGGAAGGTGAACTCGGCGATCTCGTAGCCGTTGAGCCCGTCGGATGTGCGCCGCCAGGTGGAGCCGGCGTCGGTGGAGCGGCCGATGCCGAGCATGTCGCCGGCCACGAGGACGACCGAGCTGTTGTGGGGGCTGTAGGCGACCGAGGTCACCCAGCCGCCGACGCCCGGCTCTTGCAGGGCTTGCCACTGGAGGGCGCTCTGCGCGCGGAGCGCGAGCGCCGGCAGCAGAAGGAGCGGAAGGAACCGGAAGAGCGCGGAGCGCAAAAAGCGGAGGGCGCACGAAGCGCCGTCACGCGAAGGGGAATGGGTTCTGTTCATGTCGGGGAAGCACCCGCGGGGTGAGCGGGAGGGGGTTGAGGTTGACGCGGCAGAGCACGAGCAAAGCTCGCGGCGTCACCTCTAGGCGCGCTTCGCTTCCGCGCGAAGAACGACGAAGCCGAGTTTCGGCAAGACGTTGCCCGACGAGCGCGCGGGGCCGTCGGCCAACGCGGCGCAGACCGACGCGGCGGTGGCACAAAAAAAAGGGGCGCGCTTGCCCGCCTGCATGAAGCGGGAAGCGCGCCCTGGGGGCCAACGAGTCGCCGGGTGGCGAGCGGGCGATGCTATTCGCGCCGCAGCACGATGTCGTCCACGTAGCCGTAGCCGGAGCCGGTGGCGCGGCTCACATAGACCTGCGTCCAGGTGGCGCCGGCGGGGACCGTGACCACGATCTCCTTCGTCTCGTAGTCCGTGGTCGAGAAGGTCACCGACTGATCAAAGCCGTTTCCTTTAAAACCGACCCGCACCGTGCCGGAGGTGACGCGACCCGAGGCGGTGAGCTTGTAGGTCGCGCCCGCCTGCCAGCCGCTCGGCGCGCGCTGCGCGAAGCCCCAGGCCGAGGTGGAGCCGATCTGCATCGCCTTGGCGCCGGAGGCGACGGGCGTGGTGACCACGACCGCGCTGTTGTTGTCCACCGTCCAGCCCGTCAGGTTGTCCTCGAAGCCGCCGTTCGTCACCAGATTCGGCGGCGCCACGGTCAGCGAGATGTCGTCCGCGAAGCCGTAGTTCGAGCTGATGGCGCGGCTCACGTAAACCTGCGTCCAGGTGGCGCCGGCGGGCACGGTGACGTCGATCTGCTTCTGCTCGTAGCTGGTGCTCGAGAAGGTCAGCGACTGGTCGAAGTTGTTGCCCTTGAAGCCGACCTTGAAGCTGGCGCCGGCGGAGCCCATGCGACCCTTGGCGGTGAGACGATAGGTGGTGCCGACCTGCCAGCCGACGGGGTTCTGGTGGGCGAAGCCCCAGACGGAGCTGCTGCCGATCTGCAGCGCCTTGCTCCCGCTCGCCACCGGCCAGGTGACGACCGAGGCCGTGCCGGGCGTGATGGTCCACGAGGCGAGGTTGTTCTCAAAACCGCCGTTGGTGATCAGCCCCGAGGAGGGAGGCGCGTCGGGGGCGGGAAGCACGACCTGGTCGCGGGTGATGACGGCAGGATTTCCGAAGACGCTCGCGTAGCGCTCGTCGGTATTGGCGGGCTCGCCGTTGGGACGTTCGTAGCCGTTCCACACGCACCAGAAGGCCCAGAGCGGCTGAGACGGCAGGATCGTGTTCACATCGGGCAGACGCCCGACCTCGCCCAGGCCGATGGGACGGCCTTCGGCGAGCGCGAGGAGGTTGTTGTATTGCGTCGTGTTGTAGGTGTTTCCGCGGTCTTCGTAGAGATCAAGGGCGAGGATATCCACGTATTGATGCCCCGGATACGACTGCGAGATCGACCAGGTGATGCCGGTGGGGGCGTTGGGCGAGTAGCACCAGAGCAGATTGTTCAGGCCGTGGTGCACGGTGAAGCGCTGATACATCTGCGTCCAAAGCTCCGCAAAGCGCGCTTGCTTGCCGAACCAGAACCATCCGCCATTCATCTCATGGAAAGGGCGCCAGATGATGGGCACGCCAGCGTCCCGCGCCTGCTTCAGGTAACCGGCGATGTTGTCGAGCCGCGCCATCCACTCGGTGTGCTCGGACGTGCCGGGCGTGAGGATGTTGTCGATACGCCAGGCGGGCGCACTCTCGCCGTGCATGGCCTTCCAGCCACCGCTCTCCGGATTCCACGGCGGCACAGCATGCCAGCTCATCATGCCGATGGCGTTCTGGGTCTTGTAGCGGTGAATGACCGCGTCTATGGCCCGCTGTCGGTTGTTGCCGGAATCGGTGTAGTCCTCGAAGAGGAAATCCATCCCGTAGAGCGCGGGATAGGCGCCGATCACGCCATGGACGTAGTTCTCGGTGTTGGCGGGGCTCCAGCGCTCGCCCATCTGGCCGGAGAGGATCTTGGTGCCGGAGATGTCGTAGAGGTAACGGAGCACCGAGCGGGCCTCCGGAGTGGCGTTGGGCACGACGGGCTCGTTGTAGGCGGAGGCGCTCGAGACGCCGAGGGCCGCGAACAGGGCCAGCGCGCAGGCGCCAGCCACACGGCGAGCCCGAAGGAAGGCGCCCGACAAAGGAGCGCCCAGGATTGGGGGCAGGTTCATGGTGGGGGTTGGGGTTGAAGAACCGACGAGGAATTCGCCGGTGAATGCACGCGCACGGGCGCGTCCCGTCCGCCGGCGCGCCGGCAGACGGAAAAGGGGCAAAACAACTACAGGCCGCGCGCGCCGCGGTAGCGGCGCGGGCGGCCCGGCCTCAAGCCGGCTCAGCCGGCCTCAGGGCTTCACATCGCGCAGATCGGCGCGGAAGGCGCCGGTGCCGTCGGTGCCGACCACGATGCCGTCTTGGCCGATGAGACCGAGGTAGGGGAAGTGGCGGCGCGGGAGATCGTCCGAGAGGCGCACCCAGGTGTCGCCGCCGTCGTCGCTCAACACGATGCCGTCGGCGAGGCTGGCCACCACGCGCCCGGCGCGCCGCGGATCGGTGGCGAGGTGACGGGCCGCGCCCTCCCGCACCTGCTCCCAGTTCGCTCCTTCGTCGCGACTGCGCCAAAGGCCGCGGTCGGTCGCCGCGTAGAAGGCGCCGTCCTCCGTCGCGGACGCCACGACCGAGCCGATGCGGCCCGAGGGAGCCGAGGCCGGCCGCGACCAGGCCGAGGCTCCGGCGGCACGCACGAAGAGCACGTCGCCGCCGCTCACCACCGCGGTGCCGCGGGCGTTGAGCGCGACTTCGCGGCCGGTGTTCCAGGGCTGGCCGGTGATAAGGTTGCGCCCCTCCGGCAGGCCCTGGCCAAACCAGCGCCAGGTGTCGCCGTTGTCGGTGGAGCGATAGACGCCGCCCCTGCCCTCGCCCACCGGGCCGGAGTAGCCGACGAGAATCTCTCCGGAACGGAGCGGGTTGGCCGCGAGGGAGTGCGAGCGGTTGTCCTCGCCGTCGGGCAACACGCCGCGCTTCTCCACCCGCGTCCACTCGCCGCGCACCTGGTCGAGGTCGGCCCAGAAGATCTCGCGGATGTTTTGCGCGCCGGAAGTCTTGCCGCCGGTGGCGAAGACGCGCGGGCGCGGGCCACCGCTGATCTCGATGGCCTTCACGTCGGCCGCGAGCGGGATGATCTGGTAGCTGCGGCCGCCGTCCTCGGAGACGAAGAGGCCGTTGTCGGCCATGCCGAGGAAGACGCGGTCCGGGTTCTTGGGATCGGGGATGAAGGCGTGGATCACGGTCACCTCGATGCCGTCGATGGTCATGGTCCAGTTGGCGCCCTCGTCGTCGCTGCGGTAGAGCGCATACCAGTCGGTGAAGAACCAGCGGCGCGGATTCTCCGGGTGCACCTTGATGAAGCCGAGCGCGGCGCCGAGCCGGTCGAAGCGCGTCTCGTAGAGCGCGAACCAACGCTCGCCCTCGCCCGTTTGCCGCACGTGCTCGCGGGGCACGCGGCGCCAGGGGCCGCCGTCGAGCTCGCGGCGCCACCTCGTGCCGCGCTGCGAGGCGGTGAGCACAAAGTCGGGCCCGAGCGCGAGCGATTGGAAGCGACGGTCGGAGACGGAGTCGCCGTGGCGGTCCACGTCGGGCAGGCCCTCGGCCCAGCCGCTCCAGCTGCGGCCCTGGTCGGAGGAGGCGCGGATGGCGGGCGTGCCGCCGAAGACGCCGAGCACGGTGTCGGGCTGGCGCGGGTGCTGCACCATCGTGATCGGCGAATCGCCCTCGCGGCGCGCCCAGGTGCGGCCGGCGTCGGCGCTGTAGAAAAAGCCGCCCTCGAGGCGGTCGCGGTTGTAGGGCTTCCACGCGTGGGCGGAGAGCCAGAGTCGGTCGGGGTTGCGCGAGTCCACGACCATCGCGACGGGATTCACGCGGTCCAGGTCGCCGCGCTTCGACCAAGTCTTGCCGGAATCTTCGCTCACGAGGAAACCGCTGCCGGCGGAGGCGGCGTAGAGGCGCTTGCCGGAGCCGTGGGTCGGCCAGTGGAGGATGTGGCCCCAGGCGCGCTGCGGCTCGTTGCCGTAGAAGAGCCCGTCGGCCACGCGCGCCCAGGTGCGGCCGCCGTTTTCGGTGCGGTAGAGGCCGAGGGCACGGCCCCACTGGCTGCCGACGGCGACGACGACGATGTCGGGATTTTGCGGATCGACCACCGCGCCGCGCACCGCCGCGCCGCCCACCTCCTGCGGCAGGCCGGCGTGGCGCATGTTCCAGGTGAGGCCGCCGTCGTCGCTGCGGTAGATGCCGCCGACATCCACGGTGAGGTAAACGACCTCGCGGTTCGAGGGCGCGAAGACGACGTGTTGCAGATAACCGCCCCCGCCGATGCGCGAGGACACCCAGCCGCCGGAGCGACGGTAGTCGGGCGTGGCGGCCAGATCCGCGGCCGGCGCGCCGGGCGTGGCGACCGACGCGCCGGACGCGCCCGGGCGCGAGGCGGCCGCCGACGCGGCGTGCGCCGGGAGGAGGGCGATCAGGAATGCGGCCACGGCGCCGGGGAGCGCGCGTGAGCCGCCGAGCAGGGCAGGACGTTTTTGCATAGGGGAAGGGCTTGGCGGAAGGGGGAGAAAGTAGAACGGGAGACGGCGATTTCGCGAAGCGCCGCCCCAGTGGATCAGTTGGGACCGGCTTGAAGGCGATAGAAGCTGGCGTGCACTCCGGCCGGCATGTCGACCACGAGCTCGAGCTCGCCGCCCGTGGTGAGGCTCATGCGCTCGGGACTGAGCGGGAGCGGTGTCCAGCTTTGCAGGTCGAGGGAGACCTGAAGGCCCAGGCGCAGCGCGTAGCCGCCCGAGTCGGGCGAGTGGAAGATCAAGGGCTGGGTGAGCGCGAGCGTGGCCAGATCGTCGAGCGTGTAGAAGTGCGGGTAGAGATCGGCCCGCGTGCCGAAGTAGGCGACGAGCGCGGAGTCGTTTTTGAGCGGATCGAGCCCGAGCGCCACCTTGTCGCCGTCCTTGATGCCGTCGCCGCTGGTGTCGGCGAGCTGCGGGTCGGTGCCGTGGATCGTGATCTCGGCGTGGTTGCTCAGGCCGTCGCCATCGGAGTCGCGGAGGTCGGGACTGAAGTGGGCCACGATCTCGGTTGGACCCGCGACGCTCAGCGTAAGGGGATTGGCGGCACCCTCCACGCCGCCGCTCCAAGCGGTGAAGAGGTAACCCGGGCGGGGAATCGCGGTAAGCGTGGAGGAACCGGTGGCGTCGGGGGAGGAGTGGACGGCGACGCTGCCCGCCTCGGCCGGAGAGCTGGTGGCGGAGACCAGCGGGGGGCCGGAGGGGCTCTCGCCGACGTAGATGCCGCGGCCGTTGGTGCCGATGTAGACGCGGCCCCAGACCTGGCGGCAGCCCTCCATCGCGTTGGGGCTGTTGCCGGCGAGGAAGTTGTCGGGATTGATCCTGGTCCAGCTCGTGCCGAAGTCGTCCGAGCGGAAGATGCCCGCCACTCCGTTGACCACGCCCTGGATGAAGACGGCGGGGGGAGCGCCGGCCGAGGGGGCGCGACCGAAGGCGAAGAGCTTGGACTGGGAGATCTCGGGCAGCTTGGTGAAGGTGGAGCCCCCGTCGGAGGAGCGGAAGAGGCCGCGGTTGTTGAGGCTCACCCACACGCCGCCGGCCTGGCCGGGCACGGTCTTCATGTAGACACCGTGGTCGTTGTGGAGGGTCGCGACCTGGGTCCAGTTGAGGCCGCCGTTGTCGCTGCGATAGAAACGCCCGGCCTGGTAATAGTAGAACTTGTTCGAATCCACCCGGTCGGCCGCGAGCGGCTGGCGCCAATCCCAGATGTCGTTGATGCTGGTCGCAAGGGCGCCGCTGGAGTTTTGCCAGGAGGCGCCGAGATTGGTCGAGACCCGGGGCGTGGTGCCGCGCGGCAACCAGACGATGCGCGTGCCGTCGGCCGAGATGGCGATGCGCCCGCCGGTGCCGATCTGGCTGGGAAAATCGGTCCAGGTGAGGCCGTTGTCATTGGAATAGCCGGAGGGGGCGTAGATGATTTGTTCGTTGCTATCCTTGAGCCCCGAACGACCGCCGGTGCGCACGAGCCGGTTGGGGTTGTTCTCCGCCCAGTCGATCGAGAGCATGTCCTGCATCGTGGAGGAACGGGCGGCGGGCGAGGTGCTGAAGTCGGTGTGGCGAAAGCCCGCCACGTCGGCGACCACGCTGTGCAGGGGCGCGCCGGTGGGCGTGCTGATGAGATCGAAGGTCACGATCTCCTCGTGGCCCTGGGTGAGCCGCTGCCAGAGGTTTTGGCCGATGTCGGGCGCGCGCCAGGTCGCATACCAATCCGTCATCCAGACGCGCGAGGGCTGGTGGGGATCGAAGGTGATCGACGAGACGGCGGAGGCGAAGTGGCCGCTCGGCGCCCAGAGGACGTCATACTTCTCCTGGTTCACCTCGCTCGCGGAGGGATTGAGGTGCGTCCAGGAGGAGCCGCCGTCGTTGCTCAGGTAGATGAAGTTGTTAAAGCCACTCCAATAGCGCGTGACGAGCACGCGGCCGGGGATGCTCGGATGCGCGGAGAGGCCGTTGTAGGAGTGAGGTCCGTTGGCCTGCGGGGAGATGTCCACCCAGGTGGAGCCGACGAGTTTGAACGCGCCGTTGGTCGCGGTGACGAAGAGCACGCCCCCGGCGTCGAGCGCGATCCGGTGCGGCGTAGGCGGCGAGCCCGCCATGGCGCTCCAGCTCAGGCCGGCGTCGGTCGAGCGAAACAGACCGGCGCCCTTCACCCCGACATACACGACGCCGGCCGCGCCGGGCCGCGGGTCGAAGAACACGGTGTTGATGCGTTTGCCCTCGGTGACGGCCGGTAGCGGCGCCTTGTGCCAGGTGGCGGCGGCGTCGGTGCTGATCCAGAGACCGTCTTGCAGCGTGCCAGCCATGACGCGGGCCCCGTGGTGCGGATCCACCGCGACGCGTTCGCCGGCCCAGCGCTCGCCCTGGTTGCCGCCGAAGAGTTTGTTGAGCCCGGTGCGCTGCCAGGTGGCGCCGCGATCGGTCGATTTCAGCACGTCGGAGGGCGAGCCCCAGGAATACTTTCCCGCGGCGACGTAGACGAGGTCGGGGTTGGAGCGGTCGAGCGCGATGCCGTCGATCCCGTAGAGATTGCTCTCCTCCCAGCCGATGGCGTCCATCAGCGGTATCCATTTTTCCGCTACCGGATCCCAGCGGTAGCAGCCGCCGATGTCGGTGCGGATGTAGATCAGGTTCGGCTCGGTGGGGTGCACGACGAGTCCGGTCACGAAGCCGCCGCCGCCGATGCGAACATTGCCCCAGGAGTAGCCGGTGCCCGCGGCCGCGGGCAGCTCCATCTCGAAGGTGTCGACAAAGACATCGCTGCCGCTGGTCGCGGTGATCGTGGCGTAGACGCCGAAGCCGGAGATCTCGCCGGCGGGCAACGCGGAGGGGGCGCCGTTGCCGGGCGCGAGACCGCCGATGATGGTGAGCGGGAGCCACTGGGCCTCGCCGAGGCGCACCTCGTGCACGACGGCCTTCTGGGCGAAGTCGGCCTCGGTGCAGGTCTGCGTGAAGGTGGCCGCGTGCCCGCTGGTGACGAACCAGGCATCGTCCACGCGCACGGCGAGCCGCTGGGTGGTGCTGGTGTGGCCCACGCCGCCGCGCCAGCGGGCGGTGAGATTGCCCGCGCCGCCGCCGGCCGCCACGGCGGCGTTGAACTCGCTGCGCCGGGCCTGGGGAGGCAGCTGACCGGAGACCGCGAAGGTGTCGCGCAGCTCGGTGAAGAGGAAGATGTCGTTCGCCGCCGCGGCGGACGCGCCGGTCGTCTGCACATGGACGAAGCCCCGGCCCTGCGAGCCCTGGGCGGGGCCGCTGGCGTTGGGCGTCTTCACCGCGTCGATCGGCGTGCCGACGAGGTGGCGCACGCGGGTGCGGCCGCTGTTGCTCGAGGGGAAGGGGTTGGTGCTGATGTTTTCGACGACGCCGGGCCGCCCGTGGTAGGCGAACCAGTGGTAGGAGGCGGGATTGGTGTTGTCGTAGACCGTGCTGTGGTTGAGCCGCTCCTGGTGGTTGTCGTTCACGGCGTCGTTTTCACGGCCGAAGTCCTGGAGGTAGAGGATGCCGCCCGAGGCGAGCGGAGCCAGCGCGGCGGCGGCGAGCGCGGCAAACAGGCGGGGGAATGGGGGGAGTTTCATGGGGAGGGGGTATTTCGCCCGGGCGAGCCGGGGCCCGGGCGGGCCGCAGCATTCCGGAAGGACGCGGGGAAGCTGAACCCCCCTTCTTACTCACTCGTTGAACGGATGCGGACAGCTTCTGCTTATACTGGTAGAAAAGACTGGGACCTCGGGCGGACGGGCCGACACGATCCCCGCATGCCCCGCCCGCCCCTTGATCGTTCGCGCCCGTCCCGCCCCCGCCTGCTCATCCTCCTGGTTCTCGCGACGCTTTGGGGTGGATGCGTCTCGGATCCGCGCTGGCGGCAAACGGAGAGCGGGCGCTTCCAGGCCGAGACACGAGGCTGGACCCTGGTCGTGGACCCCGAGCGCGCCCGCCTGACCGAGCTCCATCCGCCCGGCGGCGCGCAAAACCTGCTCGCGGCCGGCGGCCACATCGTCTGGCTGGGCCCGCAGGCGGAGTGGCCGCGCGAATGGCCGCCGCTCCACGACTGGCACGCGGCCGCGGCCGAGCGGGTGGAGCGCCGCGACGGCGGACGCACCCTGCGCGTCGTCGGCGCGCACAGCGACGACCGCTATCCGCGGATCGTGCGCGACTACGTGCTGCACCGCGAAGGCGTCGAGCTCATCGTCCGCTGGGCCGGCGACGGCGAGCCGCGGCAGGCGGTGCAAATCGTCCAGATCCACCCCGAGGCGCGAGTCCACGTGGTGCCGCAGCCCACGCCGGACCTGCCCCACGGCATCGGCCATCTGCCCCTCGTGCCGGCCAGGGACCGCCTGCGCGTCGAGGCCGCCCCCGAACCCCGCTTCGCGTCCCCGGGCCCGGTGCCCGGCCAACTGGTGCTCCACCGCGGCGACGGCGACGCCAAGTTTGGCCTGCCGCCGCAGACGCTGTGGGCCGATTTGCCGGGAGGGGCGCGGCTGGGACTGGCCCCCGGCCCCATCGTCGGCCGCGTGGTCGACACCCCCGACGCCGGCCTGACCACCCAAGTTTACCTCGGCCGGGAAGAGCTGGCCTTTGTGGAGATCGAGCAACTCTCCCCCCGCCTCGCCGCCGCCAACCCGGGCGGCGAAGTGAGCCATACGGCGAGCCTGATCTTGCTCCCGTCGGCGACCGCCGAGGCACGCGCGCCCGCCGCAGACCAAAGAGCCCTCCGCGGCGCGCGCCGGGCCGCTCTCCCAATCAAGCGGAGCGCGAGCGAGTGACAGAGCGGCACCCCAATGCACTCGGGCGGGGGCGCCGGCCGCGAGGAGCCGGCCCGCCTCGCGCCCGCGCTCGACGCAGGTGCTCGCGCCGCGGCGTCGGGCCGCCCCGGACACAGGCCGCCCTTTGCCCCGGTGCCGGCCCCCAAGCCTCACTGCGGGAATGGTCCCAGCAAAGAACGAGGAAAAGCGGCAGCCAAACCCGGACAACGCATTCCACCTCCCTCCAAAAACTTACAATACGTCCGCCATGCCTTTCACAAACACTTAGCCAAAGCGCGGGCAATGTGCGCGTCTCTTGCCTCGACAAGAGCATTTTGGCCGGCCAAATTTGCCCTTGGTTCCAGTCCAGCCCCGCCCCGCAACGATTAGCGTTACGATATCCGCTCTTGCCTCTTCCCCGCGATTGACGCCCTCCCACCCATGAGCCTTACCTGCCGCATGCTCTCGCCCCGCCCCCTCGCCGCCTGCGCGGCTTTGCTCTTTGCCGCCCTCACCACCCTCAACGCCCAGAGCGTGGCGACCACGCCGGTCGGGGCGATGGTCTATAGCTTCC
The DNA here is from genome assembly GCA_030604905.1 of Verrucomicrobiota bacterium. Taxonomy (GTDB): domain Bacteria; phylum Verrucomicrobiota; class Verrucomicrobiia; order Opitutales; family Opitutaceae; genus IMCC26134_A. The sequence continues at coordinate 5,358 of JAUVVA010000001.1, read as the reverse complement.
CGGCAACTGGATCCACCTCTCTTACATCGATCCACGTCGCTTTTCCTCTCACGGCTGCAGCCATCTACACTGGGCCAATTCAGAGTGCCACCGGCAATTCAATAACCGTAGCGGCTTCCCCATTCACCTCCAACCAACTGGCTCAATCGGACAGTCCGTATATCCTTAAGATTGCAAGTGGCACACAGGCCGGCCGTAGAATGCTCATCACGGCGAACACGGCCAATACCATTACTGTCGATGTCAGCGATAATTCATCCAGCGAAACTCCACTTAATGAAGTGGGATTTTCCGTCGCTCAAGGTGATCGCATAGAAATCTTCCCGGCCGATACAATTGCCGGGATCTTTGGAACGAACGGTCCCGGCGACCCGATTGTCATTGCGGGAGGATCTTCCGCCTTGGTTGCTGATACCATCAACATTTACAACAAGGCGACCCTCCGGAACGACATTATCTTTTTTAGCACTACATTGGGTCACTGGAGAACCAATACCGCGACGACCAACATCAATAATCGGGTAATTTTTCCAGAAGAGGGCTTGGTTATAAACCGTAGAGCCAACCGGACGGCGACCAGCCTGACAATTGTCGGTGAAGTGCCGAAAATTCGTCCGCTCGCAAAAACCACTGGTTCTGGTTCCGTTATCACCACCTCAACTCTACATCCCGCCGACACCACACTTGCTCAGCTAAATATTGCCAATTGGACAAAATCCAACAACGCGCTTACAGGCGACACACTCAGTATCTACAACCCGCTCACCTTGAAAAACGATGTCTACTTCCAAAGGACTGATAATGAATGGCGCCTCGTTGGGGGTGGTTCAGTAAACCGAAATTCAGTCGTTATCCCCGCCGGAACAAGCTTCACCGTGCTCAAGCGCAACTCTGCGACAGGGGCGAATTCATTCCTGTCGTTCGAACTTCCGTATTCGCTGTAAAATCGCCGGCCGCAACTCATGAAATCCCTTTACGCCTCAGGACTGCTCTTAACTTCGCCCCTTATTCTAATTGGCCAAACGGCGTGGATAGACGGAGGCTTCGACTCCACATGGTCCACTTCGTCTAACTGGAGCAATGGGGTCCCTAACTCGTCATCTTCGGTTATCATCCAGACACAACCAACCGATGACTTGATCGGCATTGATACCGGTGTTACGGTTATAGGTTCGTTAACGTTTGCATCATCGCTTTCATCGCCTACCGCCATCCTCGCGTTTGGAAACGATACGCTTCAAGTTAACGGAGCCATAACGAATCTGGATTCGTCCCTCCACACGTTAGGTCTACCTGTCTTTGCCGGTGCCAACGCGACATGGGCCGGCGGAAGTGGAGGCTTAGCCTACACCGCCGGCGTCAATTTGGGAACTCGCTCCATTACCCTCACCGGAAACCACTCGATCAACGGACCGTTGGTTTTTGAAATAACAAGCCCGACCGTCTTCGGGCGTTTCCTTGGCAATGGAAGTCTCACGACTAGCGGAGCTGCGATAACGATACAGGTCGCTCCCACTTATCTAGCAACGGCCAATGTTGGAGATTCGTTCACTTTCTTCTCCAGCGGCTTTACAGGTGCGAGCTTTAACACCACAGCCTTCCTGAACAACAACCCCCTACCTTCAGGCCTTTCTTGGAATACCTCTCAGTTCATCTCTCAGGGCGTGATTCAGGTCATCCCTGAGCCCGCCTCCATCGCCGGCTTGGCCGGTTTGGCTGCCGTGGGCTTTGTCGCCACCCGCCGCCGTCGCCGCGTGACCGCTTAAAACGCCGTCTTCCCTCCGTCTTCCGAGACCCACCTCACCTCCGGGTGCGGTGGGTTTTTCTTTCCCCCCCACCCGCTCCGGCCTCCGCTACGCCACCCGCTCCCCGCCGTGGACCTCTCCAAAGTCGACCCCAAACACAAGGAGATCGAAAGCTTCCTCGGCCTCGGCACGCTCGCCCCTTTCCAATACGAGCGCTCCCTCCACGAGACGAAGATCCGCTTCTTTTGGAAACGCTGCCTCGTCTGGGGCCTCCTGCTCGCCCTCCTGGGCTGGGTGGGCCTGGCCACCGCGGGCTGGGTCTTCGTCAAATACCGGCGCGGCTTCCCCGAGGCCCGCTACACGCACTTCCTCCTTCTTCCGCTCAAGATCGACGACTACCGGCGCTCCAAGGGCGAATACTTCCTCGCGCTCGGCAAACGGCAGTTCGAGGAGCGGGAGTATCTCACCGCCTTCGGCTACATGCGCGCGGGCCTCTCCTCGGTCCCGGAAGACACCGAGGCGCGCCGACGCGTCTCCGATCTCTACCTCGCCCTGCACCGCCCCGACCTCGCCCGCCCGCTCATGGTCGAAGGCCTGCCCTACCACGCCGACCACCTCGACTACCTCCAGTGGGTCTTCGCCTCCCTCTTCCGTTTCCAGGAAGACGACGCCGTGGCGCAGATCGCGGCCGATTTTCGCGCCGCCACCCCCGGCCTCTCGCCCAACGCCCGCCATATCCTGCTCATGGCCGAGGCCACCGCGCACTACTTCCGCGGCCGCCATGAGCGCGCCGAGGCCGTGCTCGACCTCCACCAGACCTCGCGCACCCAGGACGGCCAGCTCCTCCTCGCCCGCATCGCCCACGCCCGCGGACGCGGCGCCGAGGCCGCCGAGCGCTTGCGCGGCCTCCTCCGGGCCCACCCGGAAAACCTCGAAGCCTACGTCGAGCTCGTCGCCCTGCTTCGCCACGAAGGCCGCCCCGGCGAGCTGCGCCGCCTCGCCCTGCAACGCCAGATCGCCTTCCCCGAACATCCCCGCGCCTTCCTCGACGAGCTGCAGCAACTCCATGAAACCGGCGCCGAGGACGCGCTCGCCCGCGGCTTTGAGAGCTACCTGGACCGCTTCGCCCGCGACGCCTCGGCGATGGAGGGCCTCGCCTCCTTCGTGTCCAACAACGGCCGCGTAGACTTCGCGCGCCGCCTCTACGATCTCCGCGCCACGCTGCCCCTCCCGCCCGGCACCGCCGCCATTTGCCTGATCGAGGCCCAGCTCGTCGCCGGCCGCTACGCCGAGGCCCAGTCGACCATCCAGCTCGTCACCCTTATCGACCACAGCCTGCCCGACGCCTCGCTGCGCGGTCTCGACGCCCTGCGCGCGGTGGCTTTTTTCGCCCAGCGCGACATCCTCGCCGCCCAAGGCGCCTTGCTGCAATACCTCGCCCAGCCCAACCTCCGCCCCGATCTGCTCGTGTTGACCGCGCGCCGGCTCGAGGCCGTGGGCGCGCGCGAACTCGCCCTCCAGGCCCTGCGCAAGGCGCTGGAGATCGACCCGGTGCATCAGGCCGCCTTCAACAAGCTCATCACCCTCGACCCCGAGGCGATCCGCGCAGAAGAATTGCGCGAGTCCTTGCCCGGCCTGCTCGCGCTGCGTCAACCGCCCGTCGACCTCCTGCGCCGGCTGCGGACCGACCTGCAAAGCGACCGCTACCTGTTTTTCCAAGAACGCCACGATCTGATCGCCGCCATCACCCAGGCCGGGCTGTAGGCTTGGCGAGGCGGCACGGGCGCAGGGCTCCCGCATCCCTCGGCGGCGGTCCCCGCCTGTCCGGTGTCGGGCCTGCCGCGCGCGCCAAAGAGCAGGCTTCTGTTTTGGCCGCGGCTGCGCCTTAGTGGGGTGTCACGTTCATGTCCGCCGCCGCCTCGCCCCTCGCTGCCTCCGCCACGCCCAGCGCCTTGCTCGGCTACAAGCTCGCCGTGCTCGTCTTCATCGAGAACTCGCGCGGCGAACAACTCCTGCTCCTGCGCGCCAAGGCCCCCAACCGCGGCACCTGGTCCCCCATCGGCGGCAAGCTGGAAACCGCGACCGGCGAGTCCCCCTTCGAGTGCGCCGTGCGCGAGACTTTTGAGGAGACCGGCCACGTGGTCAGCACGGCCGACCTCCACCTTTTCGCGATGATCGCGGAAAAGGCCTACGAGGGCGCCTCGCATTGGCTGCTGTTTCTTTTCCGCTGCACCAAACCGCTCGACAGCCTGCCGGCGACGATCGACGAGGGGCGCTTTGGCTTCTACTCCCGCGCCGAGATCGACGCCCTGCCCCTGCCCGAGACGGACCGCAACGCGCTGTGGCGGATCTACGACGAACACCGCGAGCGCTTCGTCGCCCTGCGCGCCGATTGCGCCCCGGAGAAGCCGCTCGAAGTGGTGATCGAACAAGTGACGCCACCCGCGGCGTAAAGGCCCCGGCCGCCGGGAGACGGCGACCGGTGATTCACTTTAACCACAGATCACACCGATGGACCCAGATGGGCGAAGGGCCGGGCTGTAACCACTGATCACGCGGATGGGACTGCCGAGCGAAGCGACAGTCTGACCCGCCGGCCCAGCGAGTTTCTCCTCTCGTTTGCGCGCAGGATGAACCTATTTACCAGACATACCCTGTCCCGTCATCGAAGTCTCTTTCAGAATTGATCGGCCGCAAAGAGGCGCAGAAGTCGCAAAAGCAATCCAGAGCTCCGGCGACTCTGCTTTTTTGCGCCTCTTGCACCTTTTTGCGGCCATTCTCTGACCGATTGGCGCGCGGGAGAGCCGCGACGGCAGCAACGCTCTTTGCGCTTTTTGTGGCCATAACTCGGTTTGGAACGCGGTGGACAGTTCCAGTGAAGCTGTGGCCGGCTTGGAGTGGCCTGGGCGTCGCGCCCCTGTTCCGAACCCACGGGTCCCGCGTTCGCGGGGTGCCACGTCGGATCGGTCGGTCTCCCCGATCATAGGCCGCCCATGTCGGCGAATTGCTCGGTCTGCGGACGCTCGCTGCCATCCGGCCAGAGGATCATGCCGGCGCCGACGGTCGCGTTGGTGAACTCGTCGATCAGGATGAAACTGCCCGTGCTGCGGTTGCGCTTGTAGGGATCGATCATCAGCGGCACGGCGGTGCGCACGTGGATGCGGCCGATGTCGTTCATGCCGATCGTGAGGTCGTCCTCCTTCTTGTGGAGCGTGTTGATGTCGACCTTGTAGCGGATCGCCTTCACCACCGCCTTCGTCTCGCGCGTGGTGTGGCGGAGCATGTATTTGCCGCCGGGCTGGAGCGCCTTGGCGTTGAACCAGCAGACCATGGCCTCGAGGTCCTGCGCGACGGCGGGCTGGTTGTTGGGCTTGGCGAAGAGGTCGCCGCGCGAGCTGTCGACCTCGCGGTCGAGCGTGATGGCGACCGACATCGGCGCGAAGGCCTCGGCGACCTCGCCCTGCGGGCCGTGGATGGACTTGATCCTGGCGGGCAGGCCGGAGGGCAGCGTGACGATCTCGTCGCCGGGCTTGAAGACGCCGCCGGCGATGCGCCCGGCGAAGCCGCGGAAATCGTGGTGCGCGTCGTTGTTGGGCCGGATGACGGTCTGGAT